>DXDD01000102.1 GCA_019115665.1 Candidatus Eisenbergiella pullistercoris | reverse complement strand
TTCCACCGCGTCCCCCTTAATTTCATAAATGGAAGTGGCAGTTGAGCCATTTTCTGATTTTTTCTCAATGACAAAATGGTTGTCCGCCATGGCCGCGATCTGCGGCAGATGGGTGATGCAGATCACCTGGCGCGTCTTTGCCAGGATTCCCAGCTTCTGCGAAACCTTCCAGGCTGTTTTTCCGCTGATGCCCGTATCGATCTCGTCAAAGATGAAGGTGTCCTTATCCTCCTGGGCCGCGGTCACCGTTTTCAGCGCCAGCATGATGCGGGAAAGCTCGCCGCCGCTCGCCACTTCGGAGAGGGGCTTTTTCGGCTCGCCCGGATTCGTGGATATGCGGAAGGCCGCCTCGTCCCAGCCGTCGGAGGCAGGCTCCGCCTTTCTGTTCAGGAGCACGTCAAAGTCCACCTGATTGAAATTCAGATCCTGGAGCGCTTCGATCAGAAGCCCGGAAAGTCTCTGCCCCGCCTTTTCCCGGATCCCGGAAAGCCGCCCGCAGAGCGCTTCCACCTGCTTCTTTTCCTCCTTCAGCTTTTCCTGAAGCCTTTCCCGGTATGCGTCCGCATCCTGAAGCCGCTCGATCTCCCGTTCCCGTTCCTCCTGGTAACGCAGGATGTCCGGAATGGTATTTCCATATTTTTCCTTCAGCCGGTTGATCAGGTTGAGGCGCTCCTCCACCTGTTCAAAATCCGCCTGATCAAATTCCAGGTCGGAAAGGTATTCCGAGGCGGAACGGTTGAATTCATTCAGCAGCCCTTCCACATCGGAAAGGAGGGAAACGAACTGCTCCAGCCCGTCGTCATAGGCGCTGACGGAAGAAAGCTCCCGCAGCGCGCGGCCTACCGCTTCCGAAGCGCCGCCCTGGGTCTGGGAGCCGGTCAGCTCCCAGCTCATCCCCACCGCTTCCGCGATCCGGCGGCTGTTCGCCATCTTCCGGAAACGCGTCTCCAGCTCCTCATCCTCTCCCTCCTTCAGTCCGGCTTCCGCGATCTCCTTCGCTTCAAAGCCGGCCAGGGAAAGCGCGCGCTCCCGCTCCCTGCTGTCCATCCCGCATTCGGAAAGCAGCTTTCTGGTCTGACGGAGGGAGTCATACCTGTCCTTCAGCTCCCGCTTCAGATCCGCCGCTTCCTCTCCGGCAAAATCATCCAGAATCTCCAGATGGCGCTTGGGCTTTAACAGCTTCTGGGAATCGTGCTGGCCGTGAATGTCGATGAGGATTCCGGAAAGCTCCTTTAACAGCTTTCCGTTCACCGTCTCGCCGTTGACCCGGCTTAAACTCCTTCCAGGCAGGATCCGGCGCTGAAGGATCACCATGCCGTCCTCCTCCACCGGAATATCCAGAGCGCGCACCTTATCCGCCTGCTCCTTTTTGTCCAGGGCGAATACCAGCTCCACCAGCGCCTGATCCGCTCCCGTCCGGATCATATCCCGGTCCGCCCTTCCTCCCAGCGCCAGTCCGACGGAGCCGAGGATGATCGATTTTCCCGCGCCGGTCTCTCCGGTCAGGATATTCAGACCGGGGCCGAAAAAAACTTCCGCCTCCTGGATCAGCGCCAGATTTTTCACATGCAAGCTCACCAACATATTTTCTTACCAGTATTCCTTCCTGAATGATCGGACAGGGGAAGCGCCTTCCCCTGTCCGATCACGCGACGCACACAGCCCGCGGCATCAATGCCGCGGCGTCTGGCAGCCGGAGCTTCCCTCTACTTTCCCAGGATCCGGCGGATCTTTTCCATGACCGCCTTTGTTTCCTCCACGCTGCGGACCGCCATCATGATGGTATCGTCCCCGGCGATGCAGCCCACGATCTCCTGAAACTTCATGGCGTCCACCGCGGCCGCCACCGCCATTGCCATGCCGGACACGGTCTTGATCACCAGGATATTCTGCGCCATATCCATGGAAACGAAGCCGTCCTTCAGAACGCGCACATACTTGTCCCAGAGATGGCTGTCGTCCTGCCTGAGCACCACATATTTCTGACGTCCGTTCCCTGCGGGCACCTTGGACAGATGGAGCTGCCTGATATCACGGGAAATGGTGGACTGGGTCACAACAAAGCCCGCCTCTCTCAGTCTGTCCGCAAGCTCCTCCTGCGTTTCGATCTCGCTGGCCTTAACCAGCTCCACGATTTTCTCCTGTCTGCTCTGTTTCATTCGTCTACTCACTCATCTTTCTGTGCAGGCGTTCCAGAAAAGCCGGTTCGCTCAGCCTGATAATGGAGGTGGTCCTTTCACTTTTTTTCACCCGGACTCTGTCCCCGCTGCGAAGCCTGGTAAGAAGGGCGCCGTCGAAGCTGACCTCCACCTCCTGGACATCCCCCGAGGGCTTCCTTCCGATCTCCACCTCCACCTCATCCCGGTCGCAGAGCACCACGCTCCGGGTGTTGAGCGTATGGGGGCAGATGGGCGTCAGAAGGATGAGCCCCGCCTCCGGCTCCACGATGGGGCCTCCCGCGGACAGGTTGTAGCCGGTGGATCCGGTGGGGGTGGCGATCACGATCCCGTCCGCCCCGTAGCCCGCGAGGAGCTGGCCGTTCACCCAGATCCGCAGGGGAACCACCTGCATCGGGCCGCACCTGGTGACCGTCACGTCATTCAGAGCGTCCAGCTGCGCGGTTTCCCGGCTTCCGTCGCCCCGTCTGACGCTTCCCGACAGCATCATCCGCTCCTCCACCGTGTAATCCCCGCGCAGCAGCCGCTCCAGCGCCTCCTCCAGAGATGCCACCTCCACCTCGGCAAGGTAGCCCATGGTTCCCAGGTTTACGCCCAGAAGCGGGATCCGGCTGAAGGCCGTCTCCTTTGCCGCTTTGAGCATGGTGCCGTCCCCGCCCAGCACGATCATGCAGGAGGCCGCGGCATGCGGGGCCGTCCTGTCCGCATCCGCCGGTTTGCCCGGTTCCGCCGGCCCGTCCGTGTCTGTCCTTTTGCCCGGTTCCGCCGGCCCGTCCGCCATTTTCCCCGGTTCTTCCGCGAGTCCGAGCCGGGAGGCGTCCTCATTGTCCGCGAACACGGACACCCGCGCCCCTCTTTTTTCCAGAAAAGCGCGGATCCGCTCCGTCACCGCAAGGGACGGATCCTTCGGACGGTTTGTCATGATGATGTAAGATTTTCCTGTCCCTGTGTCCATTATTCCACCTGCTCATGCGCCCTGCGCACCACTCCGGCGATCCGTTCCTTCCACTCCGGCGTGCCGGAAAGGCCCGCGCCTTCCTCCTCCAGGCCGGCAAACAGCTTCAGCGCGTCCGCCTCAGAAAGGGAAGCCGTCCTCTCATCCTCCGCCTCATCCTTCTCGATCCAGATCAGATATTCGATATTCCCTTCCGGCCCCCGCACGGGAGAAAAGGTGAGCCCCCGGACGGAAAACCCCAGGAAGGAGGCAAAATCCACGATCCTTTCAATGACCTCCCGGTGAACGGAGGGCTCTCTTACCACGCCCTTCTTTCCCACCTTTTCCCGGCCGGCCTCAAACTGAGGCTTGATCAGACAGACCATCTGTCCGGAGGGCTTTAAAAGCCGCCTCGCCGGAAGGAGGATCTTCGTCAGGGAAATGAAGGACACGTCCACGGAAGCGAAATCCAGTTCATCCGGAATATCCTCCCGCGTCATATAGCGGAAATTGGTGCGCTCCATGCACACCACCCGCTCGTCGCAGCGCAGCTTCCAGGCAAGCTGTCCGTGTCCCACGTCCACCGCGTACACCTTTGCCGCCCCGTTCTGAAGCATGCAGTCCGTAAAGCCTCCCGTGGAGGCTCCGATATCCATGCAGATACCGCCTTCCAGAGAAATGGGGAATTCCCGCATGGCCTTTTCCAGCTTCAGCCCGCCCCTGCTCACGTATTTCAGAGGATTTTCCTTCACCGTGATCTGCGCGTCCTCTCCGAATACGGCGCCGGCCTTGTCCTCTCTCTGTCCGTCCACGAACACGTTTCCGGACATGATGACCGCCTTCGCCTTTTCCCGGGAGGGCGCGTATCCAAGCTTCACAAGAAGCACATCCAGCCGTTCCTTCATTTCTGCTCCCATGCCTCCAGTATCCGTTTCGTCACCGTATCCTCATCGATGCCGATCTCCTTTTTCAGAAGCTCCACATTGCCGTGCTCCACGTATTCGTCCGGAATGGTGACGGAAAGGATCTGCGCAGGGAGCTCCTTTTCATCCGCGAAGGTACGGACCCGCTCCCCGAAGCCGCCGCTTGCCACATTTTCCTCCAGGGTCACGATGAGCCTGTGGCCGCGGGCCAGGCGCTCGATCATTTCCTCATCCACGGGCTTTACAAAACGGGCGTTCACCAGCGTGCAGGAAAGTCCGCGCCCCTTCAGCCGCAGCCGCGCCGCTTCCGCCGTCTTCACCATGCTTCCCACGGCAAGAAGGGCGATCCCCTCTTCCTCATAGAGCATCTCCGCCTTCCCGTATTCCACTGGGGCGCGGAACTGAGCAAGCCCGTCGTAGGCCTCTCCTCTGGGATAACGGATGGCGATGGGCGCTTCAAAGGCCACGGCAAATTTGAGCATGTCCGACAGCTCCCACTTGTTCTTGGGCGCGCAGATATGCATGTTGGGGATGGAGGACAGATAGGACAGATCGAAGATCCCCTGATGGGTCTCCCCGTCGCTTCCCACCAGCCCCGCCCGGTCAATGGCAAAGATCACGGGCAGATTCTGGATGCACACGTCATGCAGGATCTGATCGTAGGCCCTCTGCAGGAAGGAGGAATAAACCGCCACCACAGGACGGAGGCCCCCCGCCGCAAGCCCGGCCGCGAAGGTCACCGCATGCTGCTCCGCGATCCCCACGTCAAAAAAACGGTCCGGATAGGCGTGGCTGAACCGCTTCAGCCCGGTGCCGTCCGGCATGGCGGCCGTGATGGCCACGATCCTGTCGTTGCGCTGCCCCAGCTTCATCATCACCGTGGAAAAAATATCGGTGTAGTTGGCCTTCATTTTTTTCTTCAGAGGCACGCCGGTCTGCACATCAAAGGGCTCCGCCCCGTGAAAACGGGCCGGATGCTTTTCCGCGGGAGGATAGCCCTTGCCCTTTTTGGTGAGCACATGGATGAGCACAGCGTTTTTCCTGCGCTTCGCCTCCCGGATCACCCGCACCAGAGCGGCCGTATCGTGTCCGTCCACGGGGCCCAGATAGGTGATCCCCATATCCTCGAACATCATGCCCGGGATCACCAGCTGCTTCAGGCTGTTCTTGGCCCGGCGGATGCCCGCCACCACCGGTTCTCCGTACCGGGTGTTGCGGATGGCATAGTAAATGCCGTCCTTCACGTCCAGATAGGCGTTGGAGGTGCGGATGTTGTTCAGATATTTGGAAACGCCCCCCACATTTTCCGAGATGGACATGTTGTTGTCGTTCAGGATGATGATGAAATTGGTCTCCAGCCTGGCGGCGTTGTTCAGCGCCTCATAGGCCATCCCGCCGGTCAGGGAGCCGTCCCCGATCACGGAAACCACCGTGTAGTCCTCTCCCCGCAGGTCTCTTGCCTTCACCAGGCCAAGGCCGGCGGAGATGGAGGTGGAGCTGTGTCCCGTGTCAAAGCTGTCGCACTCGCTTTCCTTCCGTTTGGGAAAGCCGCTCATGCCGCCGTACTTGCGCAGATGCTCAAAGCCCTCCCGCCGTCCGGTCAGAAGCTTGTGGGTATAGGACTGATGCCCCACGTCCCAGACGATCTTATCCTGGGGCAGATCCAGCACCAGATGAAGCGCCATGGTCAGCTCCACCGCGCCAAGGTTGGAGCCGAGATGGCCTCCCGTCACGCTGATCTTGTTCACCAGAAATTCCCGGATCTCCGCCGCCAGCGCCGGATAATCCCGGGGACTGATCTTCTTTATATCATTTGGCTGCTTTATCTGATCAAGAAGCATGGCTTCCTCCATTCCGAAGCGGGCCGGCCGGGTATCCGGCGCAGGCCGCTCCTACTTCTTCCGTGTAATCAAATCCTCCACCAGGCGTTCCAGGAATTCATTTCTCTCTTCCGTCAGTCCCTTCAGCTCCAGAAGCGCCTCCTCCGAAAGCCTGCGCACATCCTTTTCCGACTGCTCCATGCCGTTTAAGGACACATAAGTGACCTTATGGTTCTTCAGATCGCTGCCCGTCTGCTTTCCCAGTTCCTCCAGGCTGCTGGTCAGATCCAGAATATCATCCCGGATCTGGAAGGCCAGACCGATCCGGCTTCCGATCCGTTCCAGAGCGGCGAGCTTTTCCTCCGGCGCTCCGGCCAGAAGGGCTCCGATCATCATGGGGCTTTCGATCATGGCCGCCGTCTTGTTCTCATGAATGTACAGAAGCAGCTCCTTCGTCACCCTCTCCGGCGGAAACTCCTCCGCCTCGGTATCGGCGCACTGACCGCCGATCATGCCGCCGATCCCGGATTTCGCGGAGAGGATCTGCATGGCTCTGGCCGCCCTTCTCAGTTCCTCCTCCTTCTCTGCCAGGGTAAAGGCGGAAGCAGCCGTCTCAAAAGCCAGATTCAGCAGGGCGTCCCCTGCCAGCACCGCCATGCCCTCGCCGTAAACGGCATGGGTGGTCTTCCTTCCCCGGCGGTATTCGTCGTTGTCCATGCAGGGCAGATCGTCGTGTACCAGGGAATAGGTGTGGATAAACTCAATGGCCGCCATAAAAGGGGCCGCCAGCTCCGTTCTTCCTCCGAACAGACGGCAGCATTCCAGAAGCAGCATGGGCCGCAGGCGCTTTCCTCCCGCCAGCACGCTGTAGTTCGCCGCCTCCGCTACCGTTTTCGCGCAGCCCTCCTCCTTCGGCAGGTATCTTTTCAAAATCTCCTCAATTTCCGCGATGTCCGCGTTAAGACGCTCTTCAAAATTCATCCAGTCCGCCCTCCCCGTTCAGGACCAGGACCTTTTTTTCCACCTGGTCGATTTTATCATTGCAGATCTTCAGCAGATCCATTCCTTTTTTGTATGCGTCAAAGGAATCCTCCAGAGAAATCTCTTCCTCCTCCAGCCTGCGGATGATTCCGTCCAGCATGCCGAAGGCTTCCTCCAGGCCGATCTCCTTTTCAGGAGCGTCTGCCCTCTTTTTCTTTTCAGCCGGCATCCCTTTCTCCTTTCCCAACTTCCTGCGGGCTCCACGGCGACGTCTCCTTCACCTCGGCAAGCGCCCTGCCGTTTTTCACATAAATGGAAAGAAGGTCTCCCGGAGCGATCCTTCCGATATCCGAAACCGTCCTTCCCGCTTCATCCTCCACATGAGAAAAGCCCTGCGCCAGCTTATCCAGGGGCGACAGCCCCTTCAGCGTCTCCGCATACAGGCGCAGCCGATTTCTCCCAAGCTCCAGAACACGCTTCATCGCAGCCTGCAGGCCCTCCTCCAAGCGGATGCAGGTCATCCGCCGCTCCCGGATCCGGTTCGCCGGGCTCAGATGCTGCAGGGACCGCGCCGCGTGCTGCAGACGCAGGCGATCCCGGTTCAGAACGGCCCGCAGCCGCCGGTTCAGCCCTTCCTTCCTGTCCTCCAGAAACTCCAGCAGCTGCCTGACATCATATACGGCAAGCTCCGCAGCGGCAGAAGGCGTCGGCGCGCGAAGATCCGAGACAAAGTCGATGATGGTGGTGTCCGTTTCATGCCCAACGGCAGAAATGACGGGAACCGCGCAGTCAAAGACCGCCTGGGCCACCGCCTCCTCGTTGAACGCCCACAGATCCTCCATGGAGCCTCCGCCCCGGCCCACGATCATCACGTCCACTCCGAGCCGCTCCAGCGCCCGGATGCCGTTCACGATGCTGGGAACCGCCTGGTCTCCCTGCACCACGGCAGGATAGAGAATGATCTGCACATAGGGATTCCTTCTGCGGGTAATGTTGATGATATCCCGCACCGCCGCTCCCGTGGGAGCCGTCACAACGCCAAGGGTGCGGATATAGGCGGGGATCGGCCGCTTGTACTCCGGAGCGAACAGGCCGCGCTCTTCCAGACTGCGCTTCAGCCGTTCAAATTTTTCATACAGATATCCGGCTCCGTCCAGGAGGATCTCCTTCGCGTACAGCTGGTATTTCCCGTCCCGCTCGTAGACCTCCACGCTCCCCTGCACGACCACCTGCATGCCTTCCTCCAGGCGGAAGGAAAGCCTCTTCCGATAACCGGCGAACATCACGCAGGCGACGGCGGCCCTTTCATCCTTCAGCGTAAAATACAGATGGCCGGAGGAATGATACTTGCAGTTGCTCACCTCGCCCCTGACGCTGATGCTTCTCAGCAGGAAATCCTGGGAAAACATGTTCCGGATATAGGCGTTCACCTGTCCCACCGAATAGACGTTCTTCATCTGCCCGTCCTTACACGAACCGGGCCAGCACGCCGTTCACAAAGCCGGAGGATTCCTCCTGGCCGAACTTCTTCGCAAGCTCCACGGCCTCGTTGATCGCCACGCTGTCCGGGATATTCTCGTCAAATTTTATCTCATAAACCGCCAGACGGATGATGGTCAGCTCCACCTTTCCCATCCGGTCGATGGTCCAGCCCTTCGCCGTCGTGCTGATCAGCTCATCGATCTCGGAAAGCTTCTCCAGAATCCTGTCCAGCTTTCCCTGAATATATGCTTCATCCGCGGCATCCGCCGTATTCTCCTCATCCTCAAAGAAAAGCCGGCACTGCTCCGGCATCTCCCCGATCGTATTAAATTCCACGCGGAACAGCAGCTTGAAAATCTGTTCCCTCTGCTCTCTTCTGCCCATTATCTCTCCCGTATGCACCGTTTTTTCTGAAAAGACACACAGCGGTCCAGAAGGGTCTGAACCGCTGGGAAAGGTCTTTTCTCTTTTACTGCCTGCCCGGCTCCATATTCACCTTCACGATCCGGATATTCACATCCGTAACCGTCAGCCCGGTCATATTCTCGATCGCGTTCTTCACCTTCTCCTGCACCTTCTGGCTGGTCGCGGGAATGTTGTAGCCGTACTCCAGGCTCAGAGCCAGGTCCGCCCTCACGCTGCTGCCGGTCACCTGCACCTTCACGCCTCTGGTCAGGCTCTTGACGCCCACCTTGCTCATCAGCTCGTTGGTCACCTTTCCCGCCAGGGAATAAACGCCTTCCACCTCCATCGCCGCAAGGGATGCGATCATGGCCACGACCTCATCCGCGATCTGTACGGATCCGATGCCGTCGTCCCCCTGCAGTACATGTGTGTTCCTGTTTGTATCTTTTTCCATAAGGCTGCCTCCTTTACCACTATAGTTCTGATTATAACAAAATCCCTTCCCTTTGCAAAGCTTTTTCTCTTTTCGCCGCCGAAATGCCGCGGCCGGAATGTTACTGTACACGAGGCAGGGGCCCCGGTGAAATGCTCCACGAATTTGTACAGGAAAACATTCCGCAGGGGCTTCTACGGAAGCCTTTTTCAGAGTTTTCCACGAAAACCTTCTGCCCATATACGGTTGAAAAATGAAAAAATGGATTTTGAACCGTACAAAAATCCATTTTTTACGGATCCAATTCCGGAAAACGCTATTCTGAACCGTACTTTTTATGGCGGAATACGGTTAAAAGACCGAAAAATCTGTTTTTTACCGTACCGGATAGCCCGAAAGTACGGTTACAGAGGAGAAAATCAGGTATTTAACCGTACGAGTGACAAATTAGTGGCCAAAAAGTACGGTTAGAAAATCGAAAAATTTGTTTTTAACCGTCATTTCAGACTTTTTGTACGGTTATACAATGCAGATTCTCATTTTGAACCGTATCGGAGCATTTTGTCGGGGCAAAAAGGGATTTCCCGATATGAAAAAAGGAGTCAAACGCAGGATTTTTTCACTCCATGAAAAGTAACGCCGGAATATACGGCCTCCCCGCGCCGGTCAGCCTGCGGCCCTGCGGCCCTACGGCCGCGCTGCAGAGGCCGGAAAAAACGTCAGCGCAAGCTGCTCTTCCGAGACCGCATAGGAAACCGCGCCGCCCTGCAGGTACTGAAAGATTTTCTGTTCCGTCAGAAGCTCCTCATACAATTCTTCGTACGCCTCCCGGTCCGCGCATTTGAACGTCACGCTTTCCCGTCCCTCCCGGACCGCCGTCTCCAGCGCCAGGCCGGCCTGTTCCAGGTCGGCGTCCGTAAAATAGAGTCCCTCCCGCACATAATAATTGTCCGCCATGTCGGAGCATTCCGGGAGCGGGAAGCAGACCTCTGGCGTGTGGGTCCGGAAAAGTTCCCGGGAGGGGACGAGAAAATACCCGTAATCCACGATCTCCCGCGTCCCGCTCCCCTCTGCGGCCTTTTCCACCCCGCTTCCTTCCGCGGCACCTCCCGTCTCCTCCTGCGCCCCGTCCGCCTGATAGTCCACATCTCCCCAGGCGGGATCCGCGTAATACCAGCTGCCGCTGCAGCGCACCGCCGTCCAAGCATGGGCTTCGCCGCCCTCCACCGTTCCGGTCACAAGCACGGCATGTATCCCGGCCCTCTGGCAGAGATACTGGAACGCCTTCGCATAGCCCTGGCAGACGGAGCGTCCATATAAAAATACGGAACAGATCGTCTGGTTTTCCGGCGCATTCCGGTCATACTCCGTCCCGGTCACGATCCTGTCATACAGAAGCTTCAGCTTTTCATAGTCGTCCATCCCGTCCGTAAGGGCAGAGAGAATATCGTCCGCCGCCTTCTTTACAAGCGTCGTCCGTTCCTCCGTCTCCTGTCTGGAAAGGGTGTATTCCGCCTGAAAATCCACCTCCAGGATCTCCTCTCCCAGCGTCCGCGTGGTGAGGGTATAGCCGTCCACATAAAAGATCTCCGGGTGATCCGCGAGGACGCAGGTAAAGACCCTTTCGATCCGGTCCGCGTCCTGTACGGAAAGAACCGCCTTCTCCTCAAAGCCCGTAATGGCGGAAAACAGCTCCTCATACAGAAGCCGGTCTTCCTGCGAAAGCTGTGAAAAGGCATAGGAGGAAGGGGCGCTGTCGGAAGGAAGCCCGCCGGAAGAAAGCACGCCGGAAGAGGCGGCGGAAACCGCAGAGGCAGCTTCCGTTTCCTCCCGGCCGGCTTCCGGCGCGTGAGTGGCTTCCAGACCGGGCGAGGCAGTTCCCGTTTCCTCCCGGCCGGCTTCCGGCGCGGACACCGAGGCGGTTTCCGGCACGGCCACGGCAGGCGCGGGCGCAGAGAGGCTTTCCTCTCCGGACACAGGACCGCTTTCCGCCGTCCGGGTCCGTTCCGGCGGCAGAGAGCGTTCTCCGGACAGCAGCGCGTCCCCGGCCAGGTAGGCCAGGGCCGCAGCCGCGGCTGTCACAAGCAGGGTCGCAAAAGCATTTCGGAGCTTTCTCATTCCTTCCTCCCGTTTTTTCGCTGACTCCTTTTCGTTCCTGCCGAAAAACCTGCGTGTCCGCAGGTCAGTTTCTGCCGAATTCCGTCAGGATCAGTCCCTTGTTTCTGTCCACCGTCATGCCCACGCTCCATTCATTGATGAACAGAAGCAGCGGGTTTCCTCTCATGTCCTTCACCTTCTTCATGTCGGAGGTTCCGGTCAGCTTATCCAGATCGAAATCCTCTTTGTTTTCGATCCAGCGGATGTGCTCATAGGGGAGCGGCTCCAGCCGGATCTCCACATTATATTCATTGTTCAGGCGGTATTTGAGCACGTCGAACTGCAGCACGCCCACCACGCCCACGATGATCTCCTCCAGGCCCGTGTTGAACTCCTGGAAGATCTGGATGGCTCCCTCCTGGGCGATCTGCGTGATGCCCTTGACGAACTGCTTTCTCTTCATGGTGTCCACCTGGCGCACCCTGGCGAAATGCTCCGGCGCAAAAGTAGGAATGCCCTCATAGGCAAAATTTTCCTTCGGCATGCAGAGGGTGTCGCCGATGGAGAAAATGCCCGGATCGAACACGCCGATGATGTCTCCCGCGTAAGCCTCGTCCAGGATCTTCCGCTCGCTCGCCATCAGCTGCTGGGGCTGGGAAAGGCGCATCACCTTGCCGCCCTGCACATGCTTCACCTCCATGCTCGCGTCAAATTTTCCGGAACAGATACGCATGAAGGCGATCCGGTCCCGGTGGGCCTTGTTCATGTTGGCCTGGATCTTGAACACGAAGGCGGAAAAATCATGCTCCACCGGATCTACAGATCCGCAGTCCGCTTTTCTGGGGAGGGGCGGGGTGGTCATGTCCAGGAAATGCTGCAGAAAGATCTCCACGCCGAAGTTGGTGAGGGCGGAGCCGAAAAATACGGGCGTCAGGTCGCCGCTTCTGACCAGGTCCAGATCAAATTCCGCGCTGGCTCCGTCCAGAAGCTCCACCTCCTCCAGAAGCTTTTCCATGGCCTCTTCTCCGATGAACTCCCGGAGCGTATCCGTATCGGAAAGCGGGATCTCCTTTGTCTGGCCCTCCTTCGTTCCCTTTTCCGTATCGGAATAGGTGATGACGCAGCCCTTGTCCCTGTCATAGACACCCTTAAACGCTTTTCCGGAACCGATGGGCCAGTTTTTCGGGCAGGTAGCGATGCCCAGCTCCTTTTCGATCTCATCCAGCAGATCGAAGGTGTCGTTGGCATCCCGGTCCATTTTATTGATAAAGGTAAAAATCGGAATCTTTCTCATCACGCAGACCTTGAACAGCTTTCTGGTCTGCGCCTCCACGCCCTTGGAGGCGTCGATCACCATGACCGCGGAGTCCGCCGCCATCAGCGTCCGGTAGGTATCCTCGGAGAAATCCTGATGGCCCGGCGTATCCAGGATGTTGATGCAGTATCCGTCATATTCAAACTGGAGAACGGAGGAGGTGACGGAAATTCCTCTCTCCTTCTCGATCTCCATCCAGTCGCTCACCGCATGGCGGGCGGTTGCCTTTCCCTTCACGCTTCCCGCCAGGTTGATCGCTCCGCCGTAAAGCAGGAATTTTTCGGTCAGCGTGGTTTTTCCCGCGTCCGGGTGAGAAATGATGGCAAAGGTTCTTCTTCTGTTGATTTCCGTTTTTATATCGCTCAATGTTTTCTTTCCTCTCGCCGCTTCAAACGGCTCTCTTCAGGTTATCAGGCAGCAAAATTTCGCGGGATGCCCTTTTTCGGAATGCCTTTGTTCGGGATGCCTTTGTTCGGCCTGCCCTTTGAGGCCTGCCCTCCGCAGTTCTTTCCTTTCGGGCCTCCCTGTCTTTCGCTACGTTGGACCAAACTCCGGCAGCATGGTGGTTCCGGCAAATTCCGGCCGGATTCCGAAATAATCCAGCACCGTCGCCCCGATATCCGCGAAGGTCTGTCTGGTTCCCAGATTGACGGGCGCAATGTTCTTTCCGTAAACGACAAGCGGCGTATATTCCCTGGAATGGTCGGTGGATGCGGTATAGCCGGGATCGCAGCCGTGGTCGGCCGTGATCATGAGGATATCGTCCGGACGCATGTTTGAAAGGAACTCCGGCAGCCATTCGTCAAAGGCGGTCAGCGCCTTCGCGTAGCCGTCGATATCGTTTCTGTGCCCGTAGAGCATGTCGTAGTCCACCAGATTGATGAAGCAGAGCCCTTCAAAGTCTCTCTTCTGATATTCCAGCGTCCGCTGCATCCCTTCCGCGTTTCCCGAAGTATAGACATGCTCCGTAATCCCTTTTCCTGCGAAGATATCAAAGATTTTTCCCACCGCGATCACGTCATATCCCTTTTCCTTCAGCTGGTCCAGCATGTTTACGGAAGGCGGCTTGATGGAAAAGTCGTGGCGGCGGGGCGTCCTCACATAATGGCCGCTCTCCCCCTCAAAGGGACGGGCGATCACACGGCCCACGCCGTGCTCCCCGGTGAGGATCTCCCTGGCGATCCGGCAGTATTCGTACAGTGTCTCCGGCGGCACTATTTTTTCATGGGCCGCGATCTGGAACACGCTGTCCGCCGAGGTGTAGACGATGAGCTTTCCGGTCTTCACGTGCTCGTCCCCGTAGTCCTTTATGACCTCCGTACCGGAATAGGGACAGTTGCAGAGCACGCCTCTTCCCGTGCGGCGGGTGAATTCATCCAGAACCTCCTGAGGGAATCCGTCCGGATAGGTGGGCAGAGGACGTCCGGAATAGATGCCGGAAATCTCCCAGTGGCCGATGGTGGTGTCTTTTCCTTTGGAGGCTTCGCGCATGCGGGCCACCGCCGCGCGGGGAGAAGGAACCGACGGATGCCAGTCGATGCCCTCGATGTTGAACAGCCCGAGGGACTCCATGTTCGGCATATGAAAATACGGGCTTTTCGCCGCGCTTTTTAAGGTGTTCGTTCCCTCGTCACCGTATTCGGCCGCGTCCGGCTCCGCGCCGATGCCGACGCTGTCGAGGACGATGAGGAAGACTCGCTTTTTATTTGAATTCATGGTTGATGCGCTCCTTCTTCAAATGACAGGCAGGCGGTGGGCGGGACTACGCTTCGCCGGTCCTGTCCGCCAGAGACGGATGTTTACGGCATACCCTCTTTTTTGTACGCCGCTCATTGCCTGCGTGGACAGTATACCAGTAATTTTTTGATTTGTATAGTCCAAAGGCTGGCTCTTTTCACCCTCTTTTCGGAAAAAAGCAGCATATCCATACCGCTTTTGGCAGACATGGACATGCTGCTTTTGTCTTTTGCTGATGTTCTTTTTCAGGAAATGGGTCAGCTGTTGCAGGATTCCTTCAAACCGGTTTTTTCCAGAAAATCTTCTACGGATTCCGCTTTTGCCGCTTCTCTCAGCCAGGCGGAGAGTACCTTCATATCATCCTCTGCCAGTATATGACTTTTCACGTATTCCGGCACCTGCCCGTGCAGTGCGAGGACTTCCAGCACTGACTCCGCCTTTCCTCCAACTTTTCCTCTTCTTTCCCCAATCTCCTGCTCTCCTCTTCTGAGCTTTTTCATTTCCTCTTCTTCGTTATACTCGAAGATTGACATGGCGATCACCTCCGCTCTCTGGCCGCTCAGGAAGTCCGCAAGGATCCCTTCCTCTATGCACTCCGTCACGGCTCTGTCTACCGCTTCTCCGATCGCGGTTTCCCCAACCGCATATTTCCTGATCCGGGCAACAAATTCACTGTATTCTCTCAGGGTCCTGCACCTTTCCATCAGTTCCGGATTGCATCCCCGGTTGATGTTCAGATACCGGACCTTCAGCTCCAGCTCCGGTTCCTTTTCCTTCTGCAAAAAGGCATCCGACAGCTTTATGGTGGTGTCCTCCGGTTTCTTCTCTTTCCCATTGTAAAACACTACAAAATGGGGCGTCGGGATCTTTATCAGTTCGGACTGATACAGCGATCTTTTGTTCACACTCTTTTCCATAAGCCGCGCGATATAAAGCAGGTCGCGCAGGGGCATGTTCGGATTCCATGTGGACTGATGCTCGTACAGGGTCATCCTTTCGTCCAGCAGAAAGGATACGTCGTTCTTCATGGCCATATAGACCGCGTTTTCCAGCGTGGTGACCGTCAGGTCGTCCGGATTCTGATAGTCCGTCCCGTTCAGGGCGTTGTACAGCTCCAGAATGGCCCTTTTGTCGCTGTAGAGCATCCGGAATACCGTGTCCTTGTGCTTTCTGTTCGCATACAGTTCTTCGTTCATCGTACCTCCGTTTCCGCGAAGGCTGCTGTCTCCGTTCTCTTATCCAATACAGGAAACAGCGTCTCCGCCTGTGCGGCGGGTACGGCACGGTCTGCGCAGCAAATGCACAGACCTGGCTGAGTAGTAACACGGCATTCCCTTCGTCCGCTCCCGCCTGTTCTTTTGGTTACATTTGTTCTGGAATCAAGCATAGAGCTTCTGAATGGAATGTCAGATGTGACAGACGGCGGAGAATCCGCCGACAGCCGAACGGCTTACAGAAATTTTATGCTTAGCTGTATTTTATCATCCTGATTCACAGGTTTCAATATCATTTTTTCCAGTTGTTTGATTCCTGTAATCAGCAACGTAAAAAAGCGTTCCGGCCTGAATCCGGCCCTCCATCGCCGCAAACGTTCCAGGGACAGGACAGATTCCTGTTCGCTGGCTTGCCAGTGAACAGGAACCGCTTCTGTGGCAGGCTTCTACGGCAGAAATCAGGAAAATGGCATGCTGACCCGTAGAGATTAGGATCTCACTACGGCCAAAACAGGGAATTTCATTTTTTATACCGTAGATTTTGGTGGTTTTGTACGGCAGAAAATATAATTCTGTTAATTTGGCCCGTAGTGAGAGGGGATTTTCTACGGTAGGAATCAGAAAAAATGGATAATAGCCCGTAGTGAGTGACGATTTTCTACGGTAGAAATCAGGAAAAGCGGAAAACAGCCCGTAGTGAGAGGCAAAATTCTACGGCAGAAATCAGGAAAAGTGGAAAACAACCCGTAGTGAGAGACAATATCCCGCAGCAGGCGGCTTTCTCATGTCTGCCCCGGTTCCGGAAGCCTGAAAAGGCTGTAAACGCAGGCCGTCATAACGAGGGCAGGCTGAACCACTGCGGCGGCTCCCGGAACCTTCTTATGATTCCTGTAACCAGCAACGAAAAAAGCGTCCCGGATTCTTCTATGACGCAAAAGACTGCCGGTACTTTTCCGCCTGCTTTTCAAACATTTCCGCATATCTGCCGCCCTTTTCCAGCAGCTCCTCATGAGTTCCCTCTTCGATGAGCCTGCCCTGTTCCATCATGTAGATCCGCTCCGCCATGCGGGTCGTGGACAGGCGGTGGGAAATGAAGATCACCGTCCGGCCCTTCGACAGCTCAAACAGGGTCCGGTTCAGGTTGTATTCAGAGATGGGATCCAGGGCGCTTGAGGGCTCATCCAGGATATACGTGTGAGGGTCCTTTAAAAAAGCTCTGGCCATCGCGATCTTCTGGGCCTCTCCGCCGGATACCAGCCGTCCGTTTTTATCATATTCCCGAAGCAGCGGAACCGAAAGGCCGCTGAAATTTTCAGCGATTCCCGCCGTCCTGAGCGCCTCCCGGATCGCCGATTCATCCTCAGTCTCAACCAGCCCCATTTTCACATTTTCTCCCAGACTGGCCGCATAGATCTGAAAATCCTGAAACAGGGTGCCGAAGGAACGGCGGTATTCTTCTACGTCGTATTCCTTAATGTTCCTGCCGTTCAGCAGGATTTCCCCCTCCGTAGGATCATATAAACGCATCAGAAGCTTCACAAGGGTGGATTTCCCGGCGCCGTTATATCCCACAATGGCGGCTCTGGTCTGCGCTTTGATTTTCAGGTTGATATGCCGAAGCACCCAGGTATCGCTGCCGTCATACCGAAAAGAAACGTTGCAAAATTCGATATCGCCGGAAGCCGCCGGTAATGCCGCCGCGTTTTGGGGAGAGGTGATCCGCGGCTGCGCAGCCAGGAACGTCTGAAGCTTCTCGGCGAACATTCCGCTCTGTGCAGACTGAGAAAGGGCCGTCAGCAGGCCGCTGTACATGGAATTCAGTTTTCCGACCGCGGCAATGGACACCGACAGATCGCCGATCGAAACAGACCCTGCAATGAGGATCTTATACGCCAGAACAAAAATGAGGAGCATGTTCGTCAGAAAGACATTGCAGACCTGCTCGCCGATCTCCAGGATTGACATACGAAGCTGCAGTCTTCTGTATACCGTATCCATTTCTGATATACAGCCGTCGAACTCTTCTGTGAGCAGTCGGTCGATCCTGCTCATTCTCAGCTCCTTCGCATAGTCCGGCATATAGAAGACCCGGTTGATATATTCGTATTTCTTAACCAGGGGCATCAGGCGCTGTTCCCGGAGAAACTCCATTCTGGATTTCAACATCCGGAACAGGAACTGAAAAGCCATGGAAGCGGCGGTAATGACCAGAATGAGGGGATCGATCTTAATCATGATCCCGATCACGCCAATGCATGCGAGGACATGGAGCAGCACGCTCCCCATATTCCGGACGGCCGCATAGACATGATCCTCCGCTTCCTGAACCGTCCAGATGAAGTCCGTATAAAATCCGGCGTCATCGTAACAGCGAAGGTCCATCTTCCGCGCTTTTTGAAACAGTTCGGTATGAAGCGTTTTTCCCAGTTTTAATTTCAGGACGGGCCACAGTCTTTTCTCGCAATAATAGATCACCCCGAGAACCGGCAGCAGGATCATGCTCATCAGCAAAAGGAAGGCGCATACATCCGCAAAAGACCGTCCTTCTCCTATCATGTTAAATACGACCTGGATCACCAGCACGGAGGACGCCACATTCAGGTATCCCCATAAAATACCGGTCAGAATATTCGTATAAAACAACGCCGGCACATGGCGGCGCACATAGCCCAGCAGATACGCCGTGTTTTTCATCCCCAAGCTTTTCCCTCTCTTACTCATAATTTTCCGCCTGCTTTCTGAACATCTCCGCGTATTTTCCGTTCTGCCGCATCAGGCTTTCATGATCGCCCTGCTCTATGATCTTTCCCTGTTCCATCATAAAAATGACGTCCGCCGAAATCGCACTGGAAAGCCGGTGCGAGATGAAAATCACCGTCCGCCCCTTACAGATTCGTTTCATATTTTCAAATAGCTCATATTCGGCGATGGGGTCCAGGGCGCTCGATGGCTCGTCCAGAATTGCGATAGAAGCGTTCTTCGCGTACAGCCTGGACAGCGCGATTTTCTGATTCTGTCCCCCGGAAAGAGAAACGCCATTTTCATCAAATTCCCGCGACATCTGCGTATCAAAGCCCTGCGGGAACGAGGAAACCTGATCCAGAAGGCCGCTCTTGCGCAGGGATTCGGTAAGAAGCGCCGTATCGCCCTCAGCAGTGCGCCGCATCAGAATATTTTCTCCGACCGTAAGGGAAAACACCTTGAAATCCTGAAATACGGTAGAAAAACAGTTTCGATAAGCGCTTAACCGGTACTCATTGATCCTTCTGCCATTCAGATAAATGCTGCCGGAGGTCGGCTCGTACAGACGCATGAGCAGCTTGACCAGCGTGCTCTTCCCGGCCCCGTTATGGCCCACGATCGCGGCTGTCTGCCCGCCCTTGATGGTAAAGCTGATATCGTCGATCACCTTCCGGCCGGAACCAAAATAGGAAAACGACAGGTTCTCTACCCGAAGCTCCTCAACCGGCATCGTTGGAACGGCCCCCGCTTCCTCCTCCCGTATTTTGGGTTCATACTCCCAGAAAGCCCTGAGATCGCCGATGTACATGGCATGCTCATGGAGCTGAAAAAAGCTGTTCTCCTGATCCAGCAGCGCCTCCGTTACGCTGAACATCGCCATGACCACCATGAGGCCGTCGCCGATCATCATGTTTTTCAGCGCCAGAATGCGGAAAGCCACAAACAGAATCACCAGATAATAGCCCATCCGCGTACACACCGCATCGACAAACAGCCGGTATACCGCGCACTTGAAGCCATGCTTCTCAATCACCCGGATTCCATTCTGCGTCGCCGCGATGAAACGTTTGAACAGCACCTCGCTGATATCGGTCGTCCTCAGCTCCTTGGCATATTCCGGCATGTAATGCACCCGCCGCACATAATCAGCCTGACGGTTTGCTTCGGCCAGCTCCACCTCATAGGCGCGGCGCTCCTCATTTTCCTTCCGGGCAAACACGAAGTTGGCCAGGATCTGGAGCCCGACAAAAAGAAGCATGGATACGTCCAGGGAAAGGGCCAGCCCGGACAGCGCAAAAAAGCCAAAGAGCGCCCCGAAAAGCATTTCCAGGGAATCCAGGGCCATTCTCGGGCGGCTTTTCAACGCATTTAACGCCCTGATATGGCTTTCATAATATTCCGCGTTCTCATAGCATTCCAGGTCAGCCTCCCGGGCCTTGCGGAAGGTCAGCTTCATGAGATGGGACTGAATTTTCAGATCGGACCGGGGAAAATAGCAGTTCTTCAGAAGGATATTCACCAGATGGCACGCGAAGGAGAGGAGGGACAGAAGTCCCACCACAGGAAAAATCTCCCGGATGGACGCGGATGCCTGGATCTGGTTGAGCACATATCCCACCACAAGCACCCGGAAAATCAGCCCCTTTGACCAGTCCGCCACCGCGTCGATCATAATGGCCGGAATCCGCCATGGGGAAACCTTTTCGATCTGTTTTATCAGAAACAGGTTGTTGGATATTACCTGCCTGATGCCGTATTTTAAAGTTTCCTGTTTCAATGCTTACACCTTCTTTCGCAGATCCGTTCCATCCTCTTATGTAAAACGCCTCCGCTTCCTTCAGAAGCGGCTCCAGTGTGGTTTCGTTATAGGATTCCATGGCAGGGTACACCACATCCAGAAGGTAATACGTCCAGTATTCCGTAAAATCCCCGCACACCCGGTCTCCGATCCGGTCGTTTCCAAGGCGGAATTCTTCATAAGCAGCCGCATACAGCTTTTCTTCAGCAAGGGAAATCCTGTAAAGCTCTCTGCGGTCCTGCAGATACTGCTCACAGGTCGTCCCGCATTCTTTCAGGGCCGTTTCAAGCTCCGCAAAGTTGGGTGCCTCTCGTATCCGGGCTGTTATCTCCTCAAGCCTGCCGTCTATTTCTTCTTCTGTCGGCGCATATCCCTTCTGCAGCGCATACTGATACCGGTCCATCCTCCATGTCAGTTCCTCCGCCGCCGCTTCAAGCGCCTCCTGCTCCTTCTCCCACCGTTTCCTCTGCGTCCGCATTTCATCCGCAAAAAGAGCGCGCATATCTTCGGTGCCGAAGGAAACGCCCAATTCTTTCAGTTGTCCTGTCAGTTCCGCCGATTTCTTCAGTTCATCCGGCTCCAGGTACAGCGCAAAACTCTCCCGCATCTCCGGAGCGGAAGCCGCCGCTTCGATATTCACATAATCCGTGATAAAATCTGCCCCTCCAAATATCCTCCCATCCCCGGTCTGCAGGTACCAGTTTTCCCCGTCTGTCTCCGGTCGGAAGAAGAAAAGATTCGCTTTCTCTCCATCTCCATACCCAAGCGTCACCACCAGATAATCCTTTCCCCGCCGGATTTCTCCGTTTTCCGCCTGGTCTGTCCGGTCGATGCTTGTCAGATCCTCCAGAAAAGCGTTAAACTCAGCCGTACCGGCGGGCGGATAATTCTTGACCCCGTTGATCTGAATTGTCTCCACCGTCTTTTGAGGAAGGAGCATGAAAACGGGCGGCAGAGAATCCGCCTCCCGGCTCTCATCCGGCGTCTGTGTCTCATCCTGTGCCGTTTCGCCTGCCGGCTCCTCAGCCGCCGGACTGCCGGAGACCGCCGGGCTGCCGGAGGCCGTCAGCCCTTCCGTCCGATACCCGTTCATACAGCAGATACACAGAATCGACATAAAAAGGCTGTAAACGCAGATCGTCAGAACGATAACAAGCTGAACCACCGCGACAGCTCCCGGAACCTTCTTATATTGATACAGGCAGAAGCATATCAGGGATACCGCCAGCGCCACGGCCAGGAGCAGGAAGGAAAGCGACGTTCCTTCCCTCACATATTCCGGGATGATTCCGGCTGTACTGTGCGTGTCCGAAAAGAGTCCCAGATCATTGTTGGCTCTTCCGGAAAGAAACAGACAGACCAGTGTGAACACAATGCAGAATAAGCCTGCGGCCTTTTTTCTTTTCATCCGTTTTCCTCCCCGTACTGCACTTTATCCCTCACCTGCGAACGAATACGCCGTCTCACCTATATAGTACAAGGGTTGTCCTGAACATATGCCCTTCTCTTTTCTGGTCCAGAAAACCATTGTACTTCTGGATCGCATAGCGCACGCTCTGAAGCCCGGTTCCATGACGAACCCCTCCTCTTTTCGGTTTTGCCTCCGCCCGTTCGTCCTGCGGGTCCGGGCAGGCATTTTCAATCACCCATACCATTCCAAAGGGCCTGTTCTCCAGCCGGACCCTGATCCAGCCTTTTCCTTCCATTTTCCCGCATGCTTCCATCGCGTTGTCCAGCAGATTGGACAGAATGCTGCACCAGTCCCTGTCCGATACGAAGGAATCCGACAGATCGTCCGACAGGATTTTGAGGCGGATGCCTGCGTTTTCCGCCTGATATGCCTTGCTTCCCAGTATGGCGTCCACGACCACGCTTCCCGTGCGGAAGCTCTGCCTGATATTGCAGTAATCCTCCTGCAATTTATCGATATAATTCCTGGCCCTGTCCACTTCCCCGTTTTGCAGGATACCGTCTATCACGACCAGGTGATTGCGGATATCATGAACCAGAATATCCCGTTCCCTGTCTCCCTCTATCCGCTCCTGATATTTCTGTTCCGCGGCGTCGGCACGTTTTTCCAGCTCGCTGATTTGCTCTTTCCCTTTTTTTGAAATATAGGCTATGGCAAGGATAAAAAATATGCACAGGTAACCGAGCGTTCCTAAGAATCCACGTTTTAACACGAACAGTCTGTCTGACTCATAAAAGACCATATCACAGAAATACAACATCAAATGCTGAATAACCGGAATGATCACAAGTCTCTTTTCCATCCTCCCGTATACCGACAGGCTTTGTTTCTGAAGTCTGTATATCAAGGCAAATTCAATGAATACCAAAGACAGCGATGCCAGACTGGACCATATCTGAGTATAGTTGATACCGGACTGTATCTTGCTCATGGCATCATACCCATCGCTGTACTCTACTGCGATGAGCGTCATCAGATATAAAAAATAAAGGCTCTCATAAAAGATACCTGCGATGGCAAAAGCATCTCTCCATCTGATACGGTATCTCCATCCCGCCAGCAAAACAGCCACGGCTATTTCAAGCAGCACATACAATCGTGAATAAAACGAGAATATACGCTGATAATATAACAGCCCGATCCATATCAATAAACAGATGTTCCACAGGACTTTTATACCGCGCCGCAATTCTCTTTTTTCTGCCAGCTTCCCTGTCCACCAGTAGGGGATACAGATTTCCAGGCAGCAGACGAATATCTCCAGAATTTCCTTCATTTTCAATCTTTTTCCCTACCTGTCCGCCGCCTGATTCGCGCAATACATTCCCAGGCGCTCTCTCACTTCCTGGATGTGCTCTTTGCTTATGGTCAATGCGCGGCCGTTGCTCAGAAGCACCTGACGCGCATGAATCCTGTCGATATGCTCCAGATTGACGATGCAGCCTCTTTCCACGAGCAGGAATCCGTTTCCGTCCAGCTCTTCCAGAACCTTCCGGATCGCCTTTCTCTCCTGCCTTTCCTCTGTTTTTAGTACAAAGCGTACGTTCTGATCCTGCTTGTAAATGCAGATGATATCGTGGTATGGTATTTTTTCATATCTGGAATGGGTTCTTATCGTATAGAATTTCTTCTCATCCCGCCTGAGCTTTTGCAGAAGCCTGTCCAGGACGTCCGGTATTTCTTCCCCGGCCATGTCCTTCGTGATAAAATCAAACGCCCTGACCCGGTATCCGGCCTTTATGAACTCCTTATGGGAAGTCAGAAACACAAGATTTGTGGAATCGCTCAGGCTTCGGATTTTTTCCGCAAGCTTTCTGCCGTCCATCTGCGGCATCTCGATATCCAGAAAGCAGATGTCGTATTCCCTTTTTTCCAGAAATTCCCAGTACAGAAGCTCCGGATTTTCATAAGTGTCTATTTCACATAAAATCGCTTTTTGGGCCAGGAAGTTCCCGATCAGCTCCTTCATGAGAGCCAGAAATTCCGCCTCTTCGTCCACCAGACATATCCTTATCATCTCTGCCCCTCCCAAAACCGGCTTTCCCTCCATTCGATTTATCCTATCACATTTTCATGGCTTGACGGCCGGGATGTCATGAAAAGACCATTTTTGTCATTCAAATGCAAAGAGAACCGGACTGTCGATCAGGCGGCATTTCTCACGGCATGGCCCGAAGCCGCCGGTTCAGGCCGGTCTCTTTTTCCTCAGTATAGCATATCCGCTCCTTTTTTCAAAAAAAAAAACGCACGGCCCGCCGAAACCGCAGCACAGACTCCCGATCTGCGCTATGGTCCCGGCGGGCCTTTTTTCCAGATACTCTCTTTCCGTCGTTCAGCCGCCGGACACGGGGCTGATGATGATATTTTCCGGCGCGATCCCGGTTTTTCTGGTGACGATGTCCTCAATCTGGGCGCGCTGGGCGTCGGTGAGGGAGGAAGCGTTGACCACCACGTCCACGCTGGCTCCGCTGATGCTGACCACCACGTCGGAAAAGCCCTTGGCCTCCAGAAGGATTTCAGCGGCGGTCTCCTTTTCCGCCATGTCGGTGAGATTGATCATGCCGTTGATGGCGTCCTGCTTCTGTTCTTCGCTGATGCTTTCATTATTGATGATGTCAAGCAGGGTTTCCTTATTCCTGGCGCGGGTCTGTTCCTTCTGAAGCTTCGCGCCGGCAAGGGAGCTGATGCCGGAGGAGCTGGTAAACACCGCCTCGCCGGGAATGCTGCCGTCGGATACGCCGCTTTCCGCCTGGGCGAGCTCTTCCCCGGCTTCATCCGCGGCCTCTGCGGACACGGCAAGCTCCGCCTCCGCAGAAACGGGAAGATCCTCGTTTGCCAACCCGTCTGCCGCATCCGTCCCCGCATCCGCTTCTCCGGCCAAAGCGCTGTCCGACATGCTTTCCTCCAGATAGTTCTCCACCGCGGCGGCCTCCTGGTCGGAATCCAGGCTCTCAATGTCGATGGCGGCGCTGTCCTCCAGATCGGATGCGATATCCTCCTCCGACAGATCCAGAAGGGCAGTCATATCCTCCTGTGCGTCTGACACATCCGCGCTGGCCAGCTGCTCCTGCCCCGCCTGTGTCCCGGCGAAATTCAGATATCCCGCCACGGCGATCATGAGCGCAAGAGCCGTGATCATGATCTGATTGCGTTTCAACACATTTTTCACTCCTGTTCCCTCTGCTTTCTGCTATTTCATCTTAACTACTTTAATCTTATGAGCCTCGATATCAAATAATGCCTCGATCACTTCGGTTATGTTTTTCTGGATCCGGGCGTCGCCGCCGCCGCGGGCAACCACGGTCACGCCCTCCACCCGGGGCTGGATGGTTTCCGTGACATAGGGCGTGCGGCTTCCGTCCGCGTCCGTAACATATACCGTGCTCTCCTCCTTCCTTTCGCTTTTCGTCTGTCTGGTCCCTCCGGCGCTGTCCGTTTCCTCCGTCCGCTCCGTCTCCTGCGGAATATCCTTTTCCACCACCTGCTGTCCAAAGGAACGAAGCGTTACCATCACCTTTACCTCTCCCACCCCTTCCATGGAGGAAAGGAGCTCTTCCAGCCGTTCCTCCAGCAGGCCGGCATATTCCGGTTCCGCTCCGGCCTCCGGGGAGGAGGCGGCCGCATTCTTTCCTGACGCCTCTGAAAAAGCCGCGCCTTCGTCCGGCTCCGCCTTTTTCTCCCTTCCGCCCGCGGGAATGGCGATCACCATGAGCAGAAGCCCCAGAAGCGCGGCCACGGCCATATTTTCCTTCGTGAGCTTTTTCTTCCATTTTGCCAGACGTTCATTCATCCCAGTTTACCTCCAGCTTTTCCGGCTCCATCTGAAGCCTGTCGGCAATCGCCTCCCGAAGTCCGGGCAGCCGCTCCTGTGCCCCGGCCGGCTCCGATAAAGCGCCGGCATTTTCCTGCCCGATGCCGGAACGGCCGCTTCCTGGCTTCCCGTCCTCTGTCTGCCCGATGCCGGACTGTCTGCCTCCGGGCTGCCCGTCCCCGATCCGGACCGGTTCCACTTCGATCCTGCCGGCGTTTTCCTCCCCGCCCGCGCTCTCCGGCCGCGGCGCTCCGCCCTCCCCGTCCGCGTCCTCCGTCCGAAGCGCTCCGCCCTCCCCGTCCGCGCTCTCCGGCCGCGGCGCTCCCTCCTCCCCGCCCGCCTGCGGCAGGGCGGCCACGGTCATATGAAGCACGCCGTCTTCGTCAAAGGCCGCGGACACCAGGCCGATCCCCTCCTGCGCGAAAAAATCTCCCAGACGTTCCGAAAGAGCCGAAAGCAGTCCCTCCTGCACGAAGCCTCCCTCCTCAAGCCCGGCCTGTTCCACCTGCGTTTCGATATCCGCAAGCTCCCTCCCATATTCCGCAAGGGCGTCCGCAAAAACCTGTCCCGCATCGAAGCCTCCCAGAGAAAGCAGAGGAAGCGCCAGCCGGGAAAGCGCCATGACGCCGATGAGGATCCTGGCATATTTTTCATAGCCGCCCTCCGGCAGAAGGCGCAGGATCAGCTGACCCGCCAGCAGAAAAATCGTGATCCCCTTCAGCGTCTCCAGAAAATGACTTCCCATGTCCCTCCTTTTCTCCGCGTCCCTCTCAGCGCATGGTTCCCGCGAGGCAGGTAATGATGGCGAACAGGATCAAAAAGCAGGCCGCCGCCGTAAAGGCGATCCGAAGCAGCAGAAACACGGCGTCTCCCGCCCTGTCCATGCAGCCGGTCAGCCTGCTGTCCGCGCTCAGGCCGAGAAGGGCCGCGCAGAGCTTCAGGATCAGTCCGTACAGAAAAAGCTTCAGAAACGGGACCGCGCACAGCGCCAGCAGAAGCAGGACGGCCGCGGCTCCCAGGCCGTTTTTGATCAGGACGGCGGAGCCGATGAGAAGCTGGGCCGTCCCCTCCGCCAGCCCGCCAAGCCCCGGTATGGAGGAAAGAAATTTTGTGGCGGAGCTGATCTTCAGGCTCTCCAGCACCGGCGTCACCATGGACTGCAGAAGGCCGATCCCCGTGATGCAGCCGAGCAGGAATTTCAGTCCCCCGGCAGCGCCCTTTCGGATGAGATCGATGAGCGGCGAAAGCTTTCCCTCCTCCCAGACGCCGTTCATCACCACCAGTGCCATGCAGATATCGGCCGCGGGCAGTCCTACGCTCATCAGAAGCTGCTCCACCCCGTAGATCAGAAGCAGGATCAGCTCGTAATACCCGGCCGCCGTCACGGTTCCGGCGGAAAATCCCAGCGCAAGCATGAAGGTGGGAAGGAACAGCCGGACAAAAAGAAGGATATTTTCCAGAAGCGTCCCCACCGTGCCCGCCGCCCGGGAATAGACGGAAAGCACGGTCAGAAGCACCGTCAGGCAGGCGATAAAATGGGCGATATCCGCTGTCTGCCGGTTTTTGAAGGCCTGCGCCGCAACCGTAAAGAGGGACGAGAGGACGCCGATCATGAGCAGGGTCAGAAAGAGATTTCTCATCCCCGCCGCTTCCGCCGCCACGCCTCCCTTCAGCGAAGAAAAAAGGAGAGAAAACGCCTCCTTCATCTCGCCGGCAAGAAGGCGGGAAAGAAACCCTGAAAAGTCAATGGTAAACTGCGGAAACAGCTCCTCCATTTTCTCCGACAGGGCATCCGGATTCAGTTCTGAAAGAAGCCCGCTCTGTTCCATCCATCCTCCTTTTTTCCGCCGCAGTTCATCCCATAAATCCCGAAATGGTTTCGATCAGCGAAAGGATCACAGGCATTCCCGCAAGCAGCACGGCTGTTTTCCCGAACAGCTCCACCTGCGACGCAATGGACTGATAGCCCGCATCCCGGCACAGCCCCGAGGAAAATTCGCTCAGCCAGGTGATCCCGACCACCTTGAAAAGGATTCCCAGGTATTCCCCGTTTTCATCAAACGCGCGGCTGAAGGAGGAGAGCGCATCCTTCATCTGTCCGAGATACGCGCTCACCCGGGCAAAGATCAGAAGCGATACGCTGATCCCGATCAGCGCCCCGTACTCCTGTCTGCCGCTTTTAAAAAGAAGCCCCGTCAGCACGCCCGCGACGCCGAGCAGGGCAGCCTTTGCCACATCCATTTCCACCTCCGTTTGGAGGCCGCAGCCTCCCTTTTCCCTGCAGCGGCAGGGCGTCACAGTTCAAAAAGATTCTGGACCGAGACAAAAAGATCGTAGATGTAGGGAATGATCCAGCTCAGCACCAGGATCAGTCCGGCGAGGGAAAGCAGGAAAGCGTGCTCCTCCCTCCCGCTGTGCTTCAGGATCTGACTCAGTATGGTGACCAGAATGCCTACGGCCGCTATTTTAAAAATCAGAGCTATTTCCATTCCTCTCTCCTATCTCCCCGCAGCCGCTCCGGCCTCTCCGGTTGTCAAAAAAGCAGGATGGCCAGAAGAAGTCCTCCGGCCGCGCTGACGGACAGGATCGTCCGTTTCCCGTTTTCCGCCTCCCGCTGCGCCGTCTCCTGCGCCCGCCGCATTTCTCCGGCAAACTGTTCCAGCGCGGCAAGCTGCATCCCTGCGTCCGCGAATCCCGTATATTCCGGAAAGGCCGTCACAAGCGCCCGCTCCCCTTCGTTCAGGCAGGTCTGCTTCAGATATCCGCGCATATGCTCCTTCCAGGCCTTCTGAAAGGTCGTCCCGGACTCCTCCCGCACCTGTCTTCCCGCGCGCTTCAGGCATTCCCCCAGCGCTCCCCCCATATGTCCTCCCACACGAAGAAGACCGTCCGGAAGGCTGGAACAGCTGTATCCCACTTCGCTTTTCAGCATGACAAACACCCGTTCCAGAAGCTTCAGCTGCTCCGCCCGCTCCGCCATGTCCCGCCAGATACACCAGCCGAAGCCGGCGCAGCCCGCGATGAGAAGGCCCGCGCCGGCAAGCTTCAGCACGCTCCCCTCCACAGAAGCTTTCCCGCTTCGTCCCACACCGAAGCGCTCCGTCCCGTTTTCCTCTCTCCGGCCTCCCGGCTTTCCGAAAGGAGCACATATCTGGAAAAGAGGTCCCTCTCCTTACCGCCAAGCCGGCCGACCGCTTCCGGAAGGCTTCCCGCATGCATGGTGGCAAACACCGCGCAGCCGCAGCGAAGCGCCTGTCTGACACAGCGGATCTCCTCCTCTCCTCCCAGTTCATCCACCGCAATCACGTCCGGCGACATGGAACGCAGAAGGAGCAGCATTCCCTCCGCCTTCGAGCAGCCGTCCAGCACATCGGTGCGCATTCCCACATCGTTCTGCGCCCTGCCCCGGAATGTCCCCGCGATCTCCGAGCGTTCATCCACCACGCCCACCGTTTTCCCGGGCGCGAACCGGTTTCCGTCCGAAACCCGGCGGATCAGATCCCGCAGAAGCGTGGTCTTCCCGCAGCCGGGCGGCGACAGGATCAGAGTATCCAGAGGCCTTTTTTCCTCATATATCCAGGGAAGGATGGGATCCGCCGCCCCTCTTACTTCATGAGCGATCCGGATATTCATTCCGGAAATATATTTCAGGTTCCGGATCCGTCCATCCTTCTCCAGAACCGCCTCTCCCGCCAGCCCCATCCGGTGTCCGCCCGGAAGCGTCAGATACCCCCTGCTGACCTCCTCCGCATAGGCATAGGGAGAGCCGCTGCACACATAGGAAAAAAGCTCCTCGATCTGCATCCCGTCCATCCGGACTGCCTGTCCCTCCCGTTCCGTCAGCCCTCCTTCCTCCGTCAGAAACAGCTCTCTTCCTTCCATATACAAAAGGACCGGCCGGCCGGCACGGAGCCTGATCTCCTGCAGCCGTTCTCCGCATTCGGCTGCCTGACGCCACCCGTCTCTCATCCCTTCCGGAAAAATGCTGAGGATGTCCTCTCTGACCGCCATGCGTCTTTCCTCCTTTTTCTCCCGGCGGCTGTCCGCCGCTTACCTCAATATATGAGGCTGGATGGACAAATAGACTCTTTCCGGCCGTTCCTGTTCAGGCAACAGTTTCCTGTTCAGGCGGCCCCTCAGGATACGCCCGCCTGTGGAGAGTGCGCCCGCCTGTGGATAAAAAAAACGGCCCCGAAAAATCGGGGCCGAAGCCTTTACATCTGAACTGATTCTTTTTTTAACGCTTCTGTCCTTCTGACCGCAGGCTGCCTTCCGCCGCGCGTCAGATCTGCGCCACGTCCTTCATGGAGAAGCTGGTCCTTCCCATCTTGTCCTTTCCGAGGCAGACCACCGTTACCTTATCGCCAAGGCTCAGCACATCCTCCACCCGGTTGATCCGCTGCTTGGCGATCTTGGAAATGTGAACCAGTCCTTCCTTGCCGGGAGCGAACTCGATAAACGCGCCGAACTCTTTGATGCTCACAACGGTTCCCTGGAAGATCTGTCCCTCCTGGAACTCCGTGGTGATGATCTTGATCATTTCCATCGCCTTATTCATCATTTCCTGATCGGTTCCGCAGATGGATACGTTGCCGTCATCCGTGATATCGATCTTCACGCCGGTGCGGGCAATGATCTCGTTGATGGTCTTGCCTCTCTGGCCGACCACATCGCCGATCTTTTCCGGATCGATCTGCATGGAGATGATCTTGGGAGCGTAAGGGCCCACCTCCGGTCTGGGATGTGCGATGCAGGGCGTCATGATCTCATTGAGGATATATTCTCTCGCCTCTTTGGTCCTCGCGATGGCCTCCTCCACAATGGGCCTGGTCAGACCGTGGATCTTGATATCCATCTGAATGGCCGTGATCCCGTCATGGGTTCCCGCCACCTTGAAGTCCATATCCCCGAAGAAGTCCTCCAGGCCCTGGATATCGGTCAGAACGATATAATCGTCGTCCGTCTCTCCGGTCACAAGACCGCAGGAAATACCTGCCACCTGCTTTTTGATCGGAACGCCCGCCGCCATCAGAGACATGGTGGAGGCGCAGATGGAAGCCTGAGAGGTGGAGCCGTTGGACTCAAAGGTCTCGGACACGGTACGGATCGCGTAAGGGAAATCCTCCTCGGAAGGAAGCACCGGAACCAGCGCCTTCTCCGCCAGCGCGCCGTGGCCGATCTCACGTCTTCCCGGTCCTCTGGAGGGCTTGGTCTCTCCTACGGAGTAGGACGGGAAATTATAATGGTGCATATATCTCTTGCTGACTTCATTTTCATCCAGGCCGTCGATCCGCTGCATCTCGGAAAGAGGCGCCAGCGTGGTGACGGTGCAGATCTGAGTCTGTCCGCGGGTAAACATGGCGGAGCCGTGCACTCTGGGAATGATGTCAACCTCGGCGGCAAGCGGACGGATCTGGTTGATGGCACGGCCGTCCGGACGCTTGTGATCCTTCAGGATCATCTTGCGCACCGTCTTCTTCTGATACTGGTAGATCGCCTCGCCCAGCAGAGGAAGCCACTCCTCCTTATCGGCCAGAGCCTCCTCCAGCCTTGCGATGATCTGGCGGATGTTTTCCTCGCGAACCTGCTTCACATCGGTAAATACCGCTTCTTCCATCTCCGCGGGGGGAACGATCTCACGGATCGCCTCAAACAGCTCCTCCGGAACGGCGCAGCTGGTATAGGTGTGCTTTTCCTTTCCAACCTCGGCGACGATATCGTTGATGAACGCGATCAGCTTCTGGTTCACATCATGGGCCAGATAGATCGCCTCGATCATCTTCTTTTCCGGAATCTCATTGGCGCCGGCCTCGATCATGATCACCTTCTGGGCGGTGGACGCGACGGTCAGGTTCAGATCGCCGTTCTTCCACTGCTCCTGGGAAGGGTTGATGACGAACTCTCCGTCCACCATGCCCACCTGGGTCATGGCGCAGGGGCCGTCAAAAGGAATGTCGGAAATGCAGGTCGCGATCGCGGAGCCGATCATGGCCACCAGTTCAGGCCTGCAGGCAGGATCCACGGACAGGACCAGGTTGTCCAGGGTCACGTCGTTGCGGTAATCCTTCGGAAACAGAGGGCGCATGGGACGGTCGATGACGCGGCTGGTAAGCACCGCGTTCTCGCTGGCCTTTCCCTCTCTCTTGTTAAAGCCTCCGGGAATCTTTCCCACGGCATACATCTTTTCTTCATACTCCACGCTGAGAGGGAAGAAATCGATCCCCTCTCTGGGCTTTTCGCTGGCGGTCGCGGTGGACAGCACCGTGGTATCCCCGTAGTGCATGAACGCCGCTCCGTTCGCCTGTGCGGCTACTCTGCCGATATCCACGCTCAGCGTACGTCCGCCGATCTCGATGGAAAATGTCTTGTACATCTCGTTTCTCCTTTTCCTGAATCTTTTTGCTGCTTGCGTCCGGTCCAGGCAGAAGACGCCGAAACTACTGACAGGGACACTTCCTGCGGGGAAATGCCGCTGTCAGTGGTCTCGGAGAATCTTTCTGTCCTGAACAGGAAGAAGGCGGCGGGTTCCGGCCTGCGCCGGAACCACATCCGCCTCGTTTTGCCTTACTTTCTCAGTCCAAGTCTCTCGATCAGGGAACGGTATCTCTCGATATCCTTATTCTTCAGATAATCCAGCATACCTCTTCTCTGTCCGACCATCTTCAGAAGTCCTCTTCTGGAATGATGATCCTTGGGGTTGTTCTGCAGATGCTCGGTCAGCTCTCTGATTCTCTCGGTGAGAACCGCGATCTGAACCTCCGGTGAACCGGTATCGCCCTCGCATCTGGCATACTCTTTGATGATTGCAGTCTTCTTCTCTTTGGAAATCATCGGTGTTTTCTCCTTTCTTTCTCTTGACCGCCGCCCACCAGGACAAGGCCGGAGACTCCGTCGCCCGGGCAGGGGCTGAACTCATACGGTAGCAGTATAGCACAACTGCCGCGATATGTAAATCCTAATTTTCAGCTGCTCTGCGGCTGCCTGTCACACGCAAATCCTTAATTGCTCAGCACACGCTTCACCGCATAGGGGGTACGATAGGAGGCGTTGGAGATCTTGATGCCGGTCCGTTCGTTGCTGGCATGGATCACCTGGCCGCTTCCGATATAGATCGCCACGTGGTTGACTCTTCCGTTCTTCGCGTAGAAGACCAGATCGCCGGGCTGCGCCTCGGACAGGCTGACCTTGCTTCCCACCGCGCTCTGCGCGGAGGACGTCCTGGGCAGGGACACGCCGTACTTTTTGAAAACGCTCTGCACAAAGCCGGAGCAGTCCGCTCCGTTGGTCAGGCTGGTTCCGCCCCAGACATAGGGATTCCCCAGGAACTGCTTCGCGTAGTTGACCAGATCCACCCGCACATCGGAAACGCCCTTGCCGTACACCAGCTCGGTCTGCGTCACCGCGCGCTCCAGCTTCTTGGCGATATCCACATAATCCGCGGAAACATAGGCTTCCTCGTCGTCCAGCATGATCTTCACCCAGCCGTCCAGCTGCTCCACGACCTCCAGCTCCTCGCCTTCCGCCACCAGAGTGATGACCGGGCTTTCCGTGCTGGGCTCCTCGCGCACGCGAAGGCCTCCGGAATTGCAGACCGCCATATCCGTCGCGACCTGATCCGCGCGGTCCCTCGCGTCCTTTCCGGTCAGGAGGAACTCCGCCTTCACATAGCCGGTCACCCTTCCCGACTTGATATGCGCCCAGCCGTCCGTGATGTCATAGACCTCGCAGCCGCTGTTTTTGCTCATCTTGCCCACCAGCTTGCCGTCCTCGGAGGGCTCCTCTCTCACGTTCAGATAATTGGATACATTGGCGATGCCCAGATTGCTGAAGCCGTAAATGGCTCTTCTCTCATTCTTCGCTTCCTCCGCCGCGGCAAGATAATCCTCCTCGGCCAGATCCGCCTCCAGGATCTGCCCCACTCCCGCGGAAGGAACTGCGGTCACGCCCGCCGCGTCGGCGGGCATATACAGCCCTGTCCAGAGTACGGCGCTGACAGCCAGTAATCCGATCGCTTTCGTTCCTTTTCTTCCCATAGACCGTTCTTCTCCTGTTGTATGACCGCTGCAGGATGCGGAACCGGCCGCATTCCTTACAGAACTCTTTCAAAATATTACAAATATGTTACATCCTCGTTTATTATAGGAGAAACCGCCTGCCCTGTCAAGAGGTTCGCGGGCGGTCGGACATGGAAAAGCCCGGAAAAGGCCGGCACTCATTCATACCAGTACCGGCGTCCCCGGGCGATATCCGCTTCCATATTCTGTTTCAGCTCCGGGATGCCGGAAAATTTCCGCTCCGGCCTGTCGAAGGAGTACAGGCTCACCTCCACATATTCCCCGTAAATCTCGCTGTCAAAGTCATACAGATAGGTTTCCACGCTCATCTGTCCGGAATCGCTCACCGTGGGACGGCAGCCGATGTTGGTGATCCCGGGAAAGCTGACGCCGGAAAAGCTCAGGCGGGAAAAATAGACGCCGCTCGGCGGAAGGAGCTTGTCCTTTTCCGGAAGGAGGTTGACGGTAGGCATGCCCAGCGTCCTTCCCAGCCGTTTTCCGTGCATCACCCGCCCGGAAACGCAGTAGGGCGCGCCGAGGAGCTTTGCCGCAAGCTCCATTTCTCCCTTCTGTACCGTCTCCCGCACATAGGTGGAGCTGATTTCCCTGCCGTTGTACAGGATCTTGTCGATGATCTCCGCCTGGTATCCCAGCTTTCCGGAAAGCGCCTGCAGAAGATGCCAGTCCCCTTTTCCTCCTTTTCCGAAGGAAAGATCCGTACCTGCCGCCAGATATTTCACGTGCATTTTGCCGCAGAGGATATCCCGTATGAAATCCTCCGCAGGAGTCGCCGCCGTTTTCGCGTTCAGAGGAAACTCAATGAGGATGTCCACACCCATCTCCCGGAAGCAGCGCCGCTTCTCTTCCTTCGTCATGAGTCCCTGCTGGGGTTTCCCGGTAAAAAAAACGCCCGGCGGAGGATCAAAGGTAAACACGGCGGCGGCCAGGCCGTCCTCCCTGGCCTTCAGGATATTTTCCAGAAGCCTCCTGTGGCCCAGATGGACGCCGTCAAATTTGCCGATCGCCGCCGCCGTATTCATATCGCATTCAAATTCCGTCGTTCCCGAAATGATCTGCATCCCATCACTCCTGTTTCGCTCACGTCAAAAACATTTTTACCGGACGATAGCTGCCCTTTTCTCCCCTCTCCGGACAAAGCTCATAAATACCGTAAAAGACGCCGTCCGGCCCGCAGACCCGGAACCATCCGGGATCCGTCTCAGCGGATGCCCTGCCGGGAGGATCCGCCGAAGCTGCGGACGCCCTGCCGCGAGGATCTGCCGAAGCTGCGGACGCCCTGCCTGGATCCGCCGGGTTTTCGCGGCGGTCCGCCGCCCCGTCCTGCCGGAGCACCTGCTCTGGAAACAGCTCGTTTCCGTTTCGCACCAGCCGCCCCCATTCGGGCTTTACCATCAGGCGGGGACAGCCCGCAAACAGCTCCTCCACCGGGATCAGCGCCTCCTCCAGACGCCCCTCTCCCGCCAGCGCTTCCAGTTCCTTCAGCGTGCGCGCCTGTGCGATCTCGAACCTTCCCACCCGCGTGCGCTTCAGGCTCTTCATGGTCCCGCCGCAGCCAAGCTTTCTTCCGATATCGTCGCAGAGCGTACGGATATAGGTCCCTTTGGAGCACTCCACCCGGAAGGTGATCTCCGGCAGCTCCGTTTTCAGGATCTCAAGGGAATCGATCCGCACCCTTCTGGGGCGGCGCTCCACCTCTTTGCCTGCTCTTGCCAGCTCATACAGCTTCTTTCCGTTCACCTTGAGAGCGGAGTACATGGGCGGGATCTGATCGTACTCCCCGAGGAAGGAAAGCACCGCCTCCCGCGCCTCCTTTTCATCCGCCGTCACGGGACGCTCCTCCAGCACGGTTCCGGTAAGATCCTGGGTATCCGTCGTCCTTCCCAGAAGCAGCACGGCCTCATATTCCTTGGTTTCTCCGGCAAGCAGGTCGCAGAGCTTTGTCGCGTTTCCCAGACAGACGGGAAGTACCCCGACCGCATCCGGGTCCAGGGTACCTGTATGGCCGATCTTTTTCTGGCCGCATATGCCGCGCAGCTTCGCCACCACATCGTGAGAGGTAAAGCCGGCTTCCTTATATACATTCAATACGCCGTTCTTCATCATTTCAGTCTTTTTCCCCGTCCGCGCCGTCCAGCTGCCTCTCGATATGAAGGGACAGATTGTTGATGACATCGTAGGCGGTTCCCAGCATGGTGCAGCCGGCTGCCCGCACATGGCCGCCGCCGCCGAAATAGGAGGCGATGGCCGCCACATCCACCTTTTCCGTGGAACGCAGGCTTACCTTATATTCCTGTACTCTGGTTTCATACATGAAGATGGCGCATTCCACATCCTTGACGCTGCGAAGCTGGCTCACGATCCCTTCCAGGTCCTGCGGCCCGGCTCCGTAAAAATCCAGGGTCTTGCGGCTCAGGACGCTGACCACGCAGCGCCCGTCCATAAAGCGGATGCTTTCCAGAAGCGCCCGTCCCAGGATCTGTGTCTGCAGATAGGTTTTCTCGTAAAAGGTTTCCTGGATCAGCCTGCTGAAATCAAAGCCGTAGGAGATCAGCTCCGCCGCGGCCCTGAGGGTATCCGGAGAGGTGCAGGAATACTGGAAGCATCCCGTATCGTGCGCCATTCCCATGTAGAGCGCTTCCGCGATCTCCCGGTCCGTTCCTTCCTTTCCGATCAGCCGGTAAATCAGCTCGCTGGTGGAGCTGGCATGCGGATCTACGAAGTTTTTCTCTCCGCAGCCGCCGGCATTGCTGATATGATGATCGATATTGATCCGTTTCCCCGCCTTTTCAAAATAGGGCTGCGCCTCCCCAAGCCTGTCGTCCGAGGTATCCAGCGCGAAAAAAACGTCAAACGGTTCCTGCTCGCCGTACGCGCTGTCCACATCCCCGATCCCGCTGATGCAGCCGTAAATGTCCGCCGGTTTTTCCAGAAAAACCTGCACGTCTGCCTGCGGAATCTCTTTTTTCAGATAAAGATACAGTCCCATACAGGCTCCGATGCAGTCTCCGTCCGGACGGATGTGTCCGCTGATTCCGATTCTTTTGGCTCCCCTGCATTCCTCCAGAAGGTTCATGGACATTTATTCCTCCTCCCTCCGCTCTTTTTCCATTACTTCGTCAATTTTATGCGACATGTTCACGCCGTATGCGATGGACTGATCCATCACAAAGGTAATTTCCGGCGTGATGCGCAGATTGATCTCCTTTGCCAGACGGCTTTTCAGGAACCCTTCCGCGCTTTTTAATCCTGCCAGCGTATCCTCCTGTGCCTTCTCATCCCCCAGCACGCTGATCCAGGCCCGGCAGGTTTTCAGATCCGGCGCGACCTCCACCGCCACCACGGAGGTGAAGGGCGCGATCCTGGGATCCTTGATCTCTCCGCGGATCGTTTCCGCAAGCACCTGCTGTACCTGGGCGTTGATCCGCGTATTTTTAATGCTGTTTTTTCTCATAATATTCCTCGTTCCGGAGCGTAGCGACGGGGCAAATGGAAATCGCGCATGCGATTTCCCGGATGCCGAAGGGCAATTTGTGACGCTCCGGCACAAACTGCCTTACCTGGGCACCTCCACCATGATATAGGCTTCCACGATATCGCCTTCCTGAATCTGGTCGAAGCCGTCGAATACAAGGCCGCATTCAAAGCCCGAACGGACCTCCTTCACGTCGTCCTTGAAACGCTTCAGGCTCGCCAGCTTTCCTTCATAGATCTGGTCTCCCTCTCTGGTTATGCGCACCTTGCAGTCACGCCGGAATTCTCCGTCCAGCACATAGGCGCCGGCGATATTTCCCACTGCGGAAGCATGGAAGATCTGGCGGATCTCCGCATGGCCGATCACCTTTTCCTCAAAGACGGGATCCAGCATGCCCTTCATGGCCGCTTCCACATCCTCGATCGCCTGGTAGATCACCTTATACAGCCGGATATCCACGCCCTCTCGCTCCGCGGTCGCCTTTGCCGTAGCGTCAGGCCGCACGTTGAAGCCGATGATGATGGCGTTGGAGGTGGCCGCGAGGGTCACGTCGGATTCGTTGATGGCTCCCACGCCGCCGTGGATGCACTTCACCACCACTTCCTCGTTGGACAGCTTCAGAAGGCTCTGTCTGACCGCTTCCACGCTGCCCTGTACGTCCGCCTTGATGATCAGGTTCAGTTCCTTCAGCTTGCCCTCCTGGATCTGGCTGAACAGATCGTCCAGAGACATCTTGGACCTGGTCTCCTCCAGCTTCTTTTCCTTGTTCTGCGCGATGAAGGTTTCCGCGTAGTTTCTCGCTTCCTTATCATTTTCATGGGCAAGGAATACCTCTCCCGCTCCCGGAACGTCCGAAAGTCCGAGGATCTCCACCGGTGTGGAGGGCCCTGCCTCCTTCACCCGTCTGCCCTTGTCGTCGATCATGGCGCGCACCTTGCCGTGGCTTGCTCCCGCGGAAATGAAGTCTCCCACATGGAGCGTACCCTTCTGCACCAGAACGGTGGCTACGGGGCCGCGTCCCTTATCCAGCTGCGCCTCGATCACAAGTCCTCTGGCCATCCGGTTCGGATTGGCCTTCAGCTCCAGGATCTCCGCCGTCAGCAGGATCATCTCAAGCAGCTGGCTGATGCCCTCTCCGGTCTTCGCGGATACGGGAGCGAACACGGTGCTTCCGCCCCATTCCTCCGGAATGAGCTCATATTCCGCAAGCTCCTGCTTCACCCGGTCGATATTTGCGTTGGGCTTATCGATCTTGTTCACCGCGACGATGATCTCGATCCCCGCCGCTCTGGCATGGCTGATGGCCTCCACGGTCTGGGGCATCACGCCGTCGTCCGCCGCCACCACCAGAACCGCGATATCCGTGGCGTTGGCTCCCCTCATACGCATGGCCGTAAACGCTTCGTGTCCGGGCGTATCCAGGAAGGTGATCTTCTGTCCGTTGATCTGAACGGTATAGGCGCCGATATGCTGGGTAATGCCGCCGGCCTCCTTATCCGTCACATTGGTCTTACGGATGGCGTCAAGGAGAGAGGTCTTGCCATGGTCAACGTGTCCCATGACGCAGATAACGGGCGGTCTGGGAACCATATCCTCCTCGTTCTCCTCATCCTCCTTCAGAAGCTCCTCGATCACATCGACCTTGACTTCCTTCTCGCAGATGATGTCGTATTCAATGGCAATGCTCTCCGCTTCCTCATAGGAGATCTCCTGATTCAGCGTCACGATCTTGCCTTCCAGGAACAGCTTCTTGATGATTCCGGCCGCCGGAACCTTCATCTTGTCTGCCAGATCCTTAATGGTGATGTTCTCCGGAAGGGTGATCACCTTGATCTGCTCCTCCGGCTCCGCCTTTACCGGCTCGGGCTTGATGAATCTGCCCGGCCTGTTCTTCAGCCTGCTCTTCGCTTCGTCCTCTTCGTAGATATGCTCCTTCTTTGAGCGACGGTCTCTTTCCTGGCTGTTGCGGCGCTTTTCTTCCTCTCTGCGCTTCTCGTTTTCCTTAACGGGAGCATCCGCAGCAAAGCCCTTGCCCGGAGCCGGACGACGGGATCGATTGTCCTGCCTTCCGCCCGCGCCCTGTCCACGCTCGCCATTAGGACGCTCGCCATTCGCGCCAGGTCTCGCCCCGCCCGGACGGCCGTCTCTGCCCTGCGCGCTCCTCTGAGAACCGCCAGGACGGCTGCCGGAGCCGGGACGATTCTGGCCGTCCGCGCTTCTCGGCCCTCTTGCGTTCTGGCCGCCGCGTCCGTCGCGGCTGTCTCTGCCGTCCCGTCCGCCTCTTTCCTCGCGGCCGCTTCTCGCGCCCTGCGTATGCCTTTCAGGCTGTCTGTTCCCTGACTGCCTGTTTTCGCTTCCCGCGCTCTGCGTTCTCTGACCCTTTTCATTTTCGGCACCTCTGTCCGTTCCGGCCGAAGCTGCGGCTTTCTGCGCCGCTTCCTGCTCTCTGGCCGCCTTTTCGGCAGCTTCGCGCTCCTGCCTGGCCTTCTGCTCTCTGGCGGCTCTCTCCTCCGCCTCTCTGCGCCTCTTCTGCTCCTCAAGCCGCTCATCCGGCATCTGAGGCTGAGACGGCTTGGTCAGGGGCCTGATCAGCTTCGGCTGACCCACCAGGATCTTTCCGCCGCTCCGCTGGCCCGCGCCGGAGCGGGCTCCGTTCCGGCTGCCGGACTGGGAAGCTCCCTGGCGTCCTGCGCCTTCCTTTCCGGAAGCCGGCCTCGCGCTGCCGCCTGCCGGTCTGCCGCCCTGCTGCCCCTTCTGGGACTGCATCTTGCTGTTGTGAGGGTTGCTCACAAAAATAATGTTCTTTTTCTTCTTTACGGGCGCCTGGTCTTTCGCGCCCTGCGCCTCTTTCTGAACTTCCTTCTTTTCAGGCATATCGCCCATTCTCATCTCTCCCTCTGTCACTATCCGCTTTTCTCCTTCGCTCTTGCCAAAATGTTTCCGTACTTTCCTTACTGCCTCATCCTCTATGGAACTCTGGGCGGCTTTTGCTTCCACCCCTTCCTTCTGCAGAAATGTGATGATGTCCCTGCTCTGTATGCCCAGCTCTTTTGCCAGTTCAAAAATCTTCGTCTTTGCCATGCTGCGCCTCCTTTACTCGGCTGATTCCAACTTCCCGGTCAGATTTTTTGCAAAACCTTCATCCGTTACCGCCAGGGATGCTCTCATCTCCTTTCCCATCGCATGGCCCAGCTCCTCCTTTGTCGCATAGAAGAAACAGGGGACATGATAATATGCACACATATTCAGGAAATTCTTTTTCGTATTGTCGGAGGCGTCGGTTCCCACGATCACAAGCCGCGCCCTGCCTTCCTTTACCGCCTTTTCCGTCATGAACTCGCCGCTCACAACGGCGGACGCTCTTGTGGCAAGGCCGAGCAGGGACAAAATCCTATTCTGCTTCAAACTCCTCAAACTCCTTTTCCAGCTGATCATACACTTCGTTCGGAATGCTCATCTTAAAGGAACGCTCCAGTCCTCTGTTCTTTCTCGCCATTTTCAGGCATTCCATGGACCGGCACAGATACGCGCCCCTTCCATTCTTTTTTCCCGTCGTATCCAGCATGATCCCGCCTTCCGTCGAACGAAGAACGCGCATCATTTCCTTCTTGCCCTTCATCTGTCCGCAGCCGACACACTGCCTTTGCGGAACCTTTCTGTTCACATCGCACCACGCCTTTCCTTCCGGTCAAGCCGGGATCCGTTCAGACTTCGTCCTGCGTTTCATCCGCTTCCTCTGCCGCATCCTCTTCCGGGACGGCTTCTTCCAAAGCTGCGTCCTCCGGAATATCCTCTTCCGGAGCCTCCCCGTCTGAGATCGGCTCCTCCTCCGGCACGTACTCTTCCTCAGGCACATACGCTTCGTCGTTCAGCGGCGCTTCTGACCCTTCGTACCCGTCATAGTCCTCTTCGTATTCCTCATCGTCCTCGAAATCGTCCAGATAATCCTCATAACGGAAGCCGGGCGCATCCTTGGCCTGGGTCTCGCTCTTGATATCGATCTTGTAGCCGGTCAGCCTTGCCGCCAGTCTGGCGTTCTGTCCTTCCTTGCCGATGGCCAGGGAGAGCTGATAATCGGGAACGACCACCTTGGCCGTCTTCTCGTCGGGATCCGCGAACACCGCAACGATCTTGGCCGGAGACAGGGCGTTCTGGATCAGGTTTCCGGGGTTTTCATCCCAGTTGACGATGTCGATCTTCTCGCCGCGCAGCTCATCCACGATCGCGTTTACCCGGGAGCCGTTCATGCCCACGCAGGCTCCCACCGCGTCCACGTTGGGGTTGTTGGACCATACCGCCATCTTGGTACGGCTTCCCGCTTCTCTCGCGATGCTCTTGATCTCCACCGTGCCGTCGCGGATCTCGGTCACCTCCGCCTCAAACAGCCTCTTTACCAGCTCCGGATGGGTCCGGCTTACCAGGATCCTCGGTCCCTTGGGCGTATTCTTCACTTCCAGAATATAGACCTTGATCCGCTCCGTAGGACGGAACACCTCGCCCTTCACCTGCTCGCTTTCATTCAGCATGGCGTCAGCCCTGCCCAGGTTGATGCTGATATTCCTTCCACCAATATAACGCTGCACCACGCCGGTGACAACATCCTTTTCCTTTTCATAGTACTGATTGAAGATGGCGCTTCTTTCTTCCTCGCGGATCTTCTGAAGGATTACGTTCTTCGCGTTCTGCGTGGCGATGCGTCCGAATTCCTTTGATTTGATCTCCACATGAATGATGTCTCCCACCTCGGCGCGTTTGGAGATCTCTCTGGCATCCTCCAGGGCGATCTGCAGGCAGTCGTCCTCCACGTCCTCCTTTGCGGGAACGACCTCTTTCTCCGCATAGACCAGGAAATCGCAGGTTTCTCTGTTGATCTCCACCTTCACGTTGTCCGCCTTTCCGAAATGGTTCTTGCAGGCGGTAAGCAGGGAAGTCTCGATGGCGTCAAAAAGGGTCTCCTTACTGATCTCCTTCTCCTTTTCCAGAATGTCCAGCGCTTCCATCAATTCCTTGTTCATGGCAACCTCCTTAAAAATCCAGCGCAAGCCGGATCAGCGCAATGTCCGGCCTTGCGAATTTCTTTTCTCCGTCCTGTGCTTCTATGGTAATGGAATCCCCGTCGTACGCCTTCAGGATCCCTTCAAATTCCTTCCGCTTCTCCTGCGGGCGGTACAGCCTGATCTCAACGGCCTCCCCCAGGCTCTTTTCCAGATGCCGGTCCTTCTTTAAGGCCCTTCCCAGCCCGGGGCTGCTCACCTCGAGGATATAGGCCTCTCCGATGAAATCCTCCTCGTCCAGCCGGTCGGACAGCTTCCTGCTCACGTTTTCGCAGTCCTGGATGTTCACGCCCTCTTCCTTATCAATGTAGGCGCGAAGATACCATTCCCCGCCTTCCTTCACATATTCCACGTCGTAGATCTCCACGCCGTTTTCCTGCGCGATGGGAAGCAGAAGCTCCTCCGCGCGCGCCTCGATGTCCTTTGCCTTAGGCATCCGTTCACCAGTCCCTTTCTTTTTTTATTCCGGTCTCTTTTTCCAAAAATAAGAGTGGGCGAATCGCCCACTCTAGTCTGATCATCTTATTAACCTTATTCAGTATAGCACCGACTCTTCCGAAATGCAAGGGATTTTCTCAAACATCTTCCAGATTCCGGATGATTTTTTCCGCGCAGGCAAGAAATCCCTCCATTTCCGCTTCGCTGATGTCCTTCCAGATCTGCTCGTCCATGCGGGAAAAGTTTTCGTGGACCTCTCCCGCCTTCCTTCTTCCTTCCTCTGTGAGAACGATGAGAAAGGACCGGCGGCAGTCCGGATGCTTCTGCCTGCTCACGTATCCCGCCTCTTCCAGCTTATCCAGGCTTCTGGACAGCGTGGCCACATCCATGTTGCAGCGGTCGGCCAGCTCCCGCTGGCTCACGTGATCCGCCTCAAACAGCTTGTTCAGGATCCGCGGCTGGCCCGGCGTCAGGCCGACCTTCTGAAAATAGGGATGAAGGATCCTCTTCCTGGCCGCCTCCATCCGGAGCATGGCCTCCCTGATCTCTTTCTTTTCCATGCCTGTTTTCTTTTCCATACCGTGCCCTCCTTTCCGGCCGTCATTCCGGTTCAGACTGCCCTTATTCCGGCTCAGGCCGCCCTCATTCCAGCTCAAACTGTCCGGTGTACAGCCTGTAATAGCGTCCCTTCTGGGCAAGAAGCTCCTCGTGGTCTCCCCGCTCGATCACCTCGCCCTTTTCCAGCACCATGATGGCCTTGGAATTGCGGACCGTGGAAAGACGGTGGGCGATCACGAACACGGTGCGGCCCTCCATCAGCTGATCCATGCCCTTCTCGATCAGGCGCTCGGTTCGGGTGTCGATGGAGCTGGTGGCCTCGTCCAGGATCAGCACCGGCGGACGGGAAATGGCCGCCCTCGCGATGGCAAGAAGCTGTCTCTGTCCCTGGGAGAGATTCGCGCCGTCGCTGTGAAGCAGGGTCTGGTATCCGTCCGGCAGGCGGCGGATGAAGGAATCCGCGTTGGCGATGCGCGCGGCCTCCCTCACCTCCTCGTCCGTGGCGTCCAGCCGCCCGTAGCGGATGTTGTCCGCGATGGTTCCCGTGAACAGGTGGGTATCCTGAATGACCATGGAAAGGGAACGGCGCAGATCGTCCTTTTTAATCCTGCGGATGTCCAGGCCGTCATAGGTGATGGTTCCGGACTGAATCTCGTAAAACCGGTTGATCAGGTTGATGATGGTGGTTTTCCCCGCTCCCGTGGAGCCCACAAAGGCGATCTTCTGCCCCGGCTTCGCGTACAGGCTGATGCCGTTTAAGACTTTTTTCTCCGGCGTATAGCCGAACACCACATCATAAAAACGCACATCCCCCTTCAGGGGCACAAGCGAAAAGCTTCCGTTCTCCGGCACCTTCCAGGCGAGGCTCCCGTTCTCCGCTTCCGTCAGGGTCACATCTCCCTCGTCCGGCTCCGGCTCCTCGTCCATCATCTCGAAAATGCGCTCCGCGCCGGAAAGGGCGGCCAGCAGGAAATTGATCTGCTGGGTGAACTGGTTCATGGGCATGGCGCTCTGGCGCACATAGACCAGATAGGAGGCCAGGCTTCCCAGATCCATCAGGCCGGAAAGGACGAACATGCCGCCCACGCAGGCAGATACCGCGTAATTAAAATAGGAAAGGCTGACGATGGTGGGCACCATCATGCCGGAATAGGACATGGCCTTGGTGGCGGACCGGCGCAGCGCCTCGTTTCTTCTGCAGAACTCTTCAAAATCCTTTTCCTCGTGGTTGAAGATCTTCTCCACCTTCGCCCCGGCCACCATTTCCTCCACGAAGCCGTTGATGCTTCCCAGGTATTTCTGCTGCTCGATGAAATATTTCCGGCTTCGCTTTCCATTATACTGGATAAACAGGAACATGAGAAGCAAAAAAGCGATGACGATGAGGGACAGTCTTACGTTCAGCACCACCAGCATGATGATGGTGCCGCTCACCACGATGAAGCTCTGCACCAGCAGGGTGAAGCTGTTGTTCAGCGCCTCCGTGAGGGTGTCCACGTCGTTGGTAAAACGGCTCATCAGCTCCCCGTGGGTGTGAGCGTCAAAATAGGAAAGGGGCAGCTTCTGGGTGTGCTCGAACAGATCCTTCCGGATCCTTCCCACGATTTTCTGGCAGGTGATCACCATGAGCTGGTTGTAGCCCAGCGTGGCGAACGCGCCCGCTCCATACATGAGCGCCATCAGCACGATGGTCCGTACAAGGCCCGGAATGTCGCCGGGCAGGATGTAGGTATTGATCACAGGCTTTAGCATATAGGTGCCGAGAAGGTTCGCCATGCTGCTGATGCAGACCAGGACGGCAACGAGCAGGACGGACCATCGGTAGATTCCCATATAATGGAGCAGCCGCTTCATCGTCTTCGCGCTGTCCTTCGGTCTGGCATATCCGTTGTATCTCGCCATTACAGTCCCGCTCCTTCCTGCTGGGAATAATAGATCTCCTGATAAACGGAGTCGTTTTTCAGAAGCTCCTCATGGGTGCCCACAGCGTGCACCCTGCCGTCGTCCAGAATGATGATCTGATCCGCGTGCATGACGGACGTAATCCTCTGGGCGATGATGATCTTCGTACTTCCCGGAAGGCTTTTTGCCAGCCCCTCCCGGATCTTTCCTTCCGTGGCCGTATCCACCGCGCTGGTGGAATCGTCCAGGATCAGCACCTTCGGCTTCTTTAAAATCGCCCTGGCGATGCACAGTCTCTGCTTCTGGCCGCCGGACACGTTCACGCCGCCCTGACCCAGATCCGTCTCATAGCCGTTTTCCAGCCGGTCGATGAATTCGTCCACGCAGGCGATCCGGCAGGCCTCCCCGATCTCTTCTTTTGTCGCGTCCTCCTTTCCCCAGCGGAGGTTGTCGATCACCGTACCGGAAAAAAGCGTGTTTTTCTGCAGCACCATGGCGATGGAATCCCGCAGGGGCTTTAGGGGATATTCCTGAACCCTGTGCCCGTCGATCCTCACCTCGCCCTCCGTGGCGTCGTACAGCCTTGGAATGAGCTGCACCAGCGTGGACTTGGCGGAGCCGGTCTGGCCGATAATGCCCACGGTCTGCCCCGCCTCAATGTGCAGGCTGATATCGGAAAGCACATATTCCTGCGCGTTTTTGCTGTATTTGAAGAAAACATGGTCGAACACGATGTCGCCCTTTTCCACCCGGATATCCTTCGCTTCCTCCTCCGTGATGTCGGGTTCTTCCTGCATCACCTCTTCAATTCTGCGCCAGGAGGTCAGGGAACGGGTAAACATCATGAATACGTTGGAGATCATCATCAGGGAGTTTAAGACCTGGAGCACATAGCTTAAAAAGCCGGTCAGTTCTCCCACCTGCATTTCCCCCACCTGGATCAGGCTGCCTCCGAACCAGAGGATGCACAGGATCGTGGCGTACATCACGAACTGCATGGCGGGCATGTTTAAGGAAGCCACCCGGAAGGCTTTTTCCGAGGTGGTAAGAAGCTCCGTGTTGACTTCACCGAATTTTTCCATCTCATGATCGCCCCGGACATAGGACTTCACCACGCGGATCGCCGTCAGATTTTCCTGGATGATCCGGTTTACCAGGTCCATCGCCTTCTGCATCCGCCCGTACAGGGGCCGGACATGGGAAACGATGAGAAACAAAAGGATCCCCAGCACCGGGGCCGCGATCAGAAACACCACCGCAAGCTCGCTGTTGATCTGAAAGGATACCGTGATGGCGGTCAGCATCATCACCGGCGCGCGGCAGGCGGGCCGCAGCCCGTTCGCGATGGAATTCTGAATGTTGGTCACATCTCCGGTCAGCCGGGTGACCAGGGACGAGGTGCGGAACCGGTCCGTGTTGGAAAAGGAAAACTGCTGGAGCTTCCGGTACTCCTCCTTCCGGATCTGGGCTCCGATCCCCTGCCCGCAGACCGCGGCGAACCTCGCGCTTCCGGTTCCCAGAAGCATCGCCGCCACCGCGCAGCCCGCCATCTGCAGCCCCTTCCTGAAAATATAGGACTTATCCCCGTTCGCCACGCCGATATCCACCATATCGGCCATGATCATCGGGATGATCAGCTCCAGAAAGGCTTCCGTCACGATGCAGACCACCGCAAGGATGGTCGCCGCCCGGTAGGGTTTTGCGTAGGATAACAATCGTTTCATGACTTCCTCCGTCGCTTTTTTGGGTGTGGTCGTTCTTTTTTTGAACCGCAGCTTCCCTGAATCGCGGCTTCTTTGGAATTGCGGTCTCTTTGAATTGCGGTCTTTTTGAATTGCACTGTCAACAATATCATTGTCAACAATACGCAGTGCAATCATTGTATGCCCGGAGGGAGGGAAAGTCAAGAGGCTTCCGGAGGCTTTTCCGGGTCCTTTTCCGGCGGGGTGGCAGCGTTTCCGGCGGAATAGTTGCTTTTCCGGCGGGATGGCAGCGTTTCCGCGGGGATGGATGCTTTTTCAAAATAAATGGCAGCGTTTCCGCGGGGCAGGATGCCCCTGTACGGTTCAAACTGAAGATCTGCGGTATATAACCGTATCAAAAGCCGCCTCTGACGGTTACAAAAGAGATTTTCCGCTTCTTAACCGTACTTTTTGCTCCTGTTTTGTCGTCAGTACGGTTAGATACCTGATTTTCTCATCTGTAACCGTACTTTCGGACTATCCGGTACGGTTAAAAACAGATTTTTGGATTTTTTAACCGTATCACACCATAAAAAATACGGTTCAGAATAGTATTTTCCGGAATTGGATCCGTAAAAATTGGATTTTTGTACGGTTACAGATCCATTTTTTCATTTTTCAACCGTACGGGCATGAAAGGATTCCATGGAATGCTTCCATGGAATGCTGCCATGGAGTATTTTCCCGGAATGCTTCCAGGCTGAATCCTTCCGCGGCCGTTTTCTTCCGGCTTTTTCAGGACGCCGCAGACTGCCGTTCGCCGGTCTGCCGGCGGACACAGGATTTTATCTTTGAAAAGCCGGAAAACAGTGATAGTATTAAGGAAGCCAGGCGCTGTATCTGCCTTATCGGAAAGAAAGCCATCTTTGTCAGAAAGGAACCCATCCATGAACAAACAGGAAGTTTACGAATATCTGAACCGCCGGGGAATCCGGTATGAGATCACGGAGCACAGGGCCGTCTATAACATGGAAGAGGCTTCCGGCCTCATCCTCCCTCATCCGGAGGCGGAGGCCAAAAACCTCTTCGTGCGCGACGATAAGAAACAGAACTATTATCTCATTACGGTAAAGGGAAACAAACGCGTGGATCTGAAGGAGTTTCGCAGGAAGCAGCACACCCGCCCTCTCTCCTTCGCTTCCGCGGAAGACCTTGCCTCCCTGCTTGGCCTGATTCCGGGCGCGGTCACGCCCCTCGGCCTTTTAAACGACGAGGGACGCCGCGTGCAGTTTTTTCCGGACGAAGCCTTCCGGGAGGCGCCGGGACTGATCGGCGTGCATCCCAACGACAATACGGCCACCATCTGGCTTGCGTTTCATGACCTGGTCCGCGTCATAGAAGAGCACGGAAATCCCATCCGCCCGGTCAGGATTGAGTAAAAAACTGGAACAAAGCCTAAAGCAGCGCCATCGCCACGGTTCCCAGTGTCAGAAGCAGCAGCCCGGCCGCTGCTCTCCTGCCGAGTTTTTCCCCGAATACCAGCCGGGAAAAGGCCACTGTGACCAGCACGCTCAGCTTGTCCACGGGAGCCACGATGCTCGCCGGGCCGTCCTGAAGCGCCCGGTAGTAGCACAGCCAGGACGCTCCCGTGGCCACCCCGGAAAGACAGATAAACAGGAGCTCTCTCTTCGGAATGGCGCGCGCCTCCTTCCCTTTCTTCTGCACGGCCACCATGAGCCAGGCCATCACCAGCACCACACAGGTGCGGATCGCCGTTCCCAGATTGGATTCCACGCCGGAGATGCCCACTTTTCCGAGAATGGCCGTCAGGCTGGCGAAAAAGGCCGAGCCGGCGGCATAGAAAAACCATCCCTTTCCCGCCTGTCTTTCGGAATCCGCCACATCCTTTTTCTCGATCATCAGAAAAATTCCGGCGGCGATTCCAAAGACCGCCAGCGTCTTCGGCAGAGAAATCCCCTCGCCCAGAAAAATCAGCGCCAGAAGGATCGTCAGCACCGTGCTGGACCTGTCAATGGGAACCACCTTGTTGATGTCTCCCAGCTGCAGCGCCCGGAAATAGCACAGCCAGGACGCCCCCGTAGCCGCCCCGGAAAGGACCAGAAACAACAGCGTATCCGCGCCGATGGAGCCGATCTGGTCCAGGGAGCCGGCGGCCAGGACCATGATCCAGGAAAAAAGCAGCACCACCACGGTCCGCACTGCGGTCGCCACGGTGGAATCCGTTTTCCGGATCCCGCATTTGGCAAGGATCGATGTTACGCCCGCGAAAAACGCGGAGCCGACAGCAAAAAGAAGCCACATTTTTTATCTACCTCCGGTCTCTCATACTCCTGCCCTTATCATACCCCTTCTGTCAAGGGGCGGGGCGTCTTTCTTCCGGCCAAAAACGGCACACAGCCATATTTCATCTGTTTCTATGGGAAATTGAAGTTTCTTTCCTTCCCTCCTTGGCAGACGGCGGGCCGTCATATTAAAATAACTGCAAAGAAATGGAGTCTTACATCAGATGAGGAGGATTTAAGAATGGACACAGACACCCGCACCAACTGGATCTGGCTTTCTCCCTGGGGAGAAGCGGAAAACGCGCAGCCGCATATCATCTGCTTCCGCAGAGCTTTCACCATCCATGAGCTTCCCGCCCTTCGGCGCATCCGGATCACGGCGGACTCCCGGTATAAGCTGTATCTGAACGGCTTATTTCTGCAGGAGGGTCCCTGCAAGGGAAATGCGGAAATCTGGTTTTTTGATCAGGCAGATCTGTCCGCCTGGCTGGTTCCCGGCGAAAACGTCCTCGCCGTGGAGGTGCTCCGCTACCCGGCAGACATGGCGCGGCGCAATCACAGCCTGTACCGCACGGAAACGCCCTGCCTGTACGTGGAGGAAATCCCGCGGAACGGCTCCGATGATTCCGATTCCCTGGATGCCCGCTCCGGCTGGAAATGCCGGCTCCAGAACGGCATTTCCTTCACGGGAGAGCCTTTCCGCCAGGCGCCCCTGCACATTCTGGAAAATGCCGCTCAGGCAGACTGGATGAAGGGCTGGATGCTGCCCGGCTATCGGGAGGATAAGGGCTGGACGGACGCGGTCCCCTACCCGGTTTCTTACCGGAATACCCGGATCGCCGAGAGCCCCTTCTACCTGAAGGAACGCCCCATTCCCTATATGAAGCACACAGAAAAGACCTTCCAAAAGCCGGTCTGCGTCCGGGAAGCAGACCCCATCCGCGATGCAGGATGTGGAAACGCTTCCGGCACTGCCCGCGAAACAGGCCACGGCAGCGCTTCCGGCTGCGTCCCTTCCTTCCCCCGTCTGCCGGATCCGGCGGAAGAAGCGGAATGGATCGGGCTTCTTTCCGGGCAGTCTTTCCTGACCGTTCCGCCGCGCTTCCGGCTGACCGTGGAGCTGGACGCCGGAGAACTGACTTCAGGATATCTCCATCTGTCCTTCCTGGAAGGGGCGGGAAGCCGCATCACCATCCATACGGCGGAGTGCTATGCGTATGAAGCCTTTCCCGATGGCCCGGAAAAGCCTTCCGTGTGGACAAAGGGCGACCGGACAGACTGGAAGAACGGCAGGCTTCACGGCATGAGCGACCATTATCGTGTGACCGGCTGGGGAACGGACAGCCTTCCGGAAACCTGGGAATCCTACTGGTTCCGCACCTTCCGGTATGTGGGACTGACCATTGAAACGGCAGAGCAGCCTCTGCGGCTTTCTGCCGCGGGTTACAGGGAAACCGGTTATCCGCTGGAGGTAAAAACGCGGGTGGAAACCTCGGATGAAAGCCTGAACGCCGTCTGGGAGATCAGCGAACGGACGCTGCGCAGATGTATGCAGGAAACCTATTTTGACTGTCCCTTTTATGAACAGCTGCAGTATGCCATGGACGCCCGTTCCGAAATCCTCTATACCTACGCGGTTTCCGCGGACGACCGGCTCGCCCGCAGGACCATGGAGGATTTCCGCCTGTCCCAGCGAAGCGACGGGCTGCTGAACAGCTGCGCTCCTTCCGTAAGGACCAACGTGATCCCGGGCTTCTCCATTTACTACATCCTGATGCTTCACGACCACATGATGTATTTCGGAGACAGAGAGCTGATCCGAAGGCACCTTCCCGCCGTGGATGGCGTTCTTGGCTTCTTCGACGCGAACCGGGCGGAAAACGGACTGGTCGCGAAGGTCGGAGGCCCTCATTTTGAAGCGCCTTACTGGTCCTTCATCGACTGGACGCCTCAGTGGGACAAAACGGGCGGCGTCCCCACCGCCTGCCTTCAGAAGACCGGTTCCATCACCATGGAAAGCCTTCTGTACCTCCTGGGGCTTGACGCCGCGAAGGAGCTGTGCCGCTATGCGGGCCGCCCGGATACCGCCCGGGAATACGAAGGCCGCGCCGGCGCGTTGAGAGAAGCCCTGCTTTCCTCCTGTATGGGAGAATATGCCCTGCCGGACGGCTCCCATATCCGCCTGCTTCAGGACGGCCCCGGCGTGGAGGAATACAGCGTCCATTGTCAGGCCTTCGCCATCCTCTGCGGCCTGGTTTCCGCCAGGGAGGGCAGAAAAATGCTCCGGACCGTTCTGGACGATCCGGAGCGGTTCGCGCAATGCTCCGTAGCCATGCAGTTTTATCTGTTCCGGGCTCTGGAAAAGGCGGAATGGTATGAAAAGACCGATGATCTGTGGAATCTGTGGCGCAGGATGGTTTCCGACCATATGACCACCTGCGTGGAAAACGATACGGATGCCAGAAGCGACTGCCACGCCTGGGCCTCTCTCATTCTTTATGAACTGCCCTGCGTCTGCCTGGGCGACCCGGAAGAAAAATGGGTATACTGCTCCCCCCTCTCCTGGCATCCGGACAGCTGCCGGGGTATGTGGAACGAGGTGGAGCGCGGGACCGAACATCACCGTCTCCGCAGAGTGCGCCTCCTGGACAGGACGCCCGGCGCCCCGGTAAAAGCGCAGGCCACTCCGGATATTCTCCCCTTTGGGACCACCTATGAGGCCTTCCGCGCCGCTGCCGCCAGGCAGAAGGAAACGCCCGAACGCCATTACCGCGTTGCCGGAAAGGCCGGCGGTTTTCTGGAGCTGACCATGACTGACAGCCGGACGGAAACGGTCTATCAGCATTACACCGACGACGGCCTCACCTTCTGGGACGGCAGAGAAACGCTCTCCTACAGCATCCTGCAGGATACCGTCTATTGCGCGGATGTCAGCATGACCGGACACCAGACCGGACAGATGCAGCTTCGCGCCACCTTCACGGGCTTTGCCGCCCGCAGACTCAGCCTGTCCTTCGCCCCCGCCGCGGACGGAAAACCCGCCAGCTTCGGATACGCCTCCTTCGGAGGTGTCACCCGCACCATGGAGGAGCTGAGGGAGGATTAGAAAGGAATCTGAAAACAGTTGCCGTTCCCTCCGCGCCATTTGCTGCTTCGCAGCTGTTTACCATAAAACTGTAGACGGAATAACCGCATTGTGATACACTTTATTCAATATGATGGTTCACAAAAAAAAGATCCGCGCGCGCCGCGGAGGCGGGAGGAAATATGGGCATGCTGGATGAGATTGCGGACTGTGTGATATCCGGAAGACTGCAGGAGGTTTTTCTGGCAGACCCTGAATATCAGGAGCTGAGCCGGAAGCAGGAAAAGGCGTCCGATGAATGCTACGGCCGCGTGCCGGAGGAATATCATGAAATGATCGAGGAGCTGACCGACTGTCAGAACGAATGTGCCGGGAGACTGATCGAGATGGCATATCAGCAGGGAATGATCGACAGCGCCAACCTGCTCCGGGAGCTGAAAATTCTGAAAGCAGACTGAGAGAAAGATCCCCTGCGGGCCGGTAAGGCCCGCGGGGATTTTTATTTGCCCAACGTTATAGTCAGTATAAGAGCAAAACCCCTGTTTGCTCTTGTTGAGCGAAGCATTTCCTTCGCTCAAAGATTTTTATAGATATCTCCACGATTATCTATATTTTTAATTGCTATAATCTTTATTTCGTTATCTATACTGTAAATCACACGATAACTGCCTACTCGCAATCGAAATAAATCAAATCCTTTTAATTTTTTTACGTCGGTTCCATCCGGTAATTGGTAAATTGCCCTTAGCAGTCTTTCCTGTTCCTTCTTTTCCTGCTTTCTGATAAATTTTTCGGCCTTTTTCTCGATAATAATTCTGTATGTCATAATGTTATCCCCAATTCAGCCGCTAAATTTTCAATCGGTATTCCAGGGCCGCCACTCTCTTTTTCAGCATCTTTGATCATTGCCAGATCCCATTCATCCGGTTCTGTTTCTTCGGCTTCGCCCCTGTCAACAGCCAGCCCCTGAATATATCCGATTACATACGCTATTTTATTGTCTGGCAAAGATTCTAACAGCTGCATCGCTCTTTCCCGATCACTCATTTTTTCGCCTCCCGTTCTATTTTTTCATTGACTGCAAGCAAAATAAAAGAACGTAAAGACATATTTCTTCTATTTGCTTCATTTTTCAATCTGTCCGCTTCTTCAGGCTTTACACGTATGGATAAATTTTTCAAACTGCTCAGATACTTCTTCGTAGCTTCTTTTTGTGCTTCCGTATATATACTTCCCACCGCTTCACCCTCTTCCCGTTTGATTATATCATACGCAATTATAACATGCTATATACAAAACAAAAATCAAAAAATGCCGAAATCTTTACGACTTCCGGCATCCTTCAGGGTTGGGCTGTTCTGTTTTAGAACAACAGCTCGTAGGGGAATCGAACCCCTGTTTCCGCCGTGAGAGGGCGGCGTCTTAACCGCTTGACCAACGAGCCATTTCTTTCTCTGTCACCGGGCGGTCACCCGTGCGACTTGTTTATAATACAACAGCTTTCTCTGAAATGCAAGTACTTTTTTCAAATTTTTTCAAAAAATTTTTTCAAGAATTTTTACAGTCAAAAACCCGACCGGAAGAAGCCGGAATTTTCCGTATCTTACGGGCGGTCGCACCTTCCCGCAGCCGCCTCCGCAAGCGCCCGGAACAGGGCCTGACTGTTCTCATCCCTCCTGCAGGAATGCTCCGGATGCCACTGCACCGCCAGAAAGAAGCGTTTTCCAGGCATCCAGGCCGCCTCGATCAGCCCGTCCGGAGACACCGCCATGGGCTTTAAGCAGGGCGCCAGCTCCTTCACCGCCTGATGGTGGCGGCTGTTGACGCCGATCGTCTTTTTTCCAAGAAGCATTTGCAGCGGCGTATGCTCCAGAATCTCCACTTCATGCGCGCTTTCGTCAAAGGGCGGCTTCATCTCATGCTCCACCGCGGACGGATGCTGCGTGGGCAGATCCTGATAGAGGCTGCCGCCCAGCGCCGCGTTGAAAAACTGCAGGCCGCGGCAGATTCCCAAAACGGGCAGGTCCCTCTCAAGCGCGGCTTCAAGCAGCAGCTTTTCCATGTGATCCCGCTCCGGGATGCTGCGTCCGCACTCCGGAAGGCGCTCCTTACCATAAACGGACGGATCCACGTCATGGCCGCCGGTAAAAATCAGACCGCCCAGCCCGTCCGCCAGTTCCCCCAGACTCTCCCTGTCCTGCACAGCAGGCAGCATCACCGGAAGGCCGCCCGCGGCCAGAACGCCCTCCATATATCCCGGAAGCATCCACAGGCTGTCTCTGTCCGGGTCAAATAACGGCACAAGGCCGATCCATGGTTTTCTTTTCATCTTAATCAGTCTTTCCTTTCCAAAGCAGAAAAGCTCAGCGCACGGGCCGGAAGCTTCTCTCTCTCAAAGAAATCTATCGCTTCTTTTCATTTCTGTCAACTCTGATTTTCAGCACGGTGACATAAGTTATTTTCCCAAAAAGCCGGACGGCCTCCAGATTATCTTTCCTTCCTTTTCTATTTTCATAATATAACTTGCAATTTGTTTTTACTATTATTATAATATACTTTGTAAATAGTCTATTCTAAACGCATAGTATAATATCAGAATTTCTCTGGAATCATAATATTATGGAGGTGCATCATGGCGATCGTAAACGATGAACAGGTCATAAAAGTGTTACAGCAGTATAATCCATGGTGGCGTATCCCTTCCGCCATCAAGGAGGAAAGTAAGCCCCAG
>DXDD01000101.1 GCA_019115665.1 Candidatus Eisenbergiella pullistercoris | reverse complement strand
GTGGGTTCAAGTCCCATCTTCCGCACTAAAGTTAGAAGGCTGAGAACCTGGCAGATGCTGAGTTCTCAGTTTTTTCATGTTATCAATCATCAGCATCGTCAAAATACCTGTTCAGGGGAAAATCGGCAGGTCGCACTTCAGCCGTTGAAATTTCCGCATTTTTTCTTATAATGAAAAATATCAGAATACGCCGGCAGTCCCATACAAAGCGTGTTCGCAGCAATGTTCGTAACCCATTTAAATTCCGCATGAAGGCGGAGAAAGGAAGGAAAAATATTCAATGCTTCAAACAAAAAAAACGGATGGCGTTCTTTTTCCTCTGTATGCTTTGCGCCGGTCTCCTGTCCGGCTGCGGCCGAAGGGAAGAAAACGCTTCCCAGGCTTACAGCCCGTTTTCGGCCCTGACGGTTCTGGCGGCTGATACGGAATCGAAAGACAGACCGACTCTTGCAGACTTCGGGACGGCATCCATCGGTATTTTAACGGGTTCCTCCTATGATCCTCTGGTAAAGGAACGTTTTCCTGAGGCAGAACGGGTATACTACAGCACGACTACGGATATGATTCTCAGCACGGAACAGGGAAAAATCGACGGTTTCATCTGCGATTCTCCCTATTATGTGGCCGCCCTGTGGGAAGGAGCGAATCTTGACGCTGTAAAAGAGCCGGTCGATCAGACTCCGGTAGCTTTTGCCTTTTCCAAAAGCGATGCCGACAGCAGGCTTGTAGCCCAGATGGACGAATTCATCCTGACATCAAAAGAAAACGGCCTGCTCGAAGATCTGGAAGAAAAGTGGCTGAACGAAGAGGAGCCGCCGGTCGAGGAGCATCCGGACTATGAGAATCTTTCCGGCGGGAACGGCACGATAACCGTAGCTGTGGACGTGGAGTCCAAACCTCTGGTCTATCTGTAGGACAACCGTTTTACCGGATATGAGATTGAATTCCTGGTGCTGTTTGCAGAAGAATACGGCTATCAGCTGGATCTGCGGAACGTTTCCTTTAATTCCATTCTGCCCGGAATCCATGCGGACAAATACGATATGGGAGCTGCGGGTTTTACCATCACCGAGGAACGAAAGGAAAGCGTGACATTTTCCGAATCTTATCTGACTGTGGATGCGCTAATGGTAATAAGGGGAAGCAGAGGGGAAGCCTCCGGGGGAGCGGCAGTTGCGGAGGATTCCGAAGAGGCGGGCTTCTTCGCCGGTCTTGCTGAAAGCTTTGAGAAAACCTTCATCCGTGAAAGCCGCTGGAAAATGATCGTGGAAGGGATCGGCGTGACCCTGCTCATCAGCATCTGCTCCGTTATCGGCGGCAGCGCCCTGGGCTTTGGTCTTTATATGCTCAGCCGCGCCCGAAACCATATCGTCCGTTCCGCCGCCCTGGGCGTTGCCAGAATATATTCCCGCATCATAGCAGGTACGCCTACAGTCGTTGTCCTGATGATTTTGTATTATGTCATCTTTGGCAGCATAGAGGATATCAGCGGAGTGCCGGTTTCCATCGTCGGCTTCTCCCTGACCTTTAGCTCATTTGTCTACAGCCATCTGAGCGTCTGTGTCGGCAGTGTGGACAAGGGGCAGACGGAAGCCGCTTACGCGCTGGGTTATCCCAGGAATAAGGCTTTCTTCCGCATTATTCTCCCGCAGAGCATGATGCTGTTCCTGCCGTCTTACTGTGACCAGGCGGTCTCCCTCGTCCTCGCCACGGCCGTGGTCGGCTACATAGCGGTAAACGACCTGACAAGGATGGGCGATATTATCCGCAGCACCACCTATGAAGCTTTCTTTCCGCTGTTCGCGACGGCGGCGGTTTACTTTCTGCTGACATGGATCCTGTCGATCCTGCTCAACCGCATCAAGCTGTATTTTGATCCCAGGCGCCGCAGTCAAAAGCAGATTCTGAAAGGGGTGAAGACGAAATGATTACCATCAGACATTTAAAAAAGGAATACCCCGGAGTAACGCCGCTGAAGGATGTCAACGTGGAAATCAGCCGCAGTGATGTGATCTCTGTCATCGGGCCTTCCGGAACAGGAAAGTCAACTCTCATCCGCTGTCTGAATCTTCTGGAGCAGCCTACCTCCGGCGAGATCATCATAGACGGCGAGTTGATCACGGATAAAAGCTGCGACGTAAGCAGGGTCCGCCGGAAAATGGGGATGGTATTTCAGCAGTTCAATCTGTTTCCCCATATGACGGTAATTGAAAATATTATGACCGCTCCTGTCGATCTTCTGGGAAAGAGCAGGCAGGATGCCTATGATAAGGGAATGGAGCCGGAGATCATCCTTTTTGACGAGCCGACCTCCGCGCTGGATCCAACCATGGTCGGAGAGGTTCAGTCGGTAATCCGTGATCTGGCCAGACAGGGAAACACGATGATCATTGTGACCCATGAAATGAAATTTGCCAGAGAAGTCTGCAACCGCGTCTTTTACATGGACGAAGGCGGCATTTACGAGGATGGCACGCCGGAACAGATTTTTGAGAATCCGCGGAAGGAAAAAACGCGGCAGTTCATTCGCCGGCTGAAGGTGATGGAATATGATATCCATTCCAGAGACTTTGACTTTATCGGTTTCAATACCCATCTGGAGGAGTTTGGAAGGAAGCACCAGATTTCCCAGAAAACCATCTACAACATGCAGAGTTATCTGGAAGAAATGTGCATGCAGCTCATCCTGCCAGAGCTGGACGACCGCTTTGATATGACGGTAACCGTGGAATATTCCGACACGGAGGATGCGGCGGCAATTATCATCCGCTACAGCGGCTCCCGCTTTGACCCTCTTGCCTCTGCGAATGAGCTGCCTCTGATCCTTGCCAGAAAGGCGGCCGCGGAAATATCCTACCGTTTCACTGAGAAGCCTCCTTTTACAAACGAGGTTTCCGCAAAAATCCGATAGGAAAAGAGCGCTTTTTCCTGCCGCCGGCAGGAAGCCGAAAAAAAGGGACCGGGCATTTTCAGAAGTCGCGGTCCCTTTCTTTCGCTCCGCGGACTCCGCAGGGCGCGGAGTCCGGGGCTGCTTTTTTGTTTTTTCTTTTTACTTTCCTCTGGAAATCCGGACGGTTTTGATCTCAAACGGATGGAAGGAAAGCGCAAGCGCCCCATCCGTTACCGGAAGCTCCTCCGTCACATTTTCCAGCATGTCGCAGGCATACGCCTGACAGCCTGACGCGCCATCCTCGCCCCGGCTCAAAGCGCCGCCCGCTCCCAGAAGCTCCGGCGAGAGCTGTACGCCGGCGGAGGTTTCCGCCTTTTTGCTCTCGTACAGGCGCAGGATGATATCGCCGCTTCCGTCCTCCGCGGGCTTCATGGTATCCAGAATGATGTTTGCGCGGTCAATGGAAAGCAGGCTGAAGTCCTGTCCGCTTCCGGCCGCCACATATGGCTTCACATTCAGCTCATAGCCCTGTCTTACCACATCGGAATCCATGAAGCTTCCTTCCCAGGCCGTAAAGGCATAGGTAAAATGATGCACCTTATTGTCCGCGCGCATCTCCGGGCTTGCGGAGGCGCGAAGGAGGGTGAGCTCCAGACTGTTTCCATTCATGGAAACGCCGTATTTGCAGTTGTTAAGGACGGCCGCTCCGCCGTTTTCGTCCCGGAATGCGCTGTAATGGTGGTTGCATACCTCAAAGCGTTCCTGATCATAGGGTCTGGAACGGTGGGCCGGTCTTTCCACATAGCCGAACTGAATCTCGTTGATTCCGTTTTCCGCATATACATTGACAGGGAATGCAGCCTTCAGCAGGCGGTGCAGCTCCTTCCAGTCCACGGTCGTTTCAAACTCCAGCCTTCTGCTGTCTGCCGCCAGACGAATGTACTGGGTATAGGAGGACTGGCTGATCTTTCCCGTCGCCTTCAGAACCGCTTCCAGCCCTTCTTCCACGGGCTCCAGTTCCACGTCATACGCTCCCTGAATTTCCTGGCAGACATAATTGGAGTCAATGTCCCAGGCGTCGAATTTGCGGGGAACGTCCTTAAACAGGCGCAGCCGGTTCATCGGCCCTGCCGCGTATTCTCTGGACAGGCCGTCCGCCGTTCCATTTTCCTTCTTCAGGCGGAAGGAGACCACCTCGCCCCGTCCGTTGATCCTGGCGGATACAAGGCCGTTTTCCATCACAAAGCCGTCCTCCGTCTTCCGAATGCAGGCGCGCTCCGCTTTTGCCGCAGCCTTTGCGGCATCCGTTTCCGCCGCAGGCAGTTCTCCCGCCTCAGGATACAGGGACACCGCGCCGCAGGAAGGAAGGGATACCAGCGCCTTCACGCCTTCAGCGGTCTTCTGAACCGGGACGGCGGTTCCGTCCGCTTTCGCCGCGCCGTCCGCATATTCCTCCGGAAGAGTTATGAGCGCTTTTCTGTCAAAGCTCAGAGAGTTGAATACGGTAACGCCCTCTTTTTTCTCCATCAGAGCGGCTGCCGCATCCGCCGTGATCCCTGCCGCTTCCGCCTGCAGCTTTTCATGGGCCGCGTTGGCCTCCGCATAAACTCTGGCGATGGAGGAGCCGGGAAGGATATCATGGAACTGATGCAGAAGCAGCGTCTTCCAGAGTCCGTCCGCCTGTTCGATGGGATAAGCCCAGCCCCTCAGGGAAGCCGCGCAAGCCCACATCTCCATTTCACGAAGCATGAGCTCGCTCCTTCTGTTGTTCTTCTTAATATCCGCCTGAGCGGAATAGGTGCCTCTGTGCGCACTGAAATACAGCTCTCCCACATATGTATTCTTTGGTCCGCCCAGCTTCTCCATATCTTCAAAGAATTCCAGCGGTCCGGCCATCTTCACCTTCACGCCGCCCTCGATATCCTTCTGCCTGACCGCATATTCCACGTAGTCTCTTGCCGGTCCGCCGCCTCCGTCTCCATATCCGAAGGGCAGCAGGAAGGCGTCCAGATCCCTGGCCTGCACGCGGTTTTTCCACACGTCGTTGATCTCCTTCGGATCCGTGCGGTAGGTATAGCTGGTGGGCAGGAAGGAGGTTACCTCGGAGCCGTCCATCCCTCTCCAGGTAAAATAGTGATAGGGGAACGGATCTCCGTCATTATAGGACCAGAAAATCTTCTGCGTCACCAGGTATTTCACGCCGCAGCCCTGCAGAATCTGGGGAAGCGCGGCGGTATAGCCGAAGGTATCGGGCAGCCAGAGGATCACGCTGTCCGTTCCAAGCACATCCTTGTAGTAGCGCTTTCCATGGACGAGCTGACGGATCAGAGCCTCTCCGGAAGCCATATTGGTATCCGGCTCCACCCACATGGCGCCTTCCGCAATCCACTGCCCCTTTCCGATGGCCTCGCGGATCCGTTCAAACAGCTCCGGATAATATTTCCGGCACATTTCATAGGAAGCGGGCTGGCTCTGCAGGAATTTATATTCCGGATATTCCTCAAGCAGCCGCAGCTGCGCGGCAAAGGTGCGGGAGGTTTTCCGGTGCGTCTCCGCCATGGGCCACAGCCAGGCAAGATCCAGATGGGCGTTTCCGACGGCATAGAAGACCGGCTGGGTAGAACCGTTTCCCGCCTCCATCACCGGCCGAAGCTGCCTGGAAGCCTCCCTGTAGGAAGCCTGTCTCGCTTCTTTATCCTGCTCAAAATCAACGGTCAGCGTGAACCGCTCCAGCGCCTCCGCGATCTTTGCGGCACGCAGCGAAGAAAGATCCACAACCTCCAGAAGTCCCAGAAGAGTCTGAACGTCCATATAAAGCTGGTAAGCGTCCTCGTCCCAGATTCCGAAGGTGCACACGCCCAGGGTACGCCTTCTTCCCTCTTCCAGCGGATCCTGGTAAAGTCCTTCGAGCACCGGTCCCGTTGCGCACCCTCCGGTCGGCGCCTCCGGATAATAATGACCCGCATAGGTTTCCATCAGGATATCAAACCGCTCTCCGGCTTTCCCTTCTCTGGTCAGCACATTATCTTCCACATAATGATGCTTCTCGCTGACCCAGGATGCGCGGTAGGTTCCAAAGCTCTTCCCGTTCACAAACAGGGTGGACTCCCCGTCCGGCTCAAGATTTAATACGATCCGCTTTCCCTCCGCCCTTTCGGGAAGGATTACGCTCCCCTGAAACCAGCAGTATTCCCAGGTGTTTCCCCAGACGAATCCCGGCTGGACGGAAACGAACGGCAGCTTCCCGGCCTCCTCCGGGCTCAGATGCTCCATGGTGCGTGACGCCGTCCAGGAGATTTCCCCCAGGGGTTCATAAAAATCCTCCTTCAGCGTTCTGACCCAGTGATCAACGCGGTCCCTCCACTCCGCATTCATGACTTTCATGCAATGACCTCCTTCTGCACAAATCGTTCAGACATGGCTTTCCCCTTCACTTCTTTTCGATTCATGCTGTTTTTTCATTTTTGGTATTGACTTTTTGGAGAAAAAGTATATAATATTATTTGTCGCGCAGGAATGGCGGAATTGGCAGACGCGCACGGTTCAGGTCCGTGTGGTAGCAATACCATGAGAGTTCAAGTCTCTTTTCCTGCACTGATTTGAAAGAGCTTTCGGAGTGATCCGGAAGCTTCTTTTATTATAAAATCATCAAAAAAGTACCGCCACTATTTCTATACGCCGTATAAAATTGATATTTTCAGTCCCGGCACGAAGAAAAGCAGCAGAAAAAGCTTCGTCATGGAGGAAACATGGAACACGCAAGAGAAGTAACCGACAGCTATTTCGTCTCCAGATACCGCACCGTCTATACCTGGCAGGAGCTTGGAGTTCCGGGTCTGCGGATGTTCGGAAAGCACACCATGACCCAAGCCTGCGCCCCCCTGTCTCCTCATTTTCATAAAAATGCCTATGAATTCACCTTTGTGACGGAGGGCGCCATCCACTTCACCACGCAGGAAAAGGATTACGAGCTCTCCGGCTCCGACGTTTTCATGACATGTCCCGACGAGGTTCACAGCACCAACTTCCGTCCGCTTTCCGCCGGTGAAATTATCTGGTTTCAGCTGGATGTTTCCGACCCGGAGCACTTCCTGTTTCTCTCCCGGGAAGCGGCCGAAGAACTCATTTCCGATCTGGCCGCCATAGGCGGGCACGTGTTCCGGCCCGGCAGCCGCGTCTTCGGAAATATCCGCCGGGCCTTCGAGCTGGCCGGCGCATACAGCCAGCGCCATCTGGTATGCGCCCACCTGACCCTCGTTCTGTATGAGCTTGCCGCCGCGTCCGGGCGGCAGGAGGAGGGCTGCGGCGGGCAGGAAAAGTCCTTTTCTCCCGACATTGAAAAGGCGGTTTCCTATATCCGTTCCAACCTGACCAGAGAGCTTTCCCTGGAAGAGCTGGCAAGGCTGTCCCATCTCTCCGTCTCCCAGTTCAAGCAGAAGTTCCGCGCGCAGGTCGGCATGGCCCCCAGGCATTATGTGAACTATCACAAAATCCAGCTCGCGAAGAAAATGCTTCTGAAAGGCACGTCCGTAACGGACACCGCCATGGAGCTTGGCTTTGGAAGCAGCAGCTATTTCACAGTGGTTTTCAGGCGTTACAGCGCCTGCACGCCCTCAGAGTTTGTACGCGGAAAATCTCATGACAGGACTGGATAAAAATTTTTTCAGCCGTCCCTTTTCTCTTTTTTCCGCAGATTTTGCACCGTGAGAAGCTCCGCCCGCTTTTCCCTGTTCAGTCCGCCGCTGGTGTGGGAAACCTCCGTTTTCAGGAAGCTGGCGCGCATGACGGAATCCTCGCCGAACCGGGCACGGATGGTGTCGATGGCCTGGTTGCATTTTTCCAGGCGGTCGTATTTCTCCCGGTCAAACAGATTGTACTGCCGGTATTCCTCATAGGAAACCCGGCTGGTGGACACGCCGAGAAGCCGCAGCGGCCGCCCGTCCCAGAGCGGCTCCAGAAGGCGGCAGGCCGTGTCATAGATTTCTTCCGTCACATCCGTCGCGCTGTCCAGCTGCATCTGACGGCTCCGGTTCACGAAATCATTGTCTCTGAGCGTAATGCTCACACAGCTGATCTTCGCCTTATCCGCCCGGATGCGCATGCCCACCGATTCGCACAGGGACAGAAGAATCTGTCTGGCATAGCGGATATCCGTCACATTCACGGGCGTGGTGATGCTGTTTCCGTAGACCTTGTTCCCCTCCTTCGCCTCCGGCTCGTCCTCTTCCTCTCTCCCCCAGGCATAGTTCCAGATCACCTCGCCGTGCTTTTTCAGGTGCGCCTTTATCATGTCCGGATCCGCCTTCGCCAGATCTCCGATGGTATGGATGCCAAGTCCGTTCAGCCTGGCGGCGGCAGCTTTTCCCACCAGAAAGAGGTTGCCGACGGGCTGGGGCCAGAGCTTCTTTTCCAGCTCCTCCGGAAACAGGGTGTTGACGCAGTCCGGCTTTCTCAGCTCTCCGGCCATCTTTGCCAGCAGCCGGTTGGTGGATACGCCCACATTTACGGTAAAACCAAGCTCCCTTTTGATCTGCTCCTTCAGCCTGTGCGCAAAGGCCACCGGTTCCCCGTAGAGAAGCTCGTAGCCGGTAAATTCCGCCCAGGCCTCGTCGATGCTGTACTGGATCACCTGGTCAAAATAGCTTTTCAGCAGATCGATCAGCGCATGGGAGGATTCCACATACAGACGGAAATCCGGCGGAATCACGATCAGGCCGGGGCACTTGCGTCTGGCGGAAACGATGGGTTCTCCCGTCACGATCCCGTATTTTTTCGCCGGCGTGCTCTTGGCGAGCACCACCCCGTGTCTGGCCTCCTGATCGCCGCCCACGATGGAGGGAACCTCCCGGAGGTCTGTCTCCTCCCCCAGCACATTTTTCCGGTAGGAGGCACTCCAGCTTAAAAAGGCGCTGTTCACATCGATATGAAAGATGACCGGCCTCGGTTCCATAAGCGCCTCCCTTCCCTTAAAACGCGGCTTCGGTAAACCGGATGGAACGCGCCATTTCCACCGCCTCTTCCTCCGTAAACAGACTTTCGTTTAAAAACAGCACATACCAGATGTCGCTGTCTTCCTTCCCCAGAAAAAGATACCGGTAACGGGAAACGCTTTCTCCTTCCGCTGTTTCCGAATTTTCTTTCTGATATTCCTCCCACTCCGACGCGGTGAAAAGATCGAACTCATACTCCGTCAGCACAGCCGGAACCTCACAGCCCGAAATCATCCTCGCTTCCGAGATCTCTTCGCTGTGATTGGCAGGAAGAGTTATCTCCTCCGGCTGTCCTTCCCGAAAATGCAGCACCTCATTGGCATTCGCGGCCATGCCGATCCCTCCGGGCGCATACCATGCCGGATTCACCCAGTCACTGTGAGCCGGTTCCATTCCATCCGTCTCTTCTTCCAGCAGCCATCCGGAAAAGCCGGTCAGATCCGCCGTATACTTTCCAAACGTATATCCCTGCGGAACAGAAAGGGTCAGGAACTGCTCCATGTCATATTCTTTCTCCAGAAAAGCTGTCAAATCCTCCGCAGGCATATACCCGCTGTCCGTCTGGTACAGAAGAACCGCATCCTCCGTTTTTCTTTCCTTCAGCAGGATGCTGTCAATTTCATTTTCCTCATGTCCATATTCTTCCGCCGTTTCCGGCTTCCAGTAATAAAGCTGAAGCTCATATTTCCTGCTTTCTTCCTCCCCCGTCTCTGAATCCGCAGAAAACTCCAGTACACAGGAATACAGTCCCGTCAGCGATTCCGGCCGCGTCTTTACAGGCTTTATATTTTCATATTGAAGAAAACCGTCCAGTCCTTCCGTATCAGCCATTTCCGCAAAAGCGCCGCCTTCATACAGGGAAAGCAGCTCGTCCATGGTCAGGGCAGGGGATAAGGATTCCGATAATACAGATTCCTCTGCCGTTTCCGATCTTATCGTTCCAGCCTCAGAAAGGCTTTCCGCAGATATAACTGCGGAGGCTTCCATGGATGGTTCCGCTATTTCATTCGCATGTTTTCCTCCTCCGCATGCCGGAAGGACAGCCAGTAGAATCGTCAGAGGAAGAAAACGCCATCTTTTGTTCATTTTTACCTCCATGCCGAAGCGGTACGCTGAGGCCGCGAATCCTTATGTCGTTACTTCGTATTTTTTCAGAAAGGCGAGCGCTGTTCTCTGATAAAGCTCCGGATCCTGCAGGCTTGCCGCCGCGTGCGCCGCGCCGGGAACGATCAGAAGCTCCTTCGGCGCGCTGCAGGCCATGTAATTATCCAGCGTCATCTGCACGGGCACAAAGGTATCCTTTTCTCCATGAATGAACAGCACCGGGATCCGGCAGTTTCGCATGGCGTCCAGGGTGGAAGCGTCGCTGTAGCCGAAGCCCGCCCGCCATTTTGTCAGAAGCTCCGTCAGGTTCATCAGCGGGAAGGCGGGCAGATGGTAGTCCCGCTTCAGCACGGTCTTCAGGATTTCCTTGGGGGAGGTGAAGCCGCAGTCCGCGATGATGGCGCGGACGTTTGCCGGAAGGGGCAGGCCCGCCGCCATGAGCACGGTAGCGCAGCCCATGGAAATGCCGGACAGGTAGAGATTGCAGTCCTCTCCGGCGAGCCGGACGGCATACTCCGCCCAGTCCCGGCAGTCGAAGCGTTCCTTCACGCCGAAACAGATATATCTGCCTTCGCTTGGGCCGTGGCTTCTTTCAAAGGGCACCAGCAGGTCGTAGCCCTGCTCATGGTAAAAGCGGTAGAGCCCCGCGAAGTCCGTCAACCCTCCCGCGCGGTAGCCGTGCATCAGAAGGAGGATATTGCGGCGGCGCTTTCCGGACGCAGGCGCTTCCTCCTTTGCCGCGGCCGTCCCTGCGTTCTCTGTCTCCGGCGCTTTCTTTGTCCCTTCTGCCGGGAGATAATAGGCGCACAGCTTCAGCCCGTCAAAGGATGGGATGGTATGAAGCTCCGGCTCCTGCCCCAGAAACCAGCGGATCCCCTCCTGCACCGTGTTTTCAAACCGGGCGCGGGGTTTTTTCGCCCGTTTTCTCTCTTCCCGGTGAAGCTGTCTCTGTGTCTTTTCCTTTCTGCGCTCCGGGAAGCGGACCACGGAATAATAGTAGAAAAAGGCCGTCTCTCCGGCCAGCAGAAGGAGCGGCGTCAGCGCCGCCGCTGCCGTTCTGCGGATCTTTTTCCGATTCTTTACCATATCATAACACCTCCATCTGCAGGATCGTCGAAAGCCGGCTCCGCAAGTTTTTTATCCGCGCGCCGGGATCCTGATCACCGTCAGGGACAGGGCAGGGAAACGGTAAGAGAAGCTTTCCCCTTCCAGCGTCAGGCTGCTCTGCACCGGGCTGACCGCCTCCGGTTCCTCGAAACTGTTTTCCTGCTCCGGCCTTCCCGTCATGGTAAATACCCGGGCCGTGACAGGGAAGCCTCTTCCTTCCATCTTCTCCGGGCCGTCCAGACGGATCTGCGCCGTCTCCTCCTTTTCCTGCAAATTTACCACCTTCAGGATCAGGGAGCCGTCCTCCTCGTCCAGGGCCGCCGAATGATAAAGGCGTTCCACCTCCGCCGGACGCTCCGTGACAGAAAGGTACTCGTTCCCGTCGATGGTCACGGATATCCTGCGGTCCTGTACCCGGAGCTTCAGGTCATACACCCTCCCCGGTTCCGCCTGAAACCACCCTTCCGTCAGATCGCAGCCC
>DXDD01000100.1 GCA_019115665.1 Candidatus Eisenbergiella pullistercoris | reverse complement strand
ACAGCCTCCCTTTCCCGGCAGGCATGCAGAAACCGCCCCTGCCGCTTTCCTTTTTCTGTTGTTTTCCAACCTCTGTGTAATACGGCAGACTCGCCAAAAGAATAACGCAGATCGTCAGATATGTTGCTGATGAAATCAGCATAAACAAAAAAAGCAGAAATGTCAATCCATTTCTGCTGATTCTGATAACAAAAAAGCCTCTCCTTTTCCCGCTCCCAGCCCGCGCAGCAGTCTGGCCGCAAAGGCCTCCGTGATCTGAAAGACCGAGATGCGGGCATAGTCCACTCCGGCCAGTTCCATGGCCTCCCGCTGCTTTTCGGTGATGGAGGTATAGGGGTAGATGCCGAACAGGAAGGGGAAAAAGGCATAGATAAATTCCCGGATTTCCGTCTCCCCCATCCGCGGAAAGCAGGCCCTCAGGCAGGCTGAGACCGCCTGGAGCGCATGGTTGTACGCGGTCTTAAAGGCCACGAGGTTTTCCAGCCTGCTGTTATCCTCCACGTCGTACAGGTTCATGGACATCAGCTTCAGCAGGCGCTCCCGCCGCTCCACTGTCCGGGCGAGCCCGGCGGAAAAGGTCTCCGGGGTCACGGCCCTTCCGCTGCCGCCCAGTTCTTTCAGATCGTCCGCCCAGGCCTCGTATTCCCGCTGCATCAGCGCCAGAAAAATTTCTTCCTTGGTCTGAAAATAATTATAGATCGAAGTACGGGTAAAGGAGGTCTGCTTTCCGATCTCCTTCAGCGTGATCTCCTTAAAGCTCATGGTCTCATAAAGCGCCGCGCAGGCGTTTATGATCTCGTCCTTTCTCGCGTTTGTCAGCTCCTCCGATCCCTTCGGCACGATCCTCACTCCTCTTTTCAAATGCAGACGCTATCACAATAAAAAACGTATGTCCTTGCGTAACACGCATCATGCGCCCCCCGGCTCAGCCCGCAGCATTCTCCTGTCCCCCGGTCCGTCCAACCTTCGGCTCCTGAATCCGTCCCACGATCACCATGGCCGCAAGGAACAGAAGGAGCATGAATCCGAAGGGCAGCCTTCTGTCAACGCTGGACAGCCAGCCCGCCAGATAGCCGAAGGGAGAGGACAGCGCGATGGTGGAGGCCATGATCAGCGCGTTGATCCTGGCCCGTTCCTGAGGATTGATGTTCAGCTGGATCAGCGCGTCCTTGCGCGGCGCCACCAGAGCGCCGCCCGCGGCCCATACGAAAACATAAACGATAACAAGAGCGAGGCTGCCCGCCGGGATCAGGATCAGAAGAGCCACCGCGCAGGCATACAGAGCCAGGCCGCACCACAGAGGCAGCCGGAATCTGGTCGCGCTCATCCGGGGCTGGATCCCTACCATAAAGACCAGCATCACCGCCGCGTTCAGGATCGGGAATACCGCCAGATATTCGTCGGAGATCCCCAGCCTCTGCGTCACATACAGACTGAAGAAATTGGTGCTGATCATGTTGGTGATATACAGGATCACCGATACAGCCACCGCCTTCATGATCCCTCTGTCCTTCAGCACCCTGGGGATCAGCTCGCGGTATTCCGCCAGCATGCGGACAGCGGAAACATTTTTCGTCTCAGCCCTGCGCACCTTTCCCTGCCTGGTCTCCTTACAGAAGCGGAAGGTAATCAGCGTTTTTGTCATCATGGTCAGGGCGAAAAGAAAATACAGCACCCGCAGGACCGGCACCACGGAATAGGAATTGATGAACAGGCCGGAAAGGGGCGCGAAAAAGATCGCGACCATGCCGCCGATGTTCACCCAGGTATACAGTCCCACCAGATCCTCCGGCTCCGCGTCTTCGATCAGCAGGCAGTACCAGGCCGTCTGATTGATCTGCTCAAAGCAGTTCAGAATGGCCGCCGCAAGAAAAAGCCAGAAATTATTGGATACGGACCACACCAGGCAGGCCATCGCCCAGCCGAAGAAATCCCCCATCATGGTGGTGAACTTCCGCCCCAGCTTATCCGTCAGGATCCCTCCGAAAAAGGAAAAGAACACCTGCACCACCATGGCGGCGGACAGGATCGTGCCGATCTGCACGTCCGTGATCCCCTGGGTGTACATGTAAAGCGTGGCGAAGGGGGCGATCAGGTTATAGGGAATCCCCCACAGCGGCTCGATCAGAACCAGCGTCCTTGGATTCCCCCCGCTCCGGGCCAGAACCTGGATCAGAGGGTGGTTTTTCAGTAATTTCATCCTGCGTACTACATTCATGTCTGTTTTCATCCTCGCTCATCCGTATTTTTCCATAACGGCAGCCGGAAGTATTCCATTCCGGCTGTTCAACAGGCATTCTATCACATTCCGGCGGCGATTCCCACAGGAAAATTTCATAATTTCAAAAAAATGATTCAGCCTTCGGCCAAGCTGGATGGCAGCGAAACATCTGCCGCGTTTTGGAGCGCGCTTACAGCTCGATGAGCTCGTATTCCCTGGAGCCGTATCCCAGCTCGGCCGCGGCCTCGATGGTATGGATGCCGTTGCGGCTGTTCACCCGCTCCATGAAATGCTCCCGCCCCGGATCGTCTGAATGAATGATCAGATCCATGCAGGCCTGATCGATGGCCACCGGATCCAGGGACGCCAGCATGCCGATGTCCTTCATGCAGGGGTCCTCCGCCACCGCGCAGCAGTCGCAGTCCACGGAAAGATTCTTCATCACGTTGACATAGGCGATCCTTCCTTTAAAATGCTCCGCCACGCTCATGGCCGCGTCGGCCATCGCCTCCGGGAACTCCACGCTGCCCGCGTGCCGCTTCCAGGTTTCAAAACGGTCGTCGGTCTTTCCTGCCGAATGGATCAGCGCCTTTCCCGCGCGGCTGGCGCAGCCGATGGAAAGCTGCTTGAGCGCTCCGCCGTAGCCTCCCATGGGATGGCCCTTGAAATGGGCCAGGACAAGCATGGAATCATAATTCAGGATGTTCTTTCCCAGATGGTTCTCCTTCAGCACCTTTCCGTTCGGAACCGGCCAGATCACATCCGGCCCTTCGGCGTCCATGATGTCCACGTCAAAATATTTCGTCCAGCCGTGCTCCTCCATCAGCTTCCAGTGGGACTGCGTATTGTCCCGCACGCCGCCGGAGGCGTCTCCGTAGGCGGTGTTGCACTCCACGATCATGCCGTGAACCTCGTCCACCATGGGCTTCCAGAATTCCGGATGCAGGAAATTCTGATTCCCCTTCTCCCCGGAGTGCACCTTCACCGCCACCCTTCCGGGAAGCCCGGTCCCCAGCTTATGATAGAGCTCCACCACCTTCTCCGGCGTGATCTCACGGGTAAAATAAACCTTTGCCTTCATTTCTCTTCCTCTCCTTCCGCTGTGCTCCCGGGGAGCGCTGTTTCATTTCTGCCAGATATTCTGACGCCGTGTCACCACAATCACTATAGCATTGTTCTGACACAGTGTCAACAGCGGATCCTAAATCGCTTCTTAACCAAAAATAAAGAAATCCTTCATAAATTTTATGGCTTTTTTTGAATTCAGACATATTCCGGACACATTTATCCTGTATCATAAATGACAGATAGATGAAGAACATCTATCGTTACACTATCTCCCCCCTCATAAGACAAAAGGGCCTCTGCACTGCGCAGGGGCCTTTTGTCTGTCGCTTCCCCCGTCATACCGTACTGCGGCATTCGCATATATTTCTTGCAGCGTGCGTCGTGCCGCTGTATAATAATATGATTGTACTGACCTTTGAACTTATTCCCGAATACTTTTACAGGAGACGCTGTCCCGTCGGACAGGAAACGCAGAATGATAAAAATTGCCATCTGTGATGATGAAAAGAAAGAGTTGGAAACCGTTTACGCACTGTTGACAGACGCAGCGCAGGATCTGGGAATCGTCTGCCGATGCAGTCTTTTTGAGAGCGGCGAGAAGCTGCTTGACGAAATAGAAAACGGGCATACCGTTTATGATATCGCCCTTCTGGACATTTATATGAAGGAGCTGTCCGGAATCCGGACGGCAGAACAGCTTGCCGGACTCTGTCCGGAAACGGCTGTCGTATTCATAACGACCAGCCAGGAGCATGCGGTGGACGCATTTACGCTGGAAGCGCTCCATTATCTGGTCAAGCCGGTGGACGCCGGGCAGCTGCGGACGGTTCTGGAACGGTATCTGAAAAAGACCGCAAGAAAAAAAACCGTGGAAATCCGGGTCGGCAGAGATAATGTCAGACTTTCCGAGGAGTCCATCCAGTATCTGGAAAGCGCGCGCAACGGCACGGACATCCACACGGCCGGCGGCCTGCTTCATACCAGCATGCCCACAGGCCTGCTGGAGCAGAAGCTGGGAAAGGATTTTCTGAAAATTCAGGGGGGCCTGATCGTGAACATGCATTTTATAGAAAAAATGACGGCGGAGTCCTGCGCTCTGAAAAACGGTTTTATCGCCCTGTTAAGCCGCAGGGACAGGCAGAAGATCCGCACGGCTTACCGGGAATTTATCTTTAACGTGACAGAAGGGAGCGAAGATTCATGACGCAGGCACATTTTTTCAACTTTTGCGGTTTTCTGGTCCAGTCCGTTCCCTGCATGCTGCTGTGTCTGCGTCCTTTCCCGCCGGAAAGCTTTTCCATACGCAGAAAATATATGGTTTCTTTCTTCGGCTCACTGCTTCTTGCGGCGGCGGTTTTCTCTTTTTTTGCCTTCCTGCCGGCTAATCAGCACGGGAAGGATGGTCTCCCGCTTTCCCTGGAATTTTATGCCAACCTGTTCATGGCAGCCACGCTCATCCTGTGTATCCTTCTGATGTTTCGGGTGATCCGGGAATCTCTCTGGAAAAAGCTGCTGGTCCTCTGTCTGGTGATCGACTATGCGGTCTTTCTTTACAGCGGCGTCAATATTGCCCTGCTGCTGTTTCCTTTTCCTCCGATCGTAAAGACCGGCGTCTATTCCGACCTCAGCTTTTCGCTCTATTTGATCCTGACGCTGCTCACGTTTCCCCTTCTGCGGCGTTTTATGCGCAGGAGACTGTCCTCCTATCTGGAGAGGATCGAACCGGCAAGGCTCCGCCACTCCCTGCTGATCGTCGTGCGGCTCACCGCGCTCTACGCCGCCGTCCTGTTCTGCCTCTTCCTGATCGACGACAGTACGGAGCAGCGGATCGCCGGCTATCTCACCGCTTCCCTTCTGTTCTGCTCCGCCTGCCTGACAATTTCCATCTGGCTGCTGTTCTGGGAGATTCAGAAGACGGAGGAGGAAGCGCAGTATAAAAACCTGCTTTCCATCCAGCAGCTCCAATATCGGAAATTTACCGACGAGCTGGACAGTTTTCACCGTACCCAGCACGATATGCGCCATCATTTCCGGGCCATTGACAGCCTGCTCAGAGAAGGAAAAAATGAAGAAGCCGCCGGTTATATCTCCGAATGCGTCAGCATCATCGATTCCAGAGAGCAGGAAATCTTCTGCCCGGATCCTCTGATCAACGCCCTGCTCCAGTATTATGTGGGGGAAGCGAGGCAGTCCGGCATCCGCTGCGAGATCCATGTACGCATCGGCCGCTGCCCCATAGACAGCGTTGACATGACGGTGCTTCTCGGCAACTGTCTGGAAAACGCAGTCCTCTCCTGTCTGCGTTCGGAGGAGCCCCGTCTGATCCGTCTGAATATGCGCATTGTGAATTCCACGCTGGCCATTCGAAAATACCTGCAGCGCCGTTTCCTTCTCCCGCTCCGTATATCAGAGGGAAAATGAAAACGGCGGCTATCTTCCGGCAAAGGCCTTTCTCAGTATGGGAGCGGGAGGAAAGGGTCTGGAAAGCCTGGAGCATTCCGCCGCAAGATACGGCGGGACAGCGGAATTCCGCTTCAGGAACCCCCGTTTTTATACCCGGATCACTCTGGAGCTTCCTCCTTCCAGTCCGGATTCGGGGACGGGAGCGCAGCCTGTACCTCTCTCTGCCAGCCGTGAAGCATGAAAAGAAGCTCTTCCGCCAGCTCCGGCTTCTCATCCGCAAGGTTGTGCCTCTCTCCGAAATCCGTTTCCAGATCATACAGCTGCAGACTGTGATCCTCCAGAGATTCGATCAGCTTGTACCGGCCCAGCCTCACCGCGGAGCCCGGCACGCCTCCCTGGTTCCCGTAATGCGGATAATGCCAGAACAGCGGATGCTCCGGCATGGTCTCCCCCAGCAGGAGAGGCACGATGCTCCGGCCGTCGCAATGCTGCTCCTTTCGCTCCGGAAGGCCCGCAAGCGCAAGGAAGGTGGGATAAAAATCAGGCGTGGTCACCGGCACATCGCACCTTGTTCCAGGCAGGATCCTGCCCGGATACCGGATGATCAGCGGGACGCGGATGCCTCCCTCCTCCACCCAGCCCTTTCCCTCTCTCGCGGGAAGATTGCAGGTAGGCGAGCCCTCGCTGGTGGAAAGTCCGCCGTTATCCGAGGTAAAGATCACCACCGTATCCTCCGCCTGTCCGCTCTCCTCAAGGGCACGCAGAAGCCTTCCGATGTTCCAGTCCAGATTCCAGATCATGCCCGCGTAGTCCGGATCGGACTGCAGGATGCGGCGCATCACTCTTTTTCCCGCCTTATCCTCCGTATGCATCAGTTCCCCTTCTTCCAGAGCGGTTTCCCGATCCAGTCCAAGCTCCCTCGCCTTTCTTACAAACCGCTCCCGGTCCTCCGGCTTAACCTGGATCGGTTCATGCACCGCATAATGACACAGATTCAGAAAGAAGGGCTTTTTCCCGTCATGCGACCGGATCAGCCGGATGGCCTCATCCGTTATCCGGTCCGTCAGATACTCCCCGTCCGGGCCCTCCGGAAGCGTCTCGATCCCATACGGAGCGAAATATCCCTGATGAGGATGGCCCCAGGAGCAGCCGCCGATATTGACGTCAAAGCCCACCTGATCCGGATAATACGGTTCTCCTCCCAGATGCCATTTGCCCACGTGCCAGGCTGCGTAGCCGCCGTCTTTCAGCGCCTGCGCCACCGTATACTCCCCCTCCGGAAGATGCTTCACATAAGGCGCATCGATCACCCTGCCCCGGAGCGGATGGCAGGTTCCCTCCATATCAATCCAGTCCGTCAGCTGCAGCCTCGCCGGATATTTTCCGGTGAGAAAGCTGGCCCTGGACGGTGAGCAGACCGGACAGGAAGCATAGGCGTTTGCGAAGCTCATTCCCTCCCTGGCAAGCCGATCGATGTTAGGCGTCTCATAAAAGGTGCTTCCCGTGCATGCCAGATCCCTCCATCCCATGTCATCCAGCAGAATAAACAGAATATTTGGTCTTTTCATCGCTTTTTCTCCTTTTCTAAAGAATTCCTTCAGAAACTTTATAAGTTTTTTTGAAAGTGGACACATTCCTGACACATTTTCCCTGTATGATGAATGTCAGATAGAGGAACAACACCAATTGTTACACTATCTCCCCCCTCATAAGACAGAAAGGCCTCCGTGAAAGCGGGGGTTTTTCTGTGTCCGCGCAATTTTATCCGTACAAAAGATCTCTGTCTCAGCCGGCGGGGAAGCCGTCGTCCGCTCTTTGCGTCCCGGGAAGAACGCCGTCCTTTCCGGCCCGGTTCCGTTTTTCCGCCCCCGCAAGGAGCACAAGGAGCTCGTGCGCCAGCAGCGGAAACGCGGCAAGGATCAGAAGCCGGAGCCACTCTCTGAGGGTAAGGTGGGCCGTGCCGAAGGCGGCCGTGAGAAAGGGGATCTCCGTAACCGCGATCTGCAGAAGGAAGCCTGCCGCAAGGGCCAGAAGCATCAGACGGTTTTTCAGATGATCCATGCGGAAAACGGATCTTTCCACATCCCGCATTCCCACCGCGTGGAACAGCTGAGACATGCCGAGAACCGTAAAGGCGTAGGTCTGCGCCCGGCCGAGCACCGCCTCATTCTGCAGGATCATGGCGAAGGCGGACGGAGAGAAAACGATTCCCCGTTCCCGCATGATGCCGCAGGGGATGGTGAAAAAGGCGGTCAGGCTGATCCCTGCGATCAGAACGCCGTAAAAGACGGTCCGCATCAGGCCTCCGCCCGCAAACAGGCTTTCCCCGGGATCCCTCGGCGGCTTTTCCATCAGGCTGTCCGCATCGTTGTCGTCCGCTCCCAGCGCCAGCGCGGGCAGGGAGTCCGTGATCAGGTTGATCCACAGGATATGGCTGGATTTCAGAGGAGAAGCAAGCCCCATGAGAACCGCCGTGAACATGGTCAGGATCTCGCCCAGATTGGAGGACAGAAGAAAGATCACCGATTTTCTGATATTCTCATAAACGCCGCGCCCCTCCTCGATGGCTTTTTCAATGGTGGCAAAATTATCGTCCGTCAGGATGATCTCGGAGGCCTGCTTCGCCACATCCGTCCCGCTCTGCCCCATGGCGATGCCGATATCCGCGGCCTTCAGGGAAGGCGCGTCGTTCACCCCGTCGCCGGTCATCGCCACAATCCTTCCCTTTTCCTTAAAGCCCTTCACGATCCGTACCTTGGACTGGGGAGAGACGCGGGCAAATACCCGCACATCGTCCAGCGTCCGCAGAAATTCCCTGTCGGGGAGCCGCCTTAGCTGCTCTTCCGTCATGCACTGCTCCCTGCGCTTTACGATCCCCAGCCGGGCGGCGATCGCATACGCCGTATCCACATGATCCCCGGTGATCATCACGGTACTGACCCCGGCCCTGCGGAATCGTTCCACCGCTCCTGCCGCCTCCGGCCTGGGCGGATCCTTCATGCCGACCATACCGATAAAAGTAAGCTCCTTCTCCTCCGGCCCCCTTCCTCCCCTGCGCATGGCCACGGCCAGCGTCCGCAGGGCCTGGCCGGACATCCATTCCACAGCGGACTGGATCTGCCGGATCTGCATGCTCTGCAGCGGAACCTCCTTTCCATACAGCAGAAGCCTGGTGCATTTTTTCAGGACCTCGTCCGGCGCTCCTTTCGTATAGGTCACGCGCTCCGCGCCGTTCTGATGAAAGGTGGACATCATCCTGCGGCCCGAATCAAAAGGGAGCTCCGCCGTCCTCGGAAGCTTCGCTTCCAGCGCCTGCCTCCGCACGCCGCAGGCCGCCGCAAGATCCAGAAGCGCAAGCTCCGTGGGATCCCCGAACCTTTCCCCGCCTTCCAGAACGCCGTCGTTGCAGAGGGCCATGCCCTTTAAAAATTCCGCAGCCTCCGTGCTTTTCTGCCAGGCGGCCTGCTCCCTTTTCCCCGGCTCTCTGCCGGAAGTCCGGTTCCCCGTAAGCTCCTTCGCATCCAGAAGCTTCAGATTCAGGAAGCACCGCTCCGCCGTCATCCGGTTTTTCGTCAGCGTTCCGGTCTTGTCGGAGCAGACCACGCTCACGGCACCCAGCGTTTCCACCGCCGGAAGCTTTCTGACGATGGTATGCACCCGCACCATTTTGGTAACGCTCAGGGCAAGGCAGATGGTCACCACGGCGGGAAGCCCCTCCGGCACGGCGGCCACAGCCAGGGATATGGCCGTGATCAGCATTTCCGCCACATTCCTTTTCTGGATCAGGGCGATCAGAAACAGGGCGCCGCAGAGAAACAGGGACAGGATGCTGAGAATGGTCCCAAGCTCTCCCAGCCTTTTCTGCAGAGGCGTCAGCTCCTGGGGGCTTTCCTCGATCATGGCGGCGATCCTGCCGATCTCGGTGTCCATCCCCGTCGCAGTGACGATCCCTTCCGCTCTTCCGCCGGTAACGATCGTGGACATATAGGCCATGTTCCGCCTGTCCCCCAGCGCGGCTTCCTTTCCGGCGGGAGCCAGGTAAGCCGCATCCTTTTCCACCGGAAGAGACTCCCCGGTCAGCGCGGATTCCTCCGCCTTCATCCCGCCGGTCCGGGTCAGTCTGAGATCCGCCGGGATCTGGCAGCCCGCATCCAGGCAGACCACATCCCCGGGAACCAGCTGCGAGGCCTCGATCTCCCTCTCCTTTCCCTCCCGGATGCAGCAGGCCCGCGGGCTTGTCAGCTTCTTCAGGGAATCCAGCGCCCTCTGCGCCTTTCCCTCCTGAAGCATCCCCACCGCGGCGTTCATACAGACCACCACGGCAATGATGGCGGCGTCGCTCCCCTCATGCAGCATGAGGGAAATGACCGCCGCCGCCATCAAAACATAGATCAACGGATCATTCAGCTGCTCCAGAAACCTTTCCAGGGCGCTCTTTTTCTTTCCCTCCCTCAGCTCGTTCGCCCCGAAGATCTCCCGCCTCCTGGCCGCCTCCTTCTCCGTCAGTCCCCGATCCAGATCCGTTTCCAGAAGCGCGCAGACCTCCGGGATCGTTTTTGTCTCATATCTTTCCGCCGTCCGATGTTCCATCCCTACATTCCTCCCTGTCCCTTTTGTCCAAGTCTATGACGGGAGACGGGGGAATATGTCCGGCTTTGCTGCGGTCAGATCATTCACTCCTCATTGGTCAGATGGAATCTGTCCAGCAGATGGAAGATGAGGCCCAGGATCATGCCCACCACGCAGGCCAGCACCATGCCGGTCAGCTGCACGCTTCCGAACTTCACCGTGATGCCGGAGAGGCCGGCCACGAAGATGACGGAGGTGAGGATCAGGTTCCTGGATTTTCCATAGTCCACCTGGGAATCCACCAGGATACGGATGCCGGAGGTTCCGATCATGCCGTAGAGCAGGAAGGAAATGCCGCCGATGACCGGGCCGGGAACGGTCTGGATCAGCATGGACAGCTTTCCGATGAAGGAGCAGACGATGGAGAGCACCGCCGCGCCGCCGATCACGCGCACGCTGTATACCTTGGTCACAGCCATGACGCCGATGTTCTCGCCATAGGTGGTGGTGGGAACGGAGCCAACCAGACCGGAAAGCATGGTGGAGAAGTTGTCTCCGAACAGAGAGCAGTGCAGGCCGGGATCCTTCAGCAGGTCCCTTCCCACGATCTTGCTGGTGACCACCTGATGGCCGATGTGCTCGGAGGCGATGACCAGGATGACGGGAAGGATGATCAGGATCGCCTGAGGATCAAACTTCGCCAGCTGGAAATTGGGCAGAGAGAAGACCGGCGCTGCCGCCACCTCCGTAAAATCCACGATTCCGCACAGGATCGCCGCCACATAGCCGGCCACCACCGCCACGAGGATCGGGATGACCGACAGGAAGCCGCGGAATACCACGGAGCCGAAGACCGCGACGCCCAGCGTCACGAAAAATACGATCACGTTCTCCATCTGGATCGTCTCGTCCAGAAGCCCCGCGTTCTCCGCCGCGCTTCCCGCCAGCTCCAGGCCGATCAGCGCCACCACCGGGCCCATGGCCGCCGGAGGCAGGACCACGTTGATCCAGTCGGATCCGAATTTATAGATGATCGCCGCCAGAATACAGCCGCAGAAGCCGACCGCCACGAAGCCGCCCAGCGCGTATTCATAGCCCATCTCACTGATGACGATCCCGGCGGGCGCCAGGAAGGCAAAGCTGGAGCCCAGATAGGCGGGTGCCTTTCCCTTTGTCACCACGATAAAGAGCAGGGTGCCGACGCCGTTCATGAACAGAACGACGGCCGGATTGATGCCGAACACAAAGGGCACCAGGACGCTGGCGCCGAACATGGCCAGCAGATGCTGGATGGACAGCGGGATCAGGAGCTTCATGGGCACCTTCTCATCCACCTGAATGATTCTTTTGTTTTCCATATGGATATCCTCCTCATAAGTATTTGAACCAATTTCATCAATTTTACCACAAACGTTCCGTTCATACAATGGATTTTTCCTTGAGTTTCCGGGCCGAATCGGCTACAATAAAAAAGAGTTTTCTGGAAAAGAGGAGGAGGACATGAAGGAAAAATTATATACCATCCCGTTGAACGACGCCATGAACGCGGACGACGAGTGCCCGTTCTGCTATATCGAGCGCAATGTGGAGCAGGATATCCTGGATTACGTGCTCGGCTCCTGCGCTTCCTACATGGAAAGCGACACGAGGGACGCCACGGACAAGGCCGGCTTCTGCCGCATGCACTATAAGAAAATGTACGATTACGGAAACACTCTGGGAAACGGCTGGATCCTGAAGACCCATTACAAGAAGCTGATCCGGGAGATGAAGGAGCAGTTCGCACATTATACGCCGGGAAAAACCTCCCTTGTGGACCGGCTGAAGGGAAAGCCCTCCGAGGAAAACCCCATTTCCGCCTGGATCGGGGAAAAAGAAAAGAGCTGCTATATCTGCGACTATTTCAAAAAGGAATACGCCCGCTATCTGGACACCTTTTTCTACCTTTATAAAAACGACAGCGCCTTCCGGGACAAGCTGGCAAAGAGCAAGGGCTTCTGCCTGCACCATTTCCGCGACCTGTTAAACGGCGCGGACGCGAAGCTTTCCGATGCGGAGAAAAAGGATTTCTTCCCTGTGGTATTCGATCTGATGGAGAAAAACATGGAGCGGGTTTCCGCCGATGTGGACTGGCTCATTGAAAAGTTCGACTACCGCAACAAGACGGCGGACTGGAAGACCTCCAAAGACGCGGTGCAGCGCGGCATGCAGAAGCTGAAGGGCGGCTATCCGGCCGACCCGGTCTATAAAATGAACAAGTAAACCGTCACAGGCCGGACGTTTTCCAGACGCCCGGCCTTCCTTTATCCCTCTTCAAATAGCCTTTCCAGCAGCCTCAGGTAGGAAAAAATCTCTCCGAACAGCTCCTCCGCGGAAAACGTCTCCCGGCGGCAGTGCTCCCTCGTCAGCCCGCGGAAGGTATATGCCGTGATGCGAAGGATCTGCTCCGCCCCGGTCCCGGGATGCGTAAGGCGCGCATCCGACGGTTTCAGAAGCTCCCCGATCCTTTTCTCATACTGCGCCTTCTGTTCCGCGACGGCCTGCAGCGCCTCCCCGCAGTCCTCCTCCTGCACGCTGTCCAGGAACGCCTTCAGATAAGGATACTGTCTGCAGGCGCGCAGAGCCGCCTCCTCGATCAGACGGATCCGGAAAAAAAGACCGCCTTCCGGCTTCTCCGCCCCTCCCGAAAGCTCCAGCAGCATAAATCTGACCGCATAATCATATAAAAAAACGTAGAGCCCAAGCTTGCTCTCAAAATAATGAAACAGAAGCCCCTTGCTGATGGAGGCCCGCTTCACCACCTCGTCCGTCCCCGCGTGCCGGTAGCCGTTCTGCGAAAAAACCCGCAGCGCCGCATTGATGATCCTGTCCTGCTTCTCTTTGGGAATATCGAAAAATTTCTGATTCATACGCCTTCCCCTCCCGCGCCGCCCCGCTGTGTCCCTTTTTGCTTTTCATCATACTATATTTGGAGAAGTCCGGCAAGAAACGCGATGCTTTTATACTTTTTTAATACATAAATTTCTTTTCAAATCTTCAAAATAGTATTAGAATACATGTAAATGGGGATGATTTACGGCTTCAAAGGCGGATTCGCCGGAATTTCTGTAAAAATCACCTGAAGGAAAGGGGAAGAGAACGATGGCAAGAAAATCACATGGATTTGGGAAGCTGCTCACCGCCGCAGCGGTTCTCGGAGCAGCGGCAGCAGGCACCTGGTATTACCTGAAAAAGAAGGACACTGTCTCCGCTGAAAAAGATGCTTCTGAGGACGATTTTGACGAATACGACGACTACGATAAATTCGAGGACGAGGATCTGGACGATCCGTCAGACGCTTCCGCGCCGCAGAGCGCTCCGCAGGAGGAAGCGGCCGGCGCGGCTTCCGGACGTTCCTACGTGTCTCTGGATCTGAAAAAGGCGAAGGAAAAGGCCGATGATTTTATCAGCACCGTTTCCGGCAAGGTGGAAAACACCGTCAATAAGATCAGATCCTCCGAGGAATATGAAAACGTGACCAGCAAAATGGACGAGGCCGTCACCCGTCTGCGCAATTCCGATGAATTCAACGCTGTTACCAGCAAGATCAGCGACGCCGTGGACCGGATCAAAAACAGCAACGAATACGCAAACGTGGATGAACAGATGGAGCATGCCATCAGCCGGGTCAAGGAGGCTACGGAAAAGGCCGTCAGCCGGGTCGGCAAAAAGATCAACGCCACCATCGGCTCCCCGGAAAACATGCCCGCACCCGAGGAGGAGTCTGCCGGAGAGGAAGCGGAGCCTGCCGGACAGACGGAAAGCCCTGACGAACCGGCGGCTGCATCCTCCGGACAGGAAACCGGGGCCTCCGGACAGGAGGATGCGTCCTCTCTTTGATTCCTTTTTACTTTTTTTCGTGCCGCGCGTCCGCCGCGGCACGTCTGCTCATGTGGTTTCCCGCTCCACAAGGGAAACGGGAAGAATGGTCCTGCTGGGCACCATCTCCTTATTGGAGGCCCGCAGGATCGTCTGCACCGCAAGCGAAGCCATTTCCGGGATCGGCTGCCGGATGGTCGTGATGGCGGGGCTTGTCAGCATGGAAATCAGGCTGTCGTCGAAGCCCACCAGCTTGATCTGATCCGGAATCTGTATCCCTTTTTTTCTGCAGATCTGAATGACCTGCGCGGCGATCACATCGCTGCTGGCAAAGATCCCGTCGATTTCCGGATGATCGTCCAGAATCTTTTCTATATACTCATGATAATCCAGGGAAGCATAAAGCGCGTCCGTCTTTTCCTCCTCCAGATCCAGACAGGTCAGTCCCTCCTGCCTGCATATCTCCGTAAAGCCAAGAGCCCGCTCGTCCGCAGGCATCGGCTCCGCATTTTCCCCGCTCAGATATACCACCGTCCGGCATCCCTTCTGGGCAAGATGCTTCGCCACCATTCTGCCGCCCTGCCGGTTGTCGCATTCGATCGCCGCCGTCCCGCTCTCCAGGAAGCGTTCGATCGTGACCAGCGGCACGCCGAGATCCTCGAACCGTCCTACGTCCACGGTCCCGCTGCACAGGATAATGCCCGCCACGCGGATGCCCCGGCACATCTCCAGATACCTGACCTCCTTGTCGTCTCTGTCGTTGGAATTAAAGACCATCAGCTTATATTCATTCAAATACGCGGCAGTCTCCAGACTGCTCAGAAGCCTTGAAAAATAGGGATGGTCAATGTGGGGAAGAATTACCCCGATCGTGTTTGTGGTCTGCTTGGACAGGGAACGCGCCACCTCGTTCGGCTGGTAATTCAGCTTTTTCATCGCCTCATATACCTTCTCCCTGGCCTCCTTGCTGATATAACCCCGGTTATTCAGCACCCGGGACACCGTACTGACCGTAAGACCGGTCTCCCTCGCCACATCCTTCAGTGTTGCCATGATTTCCTCCAGCGCCTTGTCATTCTGTCTGTTGTTTTTTTAGCTAAGGCGTTTTCATTATATCACAACCGCCTGACATTTCCAATGTTAATTCCTGTGAAAAAAGACCCGAAAAAAAGACCGCAGGGGTCGGGGGAGACCCATGCGGACTCAAAAAAGAAGGGGGTTTAAGATGTTCTTCTCAGCTGCCGGGAATTTAGGGAGGGACCCGGCGTCCGGAACATCCTTATGGTAATGATATCTTTTGGGGAAAAGATATCAGGAGGGGTATTGCTACAGTCAGGCGTGATTTCCGGAGGACCGATGCCGCACCGCCTTTATAAAACATGAAAGGGAGGGGGAAAAGAGTTCTCAGCGGATGAGCTTCGGTTTTTTCCGTTTCGTCTCATGCCTTACTGTGCTTTGATAATAGCATTCCAAAAGTCATATGTCAACCGGTTAACATACATTTCGTGCTTTTACCGAACATATTGATATGTCATCTTTACAGGAATAAAAATATGCACAAAAAGCCCTGCGCATTCCCTGCTTTCAGCGGTTTTTTTCACTGTCCTTTCAGGCGTTTTGCCTTTTTCGGCGCTGTCGGATATGTCAATCGTTTGCCATCCCTCCCTGCCTGTTCCCAAGAACGCGCCCCCTTCTACCGCAGGATCCGGCGCAGCAGGCGCTCCTTTTCTTTCGTATAAGGCGGATAGCGCAGCGGCACATCGGGCCATGCGCCGCGGATCAGAACAGACTTCTCATGGGTGAAGGCGTCAAAGCTTTTCTTCCCGTGATAGCATCCCATGCCGCTCTCCCCAACGCCGCCGAAGGGCATGCGGGTGGAAGCCAGATGGAGAATGGTGTCGTTCACACAGCCGCCGCCGAAGGACAGCCGGTCCAGGACTCTGCGGGCGGTGCGCCTGTTTTTCGTAAACACGTACAGGGCGAGGGGCTTCGGCCGTCGCGCCACAAGGGCTTCCGCCTCCGGAAGCGTCCGGTAGGTGAGGACGGGCAGGACGGGACCGAAGATTTCCTCCTGCATGACGGGCGCATCCGGGGATACGTTCCGCAGCACGGTGGGCGCGATCTGCAGGGTGCTTCTGCGTCCTTTTCCGCCTGTCACCGTATCCTGTCCGGCCAGCAGGCCCATCACCCGGTCGAAATGCTTTTCGTTCACCATCCGGGGATAATCCGGATGCTCCAGCGGCCGTACGCCCCAGAAGCGGCGGATCCATTTTACCAGGCAGGCGAGGAAGCGCTTCTCCACATCCTCCTGTACCAGACAGTAATCGGGAGCCACGCAGGTCTGTCCGCTGTTCAGAAATTTTCCGAACACGATCCGCTTCGCGGCAAGCTCCACATCCGCATCCTTCTCCACGATGCAGGGGCTTTTCCCTCCCAGCTCCAGGATAACGGGAGTCAGATGCTCCGCCGCCTTTTTCATGACCAGCTTCCCCACGTTTACGCTCCCCGTGAAAAAAATGCAGTCGAATTTCTGTTCCAGCAGGCCGGCGTTCGCTTCCCTTCCGCCCTCCGCAACGGCCACATAGCCGGGCGGGAACAGCTCTCCGATCAGCTCCCGGATACACCGGGAAACCGCAGGGGCATAGGCGGACGGCTTGATGACGCAGCAGTTTCCGGCCGCGATCGCTCCGGCCGCAGGCTGGATGGACAGCAGGAAGGGATAATTCCAGGGCGCCATCACAAGCGCCACGCCATACGGCTCCTTTTTCACGCAGCACCTGCCCGGAAACTGGGTCAGGGCGGCGGGCAGCCTTTTTTCTCCGGCGTATTCCTTCGTATGCTTCAGAAGAAAGCCGATCTCCTCCAGCGCCATCCCGATCTCCGTCATATGGCTCTCAAAGGAGGATTTGTGCAGATCCTGATACAGAGCCTCCGCGATCTCCTTCTCCCTGCGCCGGATGCCGTCCCGCAGCCGCCGCAGGGCCGCAAGCCGGAAATTCACATCCTTCGTCCTTCCGCTCTCAAAAAAGGCTCTCTGTACCGCCGTCAGTCTGTTGATCTCCATAGCTCTCCTTTCCGGCCGTTCACAGCGCTTTGTCAAGCCGCCGCACGCCCTCTCTTATTTTTTCCTGATCCAGTCCTCCGTAACCCAGAAGCACTGTGGCGCAGTCCGTCTCGAAAGGAGCCAGGGCCGCCTCCTTCAGCCCGTAGATACGCACGCCGCAGGCTGCCGCCCGTTCCAGGAGGCTCTCCTCCCGTGCCGGATCTTTCGAGGTAAGAAGCACATGCAGCCCCGCGTATTCCCCGGACAGCCGGAAGCGGTCCAGCAGCGGCTGCAGGCATTCCAGCAGCAGGTCATGCTTTTCCCGGTAGGCCTTCCTCATCCGGTTCAGATGCCGTTCAAAGGCCCCGCTTAACAGGAATTCATTCAGGATGGTCTGGTCGATCCTGGAAACGGTGGAGGAAAAAAAGCCGCAGTTTTTTTCATAGGCCCCAAGAAGCCCCTCCGGCAGCACCATAAAGCTGATCCGGATGGCCGGAGCGACGGATTTGGAAAAGGTTCCGATATAGATCACCCGCCCCGCCGTATCCGCAGACTGCAGAGAGGGGACCGGTTTTCCCCGATAGCGGAATTCGCTGTCATAGTCGTCCTCCACCAGATAGCGGCCAGGCGCGGCGGCGGCCCAGCGAAGCAGCTCCGTCCGGCGTCCGATGGGCATGACCGTTCCCGTGGGAAACTGTCTGGATGGCATCACATAGGCCACATCCGCGCCGGAGGCCGACAGGCCGTCCACCCGGATGCCGTTCTCATCGGAAGGGACCGTCACCGTCCCGGCCGCGAAGGAGGAAAAAATCCGGAAGGCCCTTCGGTAGGACGGATTTTCAAAGGCGGCCGTGATGTCTCTGCCCAGAATATACTGCAGGAGCAGGAGCAGGTAATCGTTCCCCGCTCCCACGATGATCTGCTCCGGAGAGGCGTTCACCCCCCGGGACGCATGCAGATAACGGCAGACCGTTTCCCTGAGCGCAGCGTCGCCCCTCGGCTCTCCCAGAGCGAACAGCTCCGTTCTGTCTCCGCTCAGAATGTCGCGGGTGATCTTTCGCCAGGTGCCGAAGGGAAACCGGCTCATGTCGATGGCGTTGGGGGAAAAATCGATGTCGAAGCTTCTTTCCCGTTTTTCGGAAAAGCAGTCCTTCTGCGCCGCTTCGGCCGCGCGCTCCGGCCGCTGCGTCTTCCGCCGTCCGCTTTCCCCGTCTTCGTCCGTTCTGATGCGGTACAGCTCCTCCACCCGGCAGATAAAATAGCCCTTATAGGGGACGGACTCAATGTATCCTTCCGACAGCAGCTGCTCATAGGCCAGCTCCACCGTGCTCCTGGCCACCTGCAGATAATCCGCCAGAGAGCGGGTGGAGGGGAGCTTCTCTCCCGCAAGAAGCTTCCCCTCCCTGATTTCATCCGCAATATATTCATAAATCTGTTCGTATAAATGCTTTCCCTTTTCGTCCGTCAGGTGAATTGCCAGATCGTTCATGTTCCGCCTTTCCGTCCGAAGCCTCCGCCTGCGGACCCGCCGCTTCCGCGCCCTTCAGCTCCTGAAACAGCCTTTCCGAACGCGGCGCCGCGACGCCTCTCACTGCTTCGGCAGCTTAAAGGAGCTCTTGAGCGATACGATGCGGTTGAAGACCGGCTCGCCCGGCTTCGAGTCCTTATAGTCCACGCAGAAGAAGCCCTGTCTCACGAACTGGAAGCTCTCATAGGGCTTCGCGTCCTTCAGGGAAGGCTCAAGGAAGCATTCCTTCACCGTGAGAGAATTGGGATTTAAGTTCAGGCTGCCGTCCTCATTGTAGACGCCCTTCTCCTCGTCGATGATGTTTTCATAGAGCCGCACCGTGGCGCGAAGCGCTTCCGGCGCGTAAACCCAGTGGATGGTTCCCTTCACCTTGCGGGCGTTAAAGCCGCTTCCGGATTTCGTCTCCGGATCGTAGGTGCAGTGCACCACGGTCACGTTTCCGTTCTCATCCTTCTCAAAGCCCGTGCAGGTCACGAAGTAGGCGTTCATCAGGCGCACCTCGTTACCGGGGAAGAGGCGGAAATATTTCTTCGGAGGCTCCTCCATGAAGTCCTCTCTCTCGATATACAGCTCTCTTCCGAAAGGGATCTGACGGTTTCCCAGCGCCTCGTTCTCCAGGTTGTTGGGCGCTTCCAGAAGCTCCGTCTGTCCCTCCGGATAATTGTCGATCACCAGCTTAATGGGATCCAGCACCGCCATCACCCTGGGCCGCTTCAGCTTCAGATCCTCACGGATGCAGTATTCCAGCATGGCGTAGTCCACGGAGGAATTGCTTTTGGAAACGCCGCACAGATCCACGAACATCTGAATGGACTCCGGCGTGAAGCCGCGCCGTCTCAGCGCCGCGATGGATACCAGCCTGGGATCGTCCCAGCCGTCCACGATGCCGTCCTCCACCAGCCGCTTGATGTAGCGCTTGCCCGTCACCACATTGGTCAGATACATCTTGGCAAACTCGATCTGCCTGGGAGGAACCGGATACTCCAGCTCCCTCACCACCCAGTCGTACAGGGGCCTGTGATCCTCAAACTCCAGCGTACAGATGGAATGGGTGATCCCCTCGATGGCGTCCTCGATCGGGTGCGCGAAATCGTACATGGGATAGATGCACCACTTGTCCCCGGTGTTGTGATGGCTCATGTGAGCCACGCGGTAGATCACCGGATCGCGCATGTTCATGTTGGGGGAAGCCATATCGATTCTGGCGCGCAGCACCTTTTCCCCGTCCGCGTACATGCCGTTTTTCATATTTTCAAATAAAGTCAGATTCTCCTCCACGCTGCGTCCCGCGGAAGGATCCTCCTTTCCCGGCTCGGTGAGCGTTCCGCGGTATTCCCGGATCTCATCCGCGGAAAGGTCCGACACATAGGCCTTTCCCTTCTTAATCAGCTTCACGGCCGCCTCATACATCTGATCGAAATAATCGGAGGCGAAAAACAGCCTGTCCTCCCAGTCCGCGCCCAGCCACTTCACGTCGGCCTTGATGGAATCCACGAACTCCTGCTTCTCCTTCGTGGGATTCGTGTCGTCAAAGCGGAGATTGAACTTTCCGCCGTACTGCCTGGCAAGTCCCGCGTTTAACAGGATGCTCTTGGCATGTCCGATGTGCAGATAGCCGTTGGGCTCCGGAGGGAAACGGGTATGCACCGTGTCATACACCCCTTCCGCCAGGTCCTTATCGATCATCTGCTCGATGAAATTGCGGGAAGCCTTTGCTTCTCCGCCTTCGGTATCTTCCGCATCCGCGGCCGCTTCCGCCGCAGTCCTTGTCATCTCCAGTTCTTTATCGCTCATATTCCGGATCTCTCCTCCTCAAAGCATGGGTTTTATATTTAAGTAAAAATTATCTTATCACAACAGCGGGAAATACGCAAACAGGAAAAGCGGGTTCTGCCTTTTGCTCCCTCTTTCTGCCTTCCGCTCTCTTTTTATGGCCTTTTCCCTCCGTTCGTGCTAAAATGACAGCTGAAAAATTCAAAATCAGCTTATATTTTTAATGAGGAGGGATCTGTATGGATCGAATTCAGCTGAAAACAAACGCAAAGAGCGCCATGCGCGCAGCAAGACCGCATCCGGTTCTCGTCGCTCTTGTCTATGTCCTTATCCTTGCGGCCGTTCAGGCAGTCATTTCCATGATTTCCGGCCTGGGAGACGCAGCGGCCGCGCTCCTGGCGGAGGGCTCCATGTCCTTAGGCTCCGCCGGTTCCCTGGCCGTCGCCCTTCTTCTTCCTTTTGTGGGAGCGATGGTCATGTCCTTTCTGCAGCTGGGCTATGTCACCTATACGCTGCACGTGATCGATCATAAGCCCGCCGGCTTCGGCGATCTGTTTTCCTGCGCCCGGTATTTTCTGAAGGCGTGGGGCCTTGGCCTGATGATCAGCATTTTTGTCGGGCTGTGGTCCCTTCTTCTGTGGTTCCCCGGCGTGATCGCTTCCTACCGGTACTCCCAGGCCTTCTTTATTCTGGCCGAAAATCCGGAAAAGGGCGTCATGGAATGCATCCGCGAAAGCAAGGCCATGATGAAGGGACGCAAGATGGACCGCTTCGTGCTGGATCTTTCGTTCATTCCCTGGTATCTGCTCTGCTTTGTGACCTGCGGCATCGCCTTTCTGTATGTAACGCCCTATACGGATCTTACCTCCGCGGCTTTTTACAGAAGCCTGCGCTGAAGCCGGCAGAGTCCTGTCCATGGCGCGCTGCGCACAGCGGGCGGCAGATCACCTGCGGCATAAACGCCGCCCGCCAGTCTGCCCGGCAGATGTCCGTTTCTGCAGGGCTGTCGGCAGCCTGTGAGACTTCGTATATCAAAAAGCAGCGGCCGGAGGGTTTGTTCCCTTCAGCCGCTGCTTTTTCTCTGCGATGCTTCGCGTCTCCGTGCCGCTTTGCCTCTCCGTGCTGCTTCACGTCTCCGCGCCGTTTCGCCTCTCCCTGCTGCTTCGCCTCCTGGCCGCGCCGGACTTACATGGCCGGACGGGCGTCGCTCATATTGTTCAGCTCGTTCTGCAGAAGCGCCCATGCGATGATGGAAAAGCCGAACAGGGTAAGGAGCAGATAGACCAGCCCGTTGTTCTGGGAAGGAAGCCCTCTCATCTGCCGCGCCGTATCGATCTTCTCTCCCGCCTTATACATCCAGTAAATCTGATAGATGTTGCAGGTGATGATGGAAAAGATCACCACCAGGCCGCCGGAAGTATCATTCTGTCTGCCGGATACCGTGTTCGTATCGTTGGCAAGACAGGCCAGCCAGTACAGGCCATACAGGCCGCAGGTCACAAGCGACAGGATAATGCAGACCACGATGCTTCTCTTTTGGATCATAGGTTTCCCCTCCTGATGTTTTTCTTCATTTTATCATATGAGGTTTCCTGTGCCAAGTAAAATCCGCGCGCAGAAGCGACACATTATTTTTCAAAGTTTCCATGGTAATTGTGTTACTTTAATGATACAATAGGGGCGAAACGGAAAACGGACGCCGGAGGCTTTTCCGCCGCGTCCGCGCTTTCCCGTTATCTCATTATTACAGGAGGAATTTACATAATGGATCGTATTCAGCTGAAAACCGATGCCAAAGACGCCATGAGAATGGCGAATCCGCATCCGGTACTCGTCACACTTATTTACATGGTGATCCTGTTCGCGGTACAGACGATCATCTCCACCTTTTCCGGCTTTTCCAGCCTGATCAGCGGCCTTCTGGGCGGCGATTCCGCGGGAGTACTGGTGATCGGCATGCTCCTTTCCACTTTTCTGGTCTCCATCATCGCTTCCTTTGTCATCGCTTTTCTGGAGCTGGGCTTCGCGGGGTATACGCTCCGCGTCATCAACCGTCAGCCCGCCGGCATCAGCGACCTGTTCGCCTATGCCAGAATGTTTCTGAAGGCCTGGGGCCTGAGCTTTATGATCGGACTCTTTGTCGGCCTGTGGTCCCTGCTTCTCTGGATCCCCGGCATCATCGCCGCCTACCGGTATTCTCAGGCGACCTACCTTCTCGCCGAGAATCCGGATAAGGGCATTATGGAGTGCATTAGAGAAAGCAAGGCAATGATGGTCGGACATAAAATGGATAAATTTGTCCTGGATCTGTCCTTTATTCCCTGGTATCTGCTCACCGCAGTCACCTGCGGCCTCGCCGGGCTTTATGTAACGCCCTATACGGCCATAACGGACGCCGCCTTCTACAACACGCTGCGCTATGGAAGAAGCTCCCAGGGATACGGTCAGAATCAGGGCTATGGACAGAACTATGACCCGAACTGGCAGCAGGGCGGTTATCAGCAGGGTTATGATCCCAACGCCGCACAGGGCGGCTGGCAGCAGCAGGGTTACGATCCCAACGCCGCACAGGGCGGTTATCAGCAGGGTTACGCCCCCAACGCCGCACAGGGCGGCTGGCAGCAGCAGGATAACGGGCAGAACGGCGGACAGAATCTTTAATTCCCCTGATATTCTGATATACCGGATTTTACGGCAGGCTTTTCCTGCCTGAAATCTGATCCGGGGGCAGCGGACTCCATACAGGCAAAAAGCATCCGGCCCATCAACGAAAGGGAACATGCAAAGTCAAATTCTTCTTGACATTACTCTGATAATGTATTAAAACAGATAACGTCAACCGTACACAGGTGAAATGCCAGGAACAGAACAGGTTGTCAGACCGGCCTGTATTTCAGAGAGTCTCCGGACGGTGCGAGGAGACATACGGCGTCTGATGATATCCTCTGCGAGCAGTATGCTGAATTTTTCTGTCGGAAAAGGAGTAGGCAATACCGGTTTTCCCCCGTTAAAAGGAAGCCTGTTACACACAGCAGAAAGGGCAGAAGGCCCGGAGGCTGTCGAGACGGGACTGAGAGGCCGCATCTGCGGCAAGCAAAGTGGTATCGCGGAAGTGAAAGCTTTCGTCTTTGGATATGGAGCATATCCTGAGGCGGAAGCTTTTTTGATGCGCACTCACGCACACTTCTATCTGCTCCGGCGAAAACCATTTATGAGGAAAGGAGAGTCTGTTTTTCAGACGACATCAGTTATGAACGGATTAGTCATCATTTTAATCGGCATCGTGGCCCTTGCCGCCGGTTATCTTCTTTACGGCGGATGGCTGGCGAAAAAGTGGGGCATCGACCCAAAAGCGAAAACGCCGGCCTGCACCCATGAGGACGGGCAGGACTATGTGCCCTCTTCCCGGTTTACGGTTTTTTCCCATCAGTTTTCTTCCATCGCAGGCGCGGGCCCGGTAACCGGCCCCATCCTGGCCTCCGTGTTCGGCTGGGTTCCGGTGCTTTTATGGCTCATCATCGGCGGCCTGTTCTTCGGCGCGGTCCAGGATTTCGGCGCGCTGTATGCCTCTGTGAAAAATGAGGGAAAGTCCATCGGTATGGTGATCGAAAAATACATCGGAAAGACCGGCCGCAGGCTGTTCATGCTCTTCTGCTGGCTGTTCACCCTGCTGGTCATCGCAGCCTTCACCGACATGGTGGCGGGAACCTTTGTGGGCGTGGGCGCAGAGGCAGCGGACGAGGCGACCGCCTACGCGAACTCTGCGGCGGCTTCCATTTCCATGCTTTTCATTCTTGTCGCCATTATCTTCGGTCTGATCCAGAAGCATGTGAAAAACATGCAGGAATGGGTGAAGGCTATTGTTGCCGTCGCGCTGCTTGTGGTGATGTTCGCCGTGGGCATGCAGCTTCCCATCTATGCCACCAAGACCGCATGGATCTACATCATCATGGCGTATCTGTTCCTGGCATCCGTCCTGCCCATGTGGCTTCTGATGCAGCCCAGGGACTACATGACCACCTTTATGCTGCTCGGCATGATCATCGGCGCGGTTGTGGGCGTTCTGGTCGCCCATCCCACCATGCAGTTAAACGCCTTCAACGGCTTTGTCGCGGCGGATGGAAGCGCCCTCTTCCCCACCCTGTTCGTCACCATCGCCTGCGGCGCGGTGTCCGGGTTCCACAGCCTGGTATCCTCCGGCACCTCCTCCAAGACCATCAGCAATGAAAAGGATATGAAAATGGTGGGCTACGGAGCCATGGTCCTGGAATCTCTGCTCGGCATCATCGCCCTGGTCGTAGTGGGCGCGGTGGCGGTCGGCGGCACGAAGCCGGACGGCACGCCCTTTGCCATCTTCTCCTCCGGCGTGGCGGGCTTTCTGGAGACGCTGGGCGTTCCGGTTCAGGTGGCAACGGTATTCATGACCATGTGCGTATCCGCCCTTGCGCTCACCTCCCTGGACTCCGTGGCGAGAATCGGCCGCATGTCCTTCCAGGAGCTGTTCTATCCCGACTCCACGGACCCGGCTTCCATGTCCCCCGTCCAGCGGGTGCTGACCAACAAATATTTCGCCACGGTGATCACCCTGTTTTTCGGCTATCTGCTGACGCTCGGCGGCTATAACAACGTATGGCCCCTGTTCGGCTCCGCCAACCAGCTTCTGGCCGCACTGGTGCTGATCGCCCTGGCCGTATTTTTAAAAACCACGGGCCGCACCGGCTGGACCCTGTACATCCCCATGTTCCTGATGCTGATCGTGACCTTCACCGCTCTGGTGCAGAAGCTGATCGCGCTGGCCACCAATTTTGCCGCGGGAACGGCCACGCTTCTGGTGGACGGCCTGCAGCTCGTGGTGGCGGTTCTTCTCATGGTGCTTGGCGTCATGGTCGCCTTCAGCTGCTTAAAGAAGCTGTTTACTGCGAAGAAGGCGGCATAAGCCGGACCTGAGCGCCTCTGTAAAAAGGAGAAAAAGTATGGCACAGGAAAACAGAACGGAAAACGAAATCAGGAAGGAGACAGGAACGCAGGGCCCGCCCCTTCCCCCGGCCGATCCGGAACATTTTCCCGAATCGGAGGAGCTGCCGGAGGGCGTCCAGACGGTCAGGCTGAAGGATGCTTACGGCTGCCATCTCCGGTTCCTGCCGAATGTGGTATATGCGGACCGTTCCGGGATGGAGCTTCATCTGCAGCTGTTTCTTCCGGAGGATTCCACGCAGGGAAAACGCTGGCCTCTGATCGTTTTTATACAGGGATCCGCCTGGTTCCGCCAGGATATTTTCGCAAGCCTTCAGGATATCGTCCGCATGGGCGAAAGAGGCTATGCGATGGCGGTCGTGGAATACAGGCCCAGCGACACGGCTCCGTTTCCGGCGCAGGTGCAGGACGCAAAAACTGCCATCCGTTTTCTGAAAAAGCATGCCTCCGAGTATGGGATCGATGAAACCCGTGTGGCACTCTGGGGAGATTCCAGCGGCGGACACACCGCGCTCCTGGCCGGATTCACCGGAGATGATGCGCCGGATACTGACGATTCTGACAGAATAAGCGCATCCGTGCGGTGCATTGTGGACTGGTACGCGCCGACCGATATCGTGATGATGAACTACTATCCGAGCATTCAGGATCACTCCGCCCCGGACAGCCCGGAGGGAAGTCTGATCGGGAAAAAGAATGTGCTGGAAAACCGGGAGCTGGCGGACACCACCTCTCCCCTGCGCTATCTCTCCGCCGGGCGGCCGACGCCGCCGCTTCTGATCATGCATGGCGGCAGCGATATGCTCGTACCGTTTAATCAGAGCTGCAGGCTGTATGACCGGATGAAAGAGCTGGGAAAGGATGTGGAAATGGTAAAACTCCTGGGAGCCGGCCATGGCTGCGGCGGCTTCCACAGCAGCCAGGCGCTGGACCTGATAGAAGAATTTTTGAAAAAGCATCTGTAGGCTGTCAAGATGTATCGTCTGTAAATCTCAGGATTTTGATATGCTCCCTTTATGAAAGGCAGGAAAACAGCCTGTCTTCATGAAGGGAGCAATTTCCTGATAGCAAATAATGGACTAAAAAAGGCGGGCGCCCCGCCATTTTCATTCTGTAATTATCTGGATGGTATCATCACGAAACACCAGTTCTCCTGATTCAACCATTTCATCCCGCATATAAACACGCTTTTCCACAACAAGGGAATCCTCCCGCATATTGAGAATATAGTCAAAATTCCCCCGATCCGAAAGTTCATAACTTGCACCACCTGCATAGTCGTAAATTATGATCCGGTTATCTATCATTCCCGACCCAAAGCTTAACGTAGAACAAAGTTCCGGGATGCCGTCCCCGGTCAAATCACAAAAATAAACGCTCCATATCGGCATTCCTTCATAGAGCGGAACGACCTCTTTATCGGTTACAGCCTCCATCTGTTCCGGGCGCCAGCGAAAAGTCACTCCCGGGAATTCCTCCAGCTTGTACTCTTTCACATCATCCCAAACCATTTCATCCCCGTTAAGGCAGTCGAACCATTTAATTACGTGGTCAGAATCTGAGAGTTCATTGCTTTCAGATATCGATATTTCTCCACAGCTTATCGATAGAATAGAAAATAAGAAGAAAAGCGTCGGCAAAATTATCTTTTTCATTATCGTCCCCTTCAAATTCTGAGCTGGCATTGGCTTCATTAAGATTTATGCAGGCCCGTTTCCACAGGGCCGCACGGCAGCGAATGTCCGGCTTTTTCCTCTATCCTTCCATAATCCGCTTCAGATTTTCCTCCGCCGTTCCGGTCAGCCTGACGATCTGCGGCAGTTCATAAAAGGCTACCGTATTTTCAAGGCTGAAATTCTCCCGGCTGGAGGCACATAAATAAATCTTCTTATTCCATGCCAGCGCCATGCCGAGTTCCACATGCGTCCCCCTTCCCGCAGGAAGCAGCAGGATCACCACATCCGAATCCGCGATTCCCTGCCTTTCGGCTTCCGCATATCCACAAAGATCCTTCGCGGATACATCCTCATCCACATATATGGTCCAGTCGTACGTCTGCTGCACGCTTTACGATGTTTTAATGGTTCAGGCCTGCCAATGCCCTTTAACAATCCATTGCGGTCAATGTCTTTAATAAGCTCATTGATACGCTTTACCATTTTTTTCTCTTCCTTTTGCCATTCAGTGTATTGCTCCCATGCAGTAGGCGTAAATACTATATTCATTTATTCGTATTCCTCCAATTCTGCAATGGTCTTTGTTATGAAACCTCCTGCTTCCGCTTCTGCCATAGATTTATCCAGCATGGCAAGATACTCGGCATTTCTTTTTGCTTTCATCATATCGTTGTATTCTGCTTCAGATATCATTACAACATTCTCATTCTTTGGTCTCGAAATGATTAATGTCTCCCCTCTAAATACCTTATCGCATAATGATTTGAAATTGTCTCTTACATCCATTGATTTTACTGCCAGCATTTATAACACCTCTTTTTTATACTAAAAATCGTACGCTTTTTCGCACTTCTATTTTACAATAACATTATGGCACTGTCAATCAATTCAATACTGGAAAAATTTTTTCCAGACACAATATCAGGGAGCGCCAATCAGCCGCTCCCTTTTCCACTGTAGGCAATATCCTGTTTCACATCGTTTCTGGTATCTTCCGTTTTCCGCGGCTTTGCTGCCCGCCGCCCTGTTTCCTGCGCCTCACCGTCCCTTACGCGCGTCGCCGCTTCCGCCGGGAAAGCGGCGTTTCGGAAACGGCTGTCCACGTGCTTTTTCAGCATGTCAACTCTTCCCGCCAGTCCCCTGCACAGAGCGTCGCACCGCGCTTCGTCGATGAACAGGGAGCCCCTTACCAGCTCCCGAAGCTCTTCTTCGATTCCCTTCAGCGCGGAAAAATCCAGCCAGTCAAAATCCTGTACCAGTCCGATCTGCTCCTCATGGCTGGTCTTAAACGGCTTGCATATCGTTTTGGCATCCGCCCGTATCATGGCCGTCGGTTTATCGAACCAGAGCGAGGTTCCGCTGTCATAGATGGGCGCGGCCCCCAGATATTCCAGCGTATCGGCATTCCGGATCACTCCAAAATTATTCTGATGCCTGTCCTCATTGACGATCAGATAATCCAGGACCAGCATCCGATCCAGCGCCTCCTGCATTCCGCAATTTCCGGAATTTTCGGTTTTTCCCGGCGCTCCGGAAATGTCGGGGATTCCCGGAATCCCCAGCGTCTCACAGCAGTTCAGATAATGCCTGTATATCGAAACATGATTTGGCTTCCGACAAGTCCGCATGATGTACCAGGCGCTGATCAGCTCCGTATCCGGCGTGATAAAATCGTCGCATATGCTGTAGGGATAGCCGTCTTCCACCAGCAGCCGATAGGAAACATGCGGAATATTCAGCCTTTCCATCAATCGGGACGCAAGCGCTTCATTGTACGGCTCCTGCTGCACGGCACCGCTCCCGCCCTTGATCAGGCAGCGCTTTCCATCCGCCAGGATCCATCTCTTTTTCAGCCAGCCGTCCGAGGTATTATCCGGCGACATCAGACTGACCGCAGCAGAATCCACATTTCTTCCAAACAGAATCTTTCCCACATCCCCGGAAAACGGATTCTGGAAAAAATTGACCTCCTCCCAGCGAAGCTTACTTTCTTCCGGACAGATCCAGTACTGATCGGACAGGCTGAGGCCGAGGCATTTTTCCAGCAGGAGCTGCGGCTGCGAAATTTCCATCCGGGACAGCGCCTCCTTCAATCCCGATCTGCTGGCCGGGATCGCCCGGCCGCTCCACCATGCGTTTAAGGTCCCTCGGTCGATGCGCCCGTTTTTTACGGGAACGCCCACCGGTACGTGCGCTTCCGCAAAGACCTGGTCCACCGACAGGATCCCGCCTGTCACGCAGTCCAGCGTGAGGGGTGCAACCGGTATATTCTTATGCTTCAGAATATATTTCCTGATCTCCGCCATGCTTTTCCTTTCCTGTTCCCTCCAGATCGCATCATGCTTTGGGTCTGCTTTTTTGATTTCCATGTTCCCATGGCACAAGTATAATACAAACCGCCACTTTTGGCTACCTTAACCCGCCGTCTAAAGCCAGTGAGATTGCGGCAGCCGTAACAGTTCAGCCTTCGGCAGAACTGTTACGGCATCCGGCCATTCCAATCGCTTCGCGATGGGCCGGATGCTTTCTGCCGATACGTTTCGTACGGTCTGCGCAGTAAATGCGCAGACCTGACTGAACTGTTACCGGCAGCCGTTTCATCGTCCTCTCTCCTCCCCTGCCATTCGTGCGCAGAGAGGACCGTTCGTGCAGATCGCTTTTCTTTCCGCACTTCCGTGTGATAGAATAGGCTATCCGAAGTTCGGAAAGGGGGGCATCCGCCATGATGTATCTAAGCCATATCTACGGAACGGGAAAAAGCCGTTACCGGTTTCTCAGCAATCTGGCCTATTGCATGAAGGAAATGTGGAAATGGAAGAAAACGGTCTTTCTTTTCACCCTTTTTTCTTTCATTCCCGGTATTGCCGCGGATTATCTGGGAGCGCTGCTCCCCTCATGGGTGGTTGCGGATCTGGAGAGCGGGGTGGACGTTCGCCTGCTGCTTTTTCATATTTTTCTGCTGTGCGCGTTTCTGTGGCTGGGGAACGTCCTCTCCGGCTGCATCCACGCCTGGTTCAGTGTGGGGATCGACGGCTATCTGTATCATTTCCGAAGGAAATTCCTGGATAAGATCATGGACGTGGACTACGACAGGCTGGAGGACGGCCCGAGCCGGGAGGTGACCGGCAACGTGATCTCTTCCGTAAAATTCGGCAGAGGGCTGTATTTCTGCGCTTCCTTCATGAAGGAGGTTCCCACCGCCGTTATCCTGCTGCTTTTTTACGGCGTTCTGATCAGCCGGGTGCGGTGGTGGCTGTTCGTGGTGATCATGCTGACCGTGCTCATCGATCTGAAGCTTCTTGGCATCGCCCGCAAAAAACACAGGGAATATTACGGAAAAACCAGCCTTTCCTCCCGCAGGACGGACTACATCAACACCCAGGCGGGGGACGCGGCGGCCGGCAAGGATATCCGCATGTATCAGCTTCTGGATTTTCTGATCGGAAAATACGACGCGGCGCTGGGGGAGCTGGAACGGATTTTTGGCGCCATTCACTGCTGGTATACCATCCGCAACGTCACAAATGCCTTTCTGCTCCTGTTCCGGAACTGGGCGGCCTACGGCCTGCTGCTTGTGCTGCTTGCGGGCGGAGAGCTTTCGTCCTCCGAATTCGTCTACTACATCGGGCTGGTCAGCTCCTTTGCCCTGTATTTTGAAATGCTGATCCGGCAGCTCATGAACATCAACAGCACCAATGCTTCCGTCAGCTACATCCGGGAATTCCTTGGCTGGCAGGATACCTGGAAGCGGACGGACGGCATCGGGGCGGAAGCGCTCGCGAAGCTTCGGCGCTCTCCCGTCAGCCTGGAGCTTAGAAATGTGAGCTTCACCTATCCGGGAAACGAACGGGAGACCCTTTCCGATATCAGCCTTACCATCCGCCCCGGTGAGAAGCTTGCGCTTCTCGGCCTGAACGGAGCCGGGAAAACCACGCTGGTCAAGCTCATCTGCGGCTTCTATCATCCCACGAAGGGAGAGATCCTGCTGGGAGGGATTCCCATAGAACGCTTTACCAGAGAGGAATACCTCAGCTGCGTCTCCGTCCTGTTTCAGGACTATACCCTGCTTCCCGTCACTCTGGATGAAAATCTGACCGGAGGCGGAAAAGAGGACATCGACCGGAACCGCCTGGAGAGGGATCTTACGCTGTCCGGCTTTGCGGAGCGCTATGAAAAAACGCCGGGCAAAGGCGAAGCCTCCCTGATCCGGGAGGTAAATGGAGACAGCGTGGACTTTTCCGGCGGGGAGAAACAGAAGCTGCTTTTTACCCGGGCGCTGTATAAGGAAGCGCCTCTCATCATTCTGGACGAGCCCACCGCCGCGCTGGACCCGATCGCGGAAAACGAGCTTTATCTGCGGTATGGGGAAGCCATGAAAAATGCCACCTCCATCTTCATTTCTCACCGTCTTTCCAGCACCCGCTTCTGCGACCGGATCGTGCTTCTGGAAAACGGAAGGCTGATCGAGGAGGGCACACACGAACAGCTGCTTGCCGGAGCTACCCGGTATGCTTATCTGTATGAGATTCAGAGCCGGTATTACAAATCCTCCGGAAACGCTCAGGAAAAGAAGGACGCCGCTTCGGCATGGAGGTGATCATGAACAGACAGGATATCAGAAATCAATTCCGGGTTCTTTCCGACTACCGCAGAGCAGGCTATGGAAACGTGATCCTCTGTGCCTGCTGCGTCGCCGTGGTGCAGGGGATCCGTCCCTACATCGCGCTGCTCCTCATGGGACGGCTTCTGGACAACGTCTACGCCGGGGCCGGTCTTTCGCGGCTGTTTCTTCTCACCGCCGCCGCGCTGGGAGCGGAATGGCTCTGCGCCACGATCTTCGCCCTCGCCATCAAAGGCTATAATAAGAAAATGGAATACATGTATGAGCAGCAGAATCTTCTGATCGATAAAAAGCTCCTGGACATGGATTATGAGTATCTGGAAAATCCAAAGGTGCATGGAATGATCCATTCCATCCGAAACGCGGGAACCAACCGGGGGCTGATCGGCCGCGTGCTTGACGACCTGGAAAGGACCCTGCAGGCGGCGGTCTCCATCCTTGCGGCCGTTATCCTCACGCTCCCGCTCCTTTTCACCGGACTCTCCTCCGGCCAGGGAGCCTTAAATAATCAGGATCCGGGGCGCTTCGGAGCCTTTTTCCGGTCTCCTCTCTCCACGCTTCTGCTGCTTCTGCTGATCGCCGCGATGATCCTGATCAGCTACCGGACGGATCTTTCCTTCGGGCAGAGGATCAAACGGTTCCATGAAAAACGGACGAAGGATGAAAATTTTCTGGATCACTGCATGGGAATTTTCTCCAGCCCGGAACGGCAGAAGGATCTTAGGATCTATCAGCAGCAGAAGCTGATCCGTGAGAAATCAGAGGAAGCCATCCGCCAGGTGGAAAGGGAAACTTATCGCGAAGCCGGACTGACCTCTGCCGGGGAGGCGGTCAAGCGGACCATTTCCGCGCTCACCGGCCTTCTGGTCTACGTGTTCGCGGCCCTGCGCGCCGCATATGGTCTCATCACTCCGGGAGAGGCAGTCACCTGCGCTTCCAGCATCATCCGGATGTCCTCCTCCCTTGCGGAGCTGATGAGCGCGCTGGCCTCCTCTCAATACAATGCCCGCTACTGCCGGGATTATGTACGGTTCATGGAAACGGGCAGAAAGCGCTACGAGGGAACCCTCCCGGTGGAAAAGCGCAAGGACAACCGCTTTTCCGTGGAATTTGAAAATGTCTCCTTCCGCTATCCCGGCTCTGAAGAATATGTGATCCGGAACCTGAATCTGAAGCTTCTGATCGGGGAACGGATCGCCATCGTCGGCAGAAACGGCTCCGGCAAAACCACCTTCATCAAGCTGCTCTGCCGCCTGTATGATGTGACGGAGGGCTGCATCCGGCTGAACGGCGTTGACATCCGCAAATACGATTATCAGGAATACTGCCGCCTCTTTTCGGTGGTTTTTCAGGATTTCCGGATCTTCGCCTTTCCGCTCGGAGAGGCGGTCGCCGGCAGTGAAAACGTGGATGAAGACCGCGCCCGGGACGCCCTTGCGGCCGCCGGGCTGTCCGAAGCTCTAAAGCGGCTTCCGCAGGGGCTTCATACCTGGGTGGGAAAGGAATACGCCGATGAAGGCATTGCCTTCTCCGGCGGAGAAAAACAGAAAATGGCCATCGCGCGGGCGGTCTATAAAAACGCTCCCTTCGTCATCATGGACGAACCCACCGCCGCCCTGGACCCGCTCTCCGAATGCGAGGTTTACGAAGGCTTCGACCGGGTGGTAAGCGGCGAAGGAAATCCGGGACTCGGGAACCCTTCCGATCCGCGCAGGTCATCCGAAGCGTCCCGCCCCGCGGGGAAAACCGCCTTCTACATCTCCCACCGGCTCGCCTCCTGCCGGTTCTGCCGGAATATTCTGGTCTTCGATCAGGGACGAATCGTCCAGCAGGGCAGCCATGAAGAGCTTGTGGAAAAGGAAGGGCTGTACCGGGAGCTCTGGAACGCCCAGGCACAGTATTACGGAGCGGCTGATTAGCCGCTCCGCTTTTACTCTCCATTGCCGGCGAAACCGCCGCCGTCCTTATCGGATATCAAACACGCTTCTTGCCTGTAACCCTTCCGGTGTCCCTTTCAGCACCTTCAGTCTTCTGGTTCCCGGATTCATGTCGAAATAATTGTCGGAAAGCAGCAGGGTATCGTCCCCGTTGCGGATCTCCACGCTCTTCGCGTAAGCGTCCGCCGTCACCAGGATCTCATCGCTTCCCACGGCTTCCGCTCTCAGATGCGGGTTCTCAAACGCAAAGTGCTTGGGCGCGCAGAACAGCACGCTTCCCGCGGATACGATCTCCCCGTTTTCCCAAAGCTCATAGGACACGTAATCCCTTCTGGTCTGGGCATGCTGCAGGGGAACCTTCTCCAGCCATTCGCTGGAAAGCGCCTTCACGCAGACCTCTTCTTCATGGGCCTCCTTCACCTGTCCGGAAGCGTCCCGCAGCTGCCAGCGCACCGCCGCCTGATGATCCTGCATACTTTCATTGCTGACGCAGAGGCGGATGGATTTTTTCAGTTCAAAGGGTTCCGCGTTCACATTGGTGTTCTGGGACAGGATCCCTTCCTCCTCGCAGGAGATCATCAACGGCGCGAAGAAACGCTTCGCGTAATACTGCACCGCCTTCCAGCGGCCTTCGTAGTCGATCATGGACCAGCTCGCCACCGGCCAACAGTCGTTCAGCTGCCAGATGATGGTTCCCATGCACCGGCCCCGGTTCCTGCGGAAATGCTCCACGCCGTAGCGCATGGCCTCCGCCTGCAGAAGCTGGGAGGCGTACAGCAGGGTATCAAAACCGGTCGGATACAGGAAGGTCTGCTCCATGTAGTTCATGATCTTTCCGTTCGCGGACTGGTTGCGCTGGTGCTTTTCCATCACATAGGAGAAAATATTCCGGTCCTCCGGCAGGGTGAAAGTCTCCACCGTTTTCAGGCAGGGGAAGGACTGGAAGCCGAATTCCGATACATACCGGAAGAAGAATTTCCGGTATTCCGTGATGGGCTTGTTCCCATGCCACACATCCCAATAATGCACATCTCCCCGGTTCTCATCGTTCGGCATATCAAAGCTGCCGCCGGAGGATGGGCTCGCAGGCCAGTAGAAGGTCTGCGGATCATACTCCTTCAGGATCTGCGGAATGATGTATTCATACATTTTGATATAATCGGCAAGCTGGCTGTGCTTTAAGCACCATTCTGCAGGATTGTCCGCAAGAAACAGTTCCATTTCGTTGTTCCCGCACCACAGGCCAAGGCTGGCGTGGTGGCGGATCCGTTTAACGTTATCGATGAACTCCGCCCGGATATTTGCCTCAAATTCCTCCGTCAGGTCATACACGCAGCAGGCGAACATGAAGTCCTCCCAGACGATCAGGCCCAATTCGTCACAGGCATCCCAGAAGGAATCCGCCGGATAATGACCGCCGCCCCAGACGCGGATGCAGTTGAAATGGGCGTTTTTTGCCTGCGTCAGGAGCTCATACGTCCGCTCCGGCGTCACACGGGGCAGGATATTGTCCTCCGGGATATAGTCCGCCCCCATGGCAAAGATGCGCACGCCGTTCACCTCGTGGCAGAAGCTTTCTCCCCACTGATCCTTTTCGCGCGCCACTCTCATCGTCCGCAGGCCGATCCGCTTTTCCCAGACATCCCGCAGCTCTCCATTCCGGCGCAGTTCCACCTTCACGCCGTACAAAGGCTGCTCTCCATAGCCGTTCGGCCACCAGAGCTGCGGGTTTTCGATCACGATCTGCATCCGGCCCGCTTCCACCGTCTGTACGCTTCCGTCCGGAGCGGTTACGGTGATACAGACCTCCATGCCTTCCTGCGCAAGCCTGTCCGCGTCTTTCCGCGCCCTTTCCGCCGCCCGCGTTTTTTCCTCCGTCCGGTATTCTTCCGCGCTTCCGCCGTCCGCCTGTCCGCCCAGACGATACATCCGCTCCGCTCCCAGAAGCTCAATGTCCGTCTGGAAGTGCAGTGTCACCCTGCCCGGCTCATGGCTCTGGGTCACATATACATTGTCAAGTCTGGCCGCGTCCACGCCGAGCAGGCTCACAGGCCGCCAGATCCCGGCGTCGGGAAGGCGGGGGCCCCAGTCCCAGCCGAACATGCAGTGGGCTTTTCTCAGATAGGAGCAGCCGCGCATGGCGTCGGAGCTTGCCACGATCAGCGGATCCTTTTCATACCGGTCATAAATATAGTTGACCGGGGAGGCGATCCGGACGGACAGCTCGTTTCCTTCTTTCTTTAAAATCTCCTTCACCGGATATTCCCAGATCCGGTGCATGTTGTCCGCATGGCCCAGCGTCTGGCCGTTCAGGCTGATGTCCGCCACCGTATCGATTCCGTCAAAATGCAGAATCACCTCGTCATGCGAAAGCATCCCCTCCGTCACGTCAAACGCCGTCCGGTATTCAAAGTCCCTCTTCATCAGCTCCAGCGCCTGCTCCTCGTTGGCCCGCCAGTAGGGATCCTCCATCTTCCCCGCGTTCAGGTAATCCTGATAGACGCTGCCGGGAACGGTTCCGGGGATCCAATCGGTTCCCGGAAAACATCCGGCCTCCGAAACCTCCCGCAGCTTCCAGTTTTCATGCAGAAGCATTTTTTCCATTCTTGTTCCCCTTCCTTTTCTGCTGAAAAGTATGCTGTCCCGGACCCCCGCTCTTTTATGAGAAACAGGGCTCCGGGACAGATCTGTTCAATAAAAAACTATTCGATAAAAGTCTGTTCGGTAAGCTTCAGATTTTCCATGCACTCCCGCAGGACCTGCTCCGCATCGATTCCTTCGATATCCAGTCCTGCCGCCCGAATCAGTCTCACGTCTGAAATCCCGTAAAAATTTTCCGCCAGCACTTTCACGTAGCCGTAGCCGTATTCCTCCGGGAAGTAGTAACCGCCCGCAGTGGTCACATAATACAGCCTTCGCGCTCTGCACAGGCTCACGGGAATCCCTTCCTCCGTATACCGAAATGTAATCCCCGGCACATTAACCTGTTCCAGATATTGCCTGAGCGAGGCCGGAAAAGATAAATCCCAAAAGAGCGCCGCGATCACAAGAGTATCCGCCTCCGCAAACTGCCGGGCCAGATCAAACAGCGGATCGTCGTATTTCTTCTCCGCTGTAAGCCGATCTCTTTTTTCCAGAAAGGCTTCATCCGTTACGGGAAAAGCGATTTCTGACAGACGCAGCTCCCGGATTTCCCCCGGGATCCGGGAGAGCAGGCATTCCGCCAGCCGCTTTGTTCTTGAGTTTTTCCTGACACAGGCATTCACAAACAGAATCAACGCTTCCTTCCTCCCCGTCAATGATGGAACAGCCGGATCCCGGTGAATACCATCGCCATGCCGTAACGGTTGCAGGCGTCGATCACCGCGTCGTCCCGGACGGAGCCGCCGGGCTGCACCACATATTTCACGCCGCTCCTGCGGGCGCGGTCGATGTTGTCGGAGAAGGGGAAGAAGGCGTCGGAGCCGAGGGTCACGCCGCTCAGGTTTTTCAGCCACTCCTGTCTTTCCTCTCTGGTGAATACGGGAGGCTTCACCGCGAAGGTGTTCTCCCAGATGCCGTCCGCCAGCACGTCCATATAGTCGTCGCTCATGTATACGTCGATGGCATTGTCCCGGTCCGCACGGCCCAGTCCTTCCTTAAACTGCAGGGAAAGCACCTGCGGGGACTGGCGCAGGAACCAGTTGTCGGCCTTGTTTCCCGCCAGACGGGTACAGTGGATGCGGGACTGCTGGCCCGCGCCGATGCCGATGGCCTGTCCGTCCTTCACATAGCAGACGGAATTGGACTGGGTATA
>DXDD01000099.1 GCA_019115665.1 Candidatus Eisenbergiella pullistercoris | reverse complement strand
GTCACCATGGTATACTCGCAGAACATGTTCAGTTCCGAACCGCTTGAGTATTTTGCAATCGGCAGGATTCCCGTCATATAGGCCATTTCCACATAGGCGTTGTCCTTCAGCAGATTGCTGAGAAAAGCCGTAAAGCTTTCCTTATCCTCCTCCGTCACAAAATCCTGATGATAGATATAATCCCATTCATCGAATACAAAAATGAATTTTTCCCCGTTGCAGTATTCGTAAATTTGCGCCAGCGCGTCCCATACTGCATCGCCGCTCTTAATTCCGACATTCGGATAGGCCTTTCCAAGATCCGCAAGCAGCCCTTCCTCATATCTCTCAATATACTGTTTATAGGAAGTGCAGTTTCTCGGCAGCTTATTAAATGAAATATGAATCACATTATGCCGGTTCAGATGTTTCTCAAACCAGTCATACGACGCTGCTTTCAGATTGCCGAAAAGCCTGCTGCTGTCCACGCCCTTTCCAAAATAGGAAACGATCATATTCGCCATAACCGTTTTCCCAAAACGGCGGGGTCTTGTGATGGCAACATACTTCTGCCCCTTTCCCTCCTTTGGGCCGGCTTCTTCCATATCCTTTTCATCCAGCTCCACAAGGGGCACAAGTTCCGCCAGGATCTCTGTCTTATCCACAAAATATGCGGATGCACAGTCCCTGCGGAACAGACCGTATGCGCTTCTGCCGTTCAGGTAAACGCCCATTTTGTATTCACGCTCCTTTTTACCGGTAAGGAAGGTTCCTGCCGCCTCCCTCTTTTAGTTAAACTTATCATAAAGAAAGAACGATGGCAAGCGTCGTGCAGAAAAACAGCGCCATCCGCTCCGGCTCTCGCCAAAGCGGACAGCACTGCTACAGATTCCCGGACATTTCCTCCGCCGCTTCCTCTATATGTGCTTCCTCCATACGCCCCTCCTCAACCGGCGTCCCGCCGCGTCTGTTTTTCATGGTATACAGAACCGCTCCCGCCGCCACGGTGATCGGCACGGAGAGCACCACGCCGAAGCTGCCGGACAGGCCCTGCATGATGGCAATGCCGATGTTGTTGGAGTTGATAATCTGAAGATATGGCAGATCGTAGGCATAGTCCAGAAGGAGCATGCTCAGGCTGCCGCCGGCGAAGGCGAGGATCAGCGTATTGCTGTCCGTTCCCATCATGTCCCGGCCCACCCGGATGCCCGCCTTCCAGAGCTCCTTCCGGTTCAGGGAAGGGTTCTGGGCAAGGATCTCGCTCATGGAGCTTCCGATGGACATGGCCACATCCATCACCGCGCCGAGGCTGGAGATCAGAAGGCCGGCGAAAAGCAGGCTTCCCACCTGGATGCCCTGCACGGTCCAGAGCGTCATCAGCGTCTCGATATCCGAGACGTTATAGCCCGTAATTCCGGACGCCAGGCTGAACAGCGTGGCGGAGATCCCCGCCGTCAGCACGCCGCCCACGGTTCCGATGGTGGCAACGAGCGTTTTTTTCGTAAAGCCGCCGATTAAGAGCATGGTCACAAGCGTCGTGATGATGCAGATGAACACCGCCGACCAGAACGGGGAAAAGCCCCGGTAAACCATGGGAAGATACCACAGAAGGATGGAAAAAAAGGTGAATACGAGGCCGATGCCTCCCTTCACGCCCTGCTTTCCTCCCACGAGAACCAGCACTACCAGATAGAGAATGCCGAACAGGTAGATCACCCATTCCCTGTCCTGGGAATAAACGCTGGCGATGGTGGTATCCCCCGCCACGCTCTGCATGACCACCACCCGCATGCCCGGCGTGCAGGGAGCGCCGAACAGAAAGCCCGCGCTGCTGGTCACCTCCAGCAGTTCGCCTTTCTTTTCACCGGTGAGGATCCTCACCTCGACCACCTGCTCTCCCACACGGGTTCCCGTCTCCGTCCTATTGTCCTGAAGGATCTGCGTCACCACAGCCTTTTCAAAGGTCTGGCCCTCCCGGGATATGAGCGGCACGATCTCCACCCGGTTCAGCCACAGCGTAAACAGCAGCAGTCCTATCCCTGCCGCCGCAAGCAGAATCAGGCGGGCGGCCGTCCTGCCGGACAGCCGCCCGCCCAAATGAAATCTCTCCACGGTTATTTCGTCTTGATGATCGTGAAGGTGTCGTCGATCTTCTCAGTCGTGCCGTCGTTCAGGATCTGATAGGTGTCGATCGAGAACGTATCGTCCGTCATGGTGATGACGGAATAGCTGGGAAGCCAGTTCTGGCTGCGGTTCGCGACATAGTCCTGCTGCGTGCCGATCAGCTCGTAATACTTGGAACCGGAAGCGGAGTTTGCCGTCATGTACAGGATGCCCTGAGGATCCACAACGGTGTTGCCCGTGGTGTTCTCAATGGTATAGCAGTTGTTGTCCGCCTGGAAGGCTGCCAGAGCCGCCGCTCCTGCCGCATCGTCCTCTTCGGGCGCCAGCGGGATGCTCTCGCCGCTCGCCACGTTATAGGCGTGATCCCAGTCATAATCGGTTCCTTCCTCATTCAGGCGGAACTCATAGCCGGAATGCACCTGGCCGTCGCCGTAAAGCATCTTCGTTCTGCTGTAAGTATGGTCATGTCCCTGCAGAACCACATCGATATCATAGCTGTCAAATACCGGAGTGAGCTGGGTTCTTAAGATCATGCCGTCCGTGTCGGAATGATCCAGGCCGGAGCCGTAGATATCCTGATGGATGGTAACCACTCTCCAGGCTGCGGAGGGATCGGAAGCAACGGCCTCCTTAATAGTCTCCGCATGCTCGGCAACGTTGTAGTTATTGGTGTTCAGAACGATGAACAGCCCGTCTCCATAGGAGTAGTAATAATCTCCGCCCGCCTCGGTCACGCCGTTGTCGGTGGGATTGGGATTATAAAAATGATAAGCGTAGTCCGCGTTCAGGGAATCATGGTTTCCGATGGTGGTCGCGACCGGAACGGTCTTTAACGCCTTCGGGAACAGGTAAGCCGCGTACTCCTCTTCCTTCGGCTTTCCGGTGTTGTTCACCTGATCGCCCGCGGAGATCACGAAGTTGATGTCAGGGGTCTGGGCAAAGGCGGTCTCCAGCGTGCGGTTCCATGCGAAGCCGTCGTTTCTCGCAGCCGTATTCGCAGCTCCGGATTCCTCCTTCAGAGCCTCGCCGTTCTGCGGCTGTCCCTTGGACGCGCCGATCTGCGGATCGCCCACATACAGGATCTTCGTCTCGTCGGTCTCTCTTGCATAGAATACTTCCGGCTCCGTCTCCACGCCGTTCTTTTCCACCGTATAATAATACGTGGTACCAGGGCGCAGGCCGGTCACCTTTACGCGGTTGAACTCATACGCTGCGTTGTTCGTAAGAGACGGATCCACATCTCCCGTAACGCCGGTAAAAGTCTTCATGCTGTCCTCATCGGTTCCGAAATGAACCACAGGGGTGGACTCGCCGTTCTTCAGGCTGTACCATGCAAAATTGATCTCGGTCTCATCCTCGCCGGGAGCGATAGATACCTGCGTGTAATCGTTCGCGAGCGTCTCCCAGTTCGCCGTCCATGCCTGCCATGCCGGGCTTGCTCCCGTAACGGAGCTGTCATTGTAATGCACCGTCGCCGCAATGGCGGAAATCCCTGCCGTCGCTGTAAGGGCAAATGCCAATAATCCTGCTGCCAGTTTCTTTCTCATTTCCATTAACCTCTTTTTCGTAAAATAACAGGGAAGTTTCCAGGCCCGGACGCTTTCTCTTCTGCTTACGAAAAGGAGTATAAACCGGGATTTATGTTATTTCAATACGGGTGTGGATGTTTTTAAATACCTTTTACATGACCGTTACATTTCGGCCCGCCATGGCCGTTCCTGCTGGGCCGGCGGCCGCCCGCCGGACGTATCGTTAAAAAAAGACGCCGTGCCATGCACGACGCCTTCCGCATTTTCCCGGTTAAAATAAAATTTATGCCTCGGTCTTGATGATCTCTCTCTTATTATAGGAGCCGCAGGACTTGCACACTCTGTGAGGCATCATCAGAGCGCCGCACTTGCTGCACTTTACCAGAGTAGGAGCGCTCATTTTCCAGTTCGCTCTTCTCTTGTCTCTTCTGGATTTGGAAGATTTATTCTTAGGGCAGATAGACATTACTTACACCTCCTTGTTCTCACGAAAAATATCCATGATTGCCGCCATTCTGGGGTCTGGAACGAAGGTATCGCAGCCGCACTCCCCTTCGTTTAGGTCTTTCCCGCAGACCCTGCACAATCCCTTACAGTCTTCTCTGCACAGAACCTTTGCAGGCCAGCAGGCAAAGAGCTCACTGACGATCAGGCTGTCCACATTCAGCTGATAACCCTCCATGAAGCCGCTCTGATCCTCCATCTCCTGCGCATCCGCCTTCTCAGGGGATACCGCTTCCACGGAGATGTGAAGGCTCAGCTTCTTCGTCACATCCTTCAGGCATCTGTCGCACTTCATGCCAAGACTCACCTCGGCGTCGGCCTCGATCCGGGCCCTGCCGTTTCCATCGTTGGCAAGAGACAGCGCAGCCGGGGATTTCTCCACTATGGGAAAACGCCCCCCGCGAAAATCAACCTCCGCAAGCTCCAGCGGAACCTCTCTGGAAACCGATTTTCCTTCCTCCTCAAAAATATCGCTCAGATTGATCAGCATGGCAGACTCTCCTGTTCGCACTTTGTTAATTATACATAACCGATACCGGATTGTCAACAAAAATTCTCGCCAAATCAGGCACTAAATCAGGCGGTTCCCCGCGGCTCCCCTGCCGTCCGGACGAAGGCGGAACAGCAGCGCGTTCATACCGCTCCATGGGCAAACAGGTAATTCTTCCAGAGCTGATAATATTTTGCCTTCAGGTGGATCTGGTCGAAGGTATAATCCGAGATCAGATTGCCGTTCTCATCGCAGACCGCGTCGTTCACCTCCAGGTAAAAAATGCTCCGGTTGTCCGCCATCATGGAAATGGCCTGATTTCTCGCGTTGATGTTCGTATTGTTGAAAATCGCGTCCGTGCTGTTCTTTTCTTCTCCCACGCGCATGATCCCCTGGATGAAGATCAGGGCGTCCGGCTGAAGCAGGCGGATCCGGTTGACCGCCTCCGCATAAACCCGAAAGAAGCTTTCCGTGGTCCCCCTTCCCAGCTCGTTGATCCCGAGCATGAGATAGATCTTGCCGAATTTTCTTTCCGTCAGCGCCTCCTCCAGGGTGGCTTTCTTTCCGTCCGCCAGCTGGGCGAATTTCTCCGGTTCCTCAAACAGATCGTAGATCGTCAGAGAGGTTTTGGCGAAAAAGGCCGTGCTCTCCTGGAAGCCGCCGTACTCATACAGCCCTACGGTACGGGAATCTCCGATAAACAGCGCGTCGTCAAAATAGCTCTCCGACACCGGGACAAGGCTCTTCGTCTTCCCGCTCTCCGGCGCGGGAACAGCCGTCTGCGCAGAAGCAGGATCCCGGGGCGGCTCCGCCCCCTGCGAAGGAACCGGCTCCGGTTCAGAAACCGGCTCTTTAGAAACCGGCTCCTCAGAAATCATCTCCACGGAAATCGATTCCTGAGAAGACGGCGCTTCCTGCGTCTGTCCGGCTCCGGTCTCTTCCGTCTGAGACGGGGCGGGGGCATTCTCCCCTTCTTCCGCTCCCGATGAGATCAGCTGTCCGAACCGGTCGTACCGGCTGCCGTCCGACGCGGTGAACGCCGCGTCGGAAACGCCGCCCGGTCCGGCTTCTGACGGCTTCTGACGATCGCCTTCCGGCATATCATCTCCCGACAATCCGTTTTCCGGCATTCCATCTGCCTGCATTGTATTTTCTGATATCCCGTTTCCCGAAACTCCGTTTTCTGATATCCCGTTTCCCGCCATATCATTTTGGGAAACCCCGTCCTTTTCTTCCTGCCCGGAACCGCTCTGCGTTTCCGCTGCGTTTTCACCCGGTTTCGCCGGATCCGAAGCGTTTTCTCCGGCCGATTCTTTCCCCGCCTGCGCGCAGGCACTCTCCCTGTCCTCTCCGCCCTCCGCCCCTGCGGCCGTCTGCGCCGGGCCGGCAAACAGCTCCCAGGGGGCGACGCCGTCCTTCGCCCCCTGAAAAACCAGGGAAAGGGCCGGCGTCATCCAGCCGTTCTGCCGGGAATAATCCGCATATATGCTGTGTTCCCCTGCGTATCCCGCTCCCGTCAGCAAAGCTCCGCTGATCAGAAGCAGAAGGAACAGGGAATACGGTCTCCATTTTTTCATGAATCGGTCACGCCTTTCTCCTCCGGACGCCGGGACAGAACCCGGCTGCAGGAACAACGCTTCAGATACCCGCGCCAAAGCTCAGGTTCTGTGTCAGAAGCTGAAATACAGAAACGGATTGCCTGCCGAAATGCTGAGCCGGTACACAGCCGCCCAGAACAGGAGCATAAGAAGGACGGCGGCAGGCCACGTTTTTTTCCACTTCTCATACAGGACTTCCAGCGCCGGAACGCAGCAGACCGCACCCGCCAGCAGGAACGGCCAGTACAGGGAAAGATATTTCCAGATATCTCCCGCGTTCAGCGTCTGTCCGATCCCGAAGAAGGGAAACAGCCTTGCAAAATAGATCCCAAGCTCCTTCAAGTCCGTAATGGCAAAGATCATCCAGGTAAGCGGAAGGAGCGCCAGCACATAGATGTGAGAAATCACCTTCCTGCGCTTCAGCCAGCTTCCATAGGTCAGCTTTTCCAGAATAATGATCCCGCCGAGCACAAGCCCCCAGAGGACAAAATTCCAGCCGTTTCCATGCCACAGACCGGTAAGCAGCCAGACGGCCAGCAGATTCCGCACAAGACGTCCCGTTCCTTCCCGGTTTCCGCCCATGGGAATATAGACATAATCCCGGAACCAGCTTCCCAGCGTCATATGCCAGCGGCGCCAGAAATCGCTCATGGACACCGCGCTGTAGGGCTGGTCAAAATTTTTTATATAAGGAAGGCCGAGCATCATCCCTATCCCCGCCGCCATCAGGGAATATCCCTGAAAATCAAAATAAAGCTGGAGCGAATAGGAAAAGGCCCCGAGCCAGGCCAGCGGCGTGGAAATGCTTTCAAAGCCGATGGTGCGGATATCGTTCCACAGGATCCCCAGCCGGTCCGCCAGGAGCACCTTGGCGGCAAGGCCAAGGACCAGCAGCCGCAGGCCTTCCGCGAACTGCTCCGGCAGGATCCGTTCTCCCCGCAGGCCGCCGGACGCATCCTCATATCTCATGATGGGGCCGCTGGTAATCTGCGGGAACATGCAGATATACGAAGCGAACCGCCAGAAGGACATTTCCGCTTCGATCCTGCCCCGGAAAACGTCCGCCTGGTACGAGACCAGCTTAAAGGTGTAAAAACTCAACCCAAGGGGCAGGGCCAGATTTCCCGTCGCCGCTCCCACAGCCTTGAAAAAGATCAGAATGCCCAGATCCGTCGTCCCGGCCAGCAGCAGCCAGCCAGACATAACGGCCCTTCTTTTCCTGTGGCGGCGGATCCCGGAGGCTGCCTGCGCCCGGATCCCGATCAGATAATTCAGCGCGGTCACAGCCAGAAGCAGCAGCACATACTGCGGCTGCGCGCAGGCATAGAGAAAAAGGCTTCCCGCAAGAAGCGTCACATTCCGGTATCCGGGCGGCGTCAGATAAAACGCCGCAAGAAAAACAGGCAGGAACCGGAACAGGAATTCCAGACTGCTGAATACCAGACTATTTTCTCCCATCAATCTTCCCAGTTCCGAACCTGCCACGTTTTTTCACTCCGCTTTCTCATGCCGTACTTTTTCCGCGTATGGTTTTCTTCCGTAGGTCTTCCTTTTCCATACAGCCTAATAAGCATAATACATTTTCAGCGAAAAAAAAAGAGAAATCCCTCATATTTCTTCAACTTCATAAATTCTTAACAGTTCTGTAAAATTGCGGCATTTCCTCTTTTCCGGAATTCCGCCGGGCTCATGCCGCACTGCTTTTTAAAGCAGTGTGAAAAATAGCTTCCGTCCGCATACCCGCATTTCCAGGCGACGACCCCGATCTCATCCCCGGTTTCCACAAGCAGCTTCTGCGCGCACTCCATGCGCAGGGCCAGAAGATAGCCGGTAAAGGTCAGGCCCGTGATCTCCTTAAAACGGCGGCAGAAATAAGTCTCATTGTAGCCGAACCGGGCGCTTACCTCCTTCGGAGAAAGCTTCTGGGCAAAGCGTTCGTTCACATATTTCAGGATTTCGGAAAAGCCCCTGCCCTGCCGGTCCGCAGGAAGACTTACGCTCTCCGTCCGGTAACGGTACAAAATCCCCAGAAGCTCATAGACCAGGCCGATCACGGAAAGCGGATTTTCCCCTTCGTCCTCCAGGAGGGACAGGAGCCGCTCCTGTGTCCTTCGCAGCGCTTCATCGTCAACCGCCCTCCGGAAGACGACCCTGTTCTCGCAGACAGGGATCAGATACCTGAGCGCAGCCAGAGTGTCATTGCGGAATTTTTCCACATCGAACATCAGCGTGTGGTAGGCCGCCCCTTCCGGTCCGGCGAAACCGCCGTGCAGCTGCCTCGGGGCGGATACGGCGGTCTGTCCTTCCCGGACGGTAAATTTCCCCTCCTGCGTGTGCAGCTCCAGACTTCCCCGCACTACGTACAGAAGCTCCATCCTGTCATGCCAGTGCATGGCAAAGCACACAGCGCCCGGTGTCCGGAAATCCAGATAAAAATGCTTCACCGCATTTTCTCCGTAGACCACCGGCGTCAGTTCCTTATACGCATCCAGCATCGCCCTGTCCCCTCTCCCCGTCAGTCCGTTCCCCATCTGCCCGTTCTCCGGAAAGCTGTTCTGCGCAGGTTCGCTCCACGGGATTTCGATAGATCTCACAGATGATCTTCTGGATCTTCAGGGCCTCTTCCGCGCTGATCTCCAGCGCTTCCTCTCCCCTGACAGCCCGGTAGAACTGATCGATCTGGACCGCGTGCTGGCTGCCCCAGTAGGGCTTTCCTCCGGTATAGGAAACGATTCTTTGCGGCTGGTTTTTCACTGTCTCAACTGTGCCGTCCTCATAACGGATCACCGCCTCGTCATAGGACAGGCGGGCCGTCCCGTTTTCACAGACCAGACGGATCTCGATGGGCTCGTCCACCAGATAATTGTTCATGGCATAGAAAAACAGCGTGCTTCCGTTCTCATACCGGACAAGCCCTTCTCCCGTATCCTCAACCGCCATGCTCCTGTGGCCCCGGTTATGAAGGGATGCCTGCACCGAAACGGGCGTACTGTCAATGAACCAGTTCGCCAGATCCAGGGAATGGATGGCCTGATCGATGATCACTCCTCCCCCTTCCTTATCCCAGGTCCCCTTCCAGTCCGAACCGGCGTAATAATCCTCCGGCCGGTACCAGGTCAGCGTGCTTCGCGCGCACTTCACCCTTCCCAGCCTGCCGTCCGTGATCCTCTTTTTCACCAGCTGAGAGGGCGTGTTATACCGGCACTGGAAGATCACGCCGTACTGCAGGCCGCAGCTTTTTGCAAGCTGCACCGTCTCAGCCGCGTCCTCATACCGGATGCTCATGGGCTTCTCGCTGAGCACATGGACGCCCCTTTTCAGCGCCTCCCGCGCCGCAGGAATATGCAGATAATGAGGCAGGCACAGATGCACCGCATCCGGCTTTTCCTTTTCCAGAAGCTCCGTATAATCCGTATAGGCCTTCGTATGATATTTCTCCGCGGCCGCCTCTGCCCGCTCTCTTTTAACATCGCACACTGCCGCAAGCTCCATCCCTTCCAGATGAGTGATGGAGTCCAGATGCATCACCGAAATATTTCCGCAGCCGATCACTGCCGCTCTGCATTTTTTCATCATGTTTTCCTTCCTTTTTCCGCCGCCGACAGGCGGCATTTCATAATGAAGAATGGCGTAAGCCATTCCATTCCCTGGCGCGAACCGTCGTTTCGTGCCGGCCATTTTCATCCTATCATATCGGCAGCCCCGGCGCATCAGATATTTGCATTTCCTTTTGTATTATTATTACCTTTTTCATTTACAACATAAAAAAATTCAGTTATAATTTCTTTATAATGAGCAAAACAACAGGAATCTGTTACTGTATGATCTATGCGATTTCGCCTGATGGCGGGGAAAGCGAGGTGCTGTTATGCCACATATCCGATCAAGCGCAGACCTGCGCAACAGCTATAATGAAATTTCCACCTTCTGTCACGAATATGCGGAGCCTGTTTTTATCACCAAAAACGGTAAAGGCGACCTGGCCGTTATGAGCATTGAAGCATACGAACAGCTTGCAGGCCGATGTGAATTATATGGGCTTCTCCAGGAGGGCATGGATGACCTTTCCGCAGGGAAAACCCGCCCGTTCTCCGAAGCAATGGCAGATTTACGGAGGCGTCGCAGCCGATGAATTATCACCTTTATATCACCGACACCGCGGAAAAGGATATTTCCCGGGCTGTCGATTATATTGATTTTGTCCTGAAAAATCCCAAAGCCGCTGATGCTCTCCTGGAGGAAACGGATCAGAATATCAATGCCCTGCTGCCGTTTCCTCTGGAGCATCCTGTTGTGGAAGATAAACTGCTGGCCGCCTGGGGCGTCCGTTTCCTACAGATCAAAAACTACTTTGCCTTTTATGTAGTCGAGGAAAGCCAGGTAACAGTGATTCGTTTTCTGTACGCCAAAAGCGACTGGGTTTCCATTTTAAGGGCAGGCGTTTCTCTCGTTTAGGCCTGCTATTTATAGTCTGTCTTCATAATCCCATCTTTTGTTTCCATCTTCACAGATCAGTACAAACAGGCAAAGGTAAAAATATTACAAATTCTGGTCAAAAAACTCCTTCCCCGTTCCCCCGTTCCGTGGTACTGTAGAAGCAGCCGATGCGGCGGAAAAAGCGCCCGCATCCACGCGTGACAGAATGGATTCCGCCATTCTTCCATTATAATAAAAACGCCGCCCTGCGGCGGCAGGAAAAAGAAAGGGGCAGCTATGAAAATCGGAACCTGTGTTTCACTCGACAGTATGGACGGCATTGCGGAAAAGCTGAAGACCCTGCGGGACAATCGGTTTGATTCCTGTCAGCTTCTGGCCTGGAACCCTGCCGTATGGACCGAAGAAAATGCCGAAAAGCTGAAAAAGCTTCTGGACGAATACGGCGTCTGCGTATCCGCCTTCTGGTGCGGCTGGGAGGGCCCGAAGGTATGGGACTTCTACGACGGACAGCTCACGCTGGGGCTTGTGCCGCCCGAATACCGGCAGATGCGCGCACAGAACCTGTGCGACGGCGCGGATTTCGCCCGTCTTCTCGGGATCACGGACGTGGTCACCCACATGGGCTTCATCCCGGAAAATCCCAACGATCCCAATTTCGGCGGCTTCTGTGTGGCCGTGCGCACCGTGGCGCAGCATCTGAAAAAGAACGGCCAGTTCCTGCTCTTTGAAACGGGCCAGGAAACGCCCGTCACCATGCTCCGCTGCTTTGAGCGGGTGGGTATGGACAATCTGGGCGTCAATCTGGACACGGCCAACCTGATCCTTTACGGAAAGGCAAATCCGGTGGACGCGCTGGATGTATTCGGCCCCTACGTGCGCAACCTGCACGCCAAGGACGGCCTCTATCCCACAAACGGCCACGATCTGGGACAGGAGGTTCCCATCGGGGAAGGAAAGGTGGATTTTACCGCCCTCTTCCAAAAGCTCCACGAGCTCGGCTATGATTCCTGGGTGACCATCGAGCGGGAAATCGAAGGAGATGAGCAGCTTTCCGACATTCTGAAAGCCAGAGACTATCTCCAGTCACTCATCGACAGCATTTATTAAGGAAAGGTACAGGAAAAAATATGTTAAAAATCGGTCTGGTCGGCGTCGGGGGAATCAGCGGCTCCCACATCCCCGCCTGGGACGCCATGGAAGATACAAAGCTGGTCGCGCTGTGCGATATCCGTCCGGAGCGGATGGAGCCCTATCCGGACAAACGCCATTATACGGATTTTGATGAAATGCTGGAAAAGGAGGAGCTGGACATTCTGGACATCTGCCTGCCCACCTTCCTCCATGTGGACTTTGCGGTAAAAGCCATGAAACGCGGCATCCATGTGATCTGCGAAAAGCCCATCTCTCTGAACGAGGAGGATGTGGACCGCGCCTATCAGACAGCCCGTGAAAACCATGTCTGCTTCATGGTGGCCCAGGTGCTGCGCTTCTGGCCGGAATATCTGCTCATCAAAGAGCTGTATGACTCCGGAAAATACGGAAAGCTTCTTTCCGGACAGATGAGCCGCCTGAACGGCTATCCCAAATGGAGCTGGGACAACTGGATGCTGGATGAAAAACGAAGCGGCCTGATTCCCTTCGATCTGCACATCCATGATCTGGATTTCTGCATCTACGCCTTCGGCACGCCGGAAAATGTACAGGAGCACCGGGTCAAGCTTCCGAAGCAGGATTACATCAGCGCCGTGTATCAGTTTCCCGGTTTCTTTATCACCACGGAATGCTCCTGGTACGCCGCGCCCTATCCCTTTCAGGCCTCCTTCCGCTTCCTCTTCGAGCAGGCGCTTGTGGAATGGAAGGACGGGAAATGCCTAATCTATCAGAACGGCGGACAAATCCTGGATCTGTCCACGGCAGCGGATAACGACACGGGAAACATCGATCTTCCGCAGACCAACGCCTACGCCGAGGAGATCCGGTACTTTAAGGACTGCGTAAAGGAAGGCCGCTTCCCGGACAAGGTAAAACCGGAGGAATTAAAGCAGGTGCTCCGGCTTCTGAATTCCCTTTGATCTTCGGCCTTCCCTTTCCGACCTTCTCTTTCAAAATCTTTTCTTTTGCCCGTCAGAGCCCGCCCATGGCGGGCGAACCTGATTCGGACTGTCTATGACGGGCGAACTGAAAGCGGGCCGCCCGGAAAAATCTCTTTCCCGGACGGCCCGTTTTTCTGATGGAACAAGGATCACCGCAGCATTTCCGGCGGAGAAACATTCCTGCTCCATTTCCGATGGAGAAACGCTCCTCCAGCATTTCAGGCGAAAAACTGCTGCAGCAGCCCGTCTTCCTCTCTGGTATGCCATTTCCCTCCCGTAAAATCGGGCACATCCACCACGGCTCCGCCTCTGGCGACAGACATCTCCGACAGGGCCGTGACCGCCATCCAGCTCGCCGCGTCGTATACGTCCACCGGCATGGACGCGCCCTCTCTCAGACAGCGGAAGAAGGTCTGAAACTCCAGCCAGTCCATTCCGTCATGTCCGCCCTGAATTCCTTCCTGAATGTATTTCTTCCAGACCGGATGATCGTACTCCTCTTCATACTGCTTCGCATTCCCCACGCAATTTTCTCTCCAGTCAAAATCGTGGGCCTTATCCTCCGGCCGGTCCAGAAATACCGAATCCGTAACCTCCTCATACATCCCCTTCGTTCCCCGCACGGTAAAATTACGGGTATAATGGCGGGGAAGGGTGGTATCCAGCGTCAGCACGATCGTCTCGCCGTGCGCGCACCGGATCACCGTGGTCACCACGTCCCCCTGGGCGAAGGTTTTGTCTTTCAGGTATTCATCATCCTTTTTGTTTTCCCGGATATAATCCCGCAGCCCCGCCGCCTTGGACGCCGTGGAGGAAAGCGTCAGCATCCGGTTGCCCCGGTTGATCTTTAACACCTTCGCGATGGGGCCGAGATCATGGGTGGGATAATTCTCACAGTTGCGGTTCAGATAGTTTCTCAGCCGGTAATGACGGTTTTCCCTTCCGAAGGAAATCTCGTCCCGCAGGTCATGCTGATAGCCGCCCGCACAGTGAACCACCTCGCCGAACAGCCCCAGCTTCACCATGTGAAGCGCCATCAGCTCTCTTCTTCCGAAGCAGCAGTTCTCCAGGAACATGAACGGCGTTCCTGTCCTTTCCCAGGTTTCCACCAGATCCCAGCAGTCCTTCAGCTCATATGCGCCGCCCACCTCCATGGCGACCGCCTTTCCCGCTTCCATCGCCGCCAGCGCGATCCTCACATGATCCTCCCAGGCGGTGGCGATGATGATGGTATTCACATTCTCATCCCGGATCACATCCATGTAATCCCCATACGCCGCAGGTCTGGCCTGTCCGGCCTCCTCCACCGCGTCCGCCGCCTTCTGCGTCCTGTCCTCATACACGTCGCAGACCGCCGCAACCTGTTCCTTCTGCTTTAACACCACATCCTTCAGAAGCCCGTAGCCCCTGCATCCAAGTCCGATAAAACCGATCCTGATATCCTGCATTGTTACCTCTCCTTCCGCCGCCGACAGGCGGCATTGTAATCTGAGAAGAATCCCGGAGGGATTCTTCCAGGAAGACGGCTCTGCCGTCTTCCGCCTCGCCTTTTCCGCCGCCGACAGGCGGCATTGTAATCTGTAAAGAACCCGGGAGGGATTCTTTACATCCGTCTCATCTGATGCTATGATAGCATCAGAAAAAGTGTATATCTATATCAAATCAGCTCATTATCGGATACTTTTCGTTCAACATTAAAGTGCCGCCCCCTGCCGTTCTGCCTGAAGGCAAGCTGCAGGCCGAAGGGCCGCCCCGCCCAGACGGGAGCAGAGGAAAACGGCACGGAAAGGATAAATTTCTATGGTCTGGGTCGCGCATCCGGTCAAGCCGCAGATACAGCTTCCGGCATTTTATTCTCTATTTGAGGTTCATTACGACAGAGGCTATGAATTTCCGGGGGAAAGCCATAATTTCTGGGAATGCCTCTACGTGAAGGAGGGTGAGGTCTGCGTGTCCGGCGATGAAAGGGTATACGACCTCGGCCGCGGCTCCATCATTTTTCATAAGCCGCTGGAGCTGCATAAGTTCATCGTGACCGGCGAAAGGGGCGCGGACCTGTTCATCTTCTCCTTTTCCGCGGAAGGCCCGCTCACCGGATGGCTCAGCGAAAAGGTATTCGCCCTCACGCAGTTCCAGCAGGAGCTTCTTTGGAAGCTCTACGCCCTTGCCCGCCAGAGCGCCGGAACCGGCGGAGATACCGGAAGCGGCGGAGCGGCCCGAGCCGGTCACAATACCGGAACCGGCGGAGCCGCCGGATCTGGCGGCGGTGTCCGGACTTCAGGGAAAGCCGGCGGCTATTACCGCTATCTGGATCCCTTTGACCGGCTGCCCGCCTATTCCCAGACGGTGGCCTCCTTCCTTGAGCTTTTCATGCTCTCTCTGGCTGAGACGGGATCCGTTTCCTCCGTCTCCAGCGATCCGGAGGCCATTCTTTTCAGCCGCGCGGTCAATTACCTGAACAGCAACATCCACCGCCAGCCCTCCGTTCCCGAGACCGCCCGCTTCTGCGGGGTCAGCGAATCCGGCCTGAAGCGCCTCTTCGATAAATACGCGGGCATCAGCGTCCACAAATATCTTCTGAAGCTGAAAATCAAGGCCGCCGTCCAGCTCCTTGAAAGCGGACAGACCGTTTCCCGCACGGCGCAGGAGCTTGGCTTCAACACGCAGAGCTACTTTTCCAGGGCCTTTAAGAGAGAGACCGGGCTGTCTCCCTCACAGGTACAGGACGGGAAATAGGGATTTTCTATTGTCACAGCAAACGGTTATGGAGATATGGTGCTTATGAGTATGGAAAGCTTTGAAAAAATGATCCGTCGTTTTAAGATGTACGAAGATATTGAACCTTCTGAAAAGCTGCCAGGCTGCGGCACATTTGCCTGGCAGCCTGGCACAAACCTATTCCCGACCGGAGGATAACCCTTTTCCATTTCCTCTCAGCCGGGAACCTTACCTGAACAGTCCTTCTTCCCGCAGCATTCACCCCGGAAAATACGCGTTGGAAACGGTATGCCGTCCTTTCCCGTCCGTGATCTCCAGGCGGATGTAGCCCTCTTCTCCGTTCAGCTCGAAGTTCGCCTCCGTGATGGTCTCTCCCGGCTTTGCCGACGCCCGGTGGCAGTTCCTTCCCATGGTCTTGAGGAAGATCTTATCCGCAGGCGTGCATTTCACATGCACATGGTTTCCCGTCATCATAAATTCCAGGATCTCCGGGGCCTCTCCCTGTCCGTCCGGCACGCAGCAGCTGTAAAAATTCCCTTTTTTCAGCGCGTCGATGATCCCGTCATAGGTGAGGCTCTGTGCGCCGATCCGGATATAGCCGCCGAAGGAATCGTAGAGGCCGCCGTCGATGGCCATGCTGTTGTGGTTATCGTCCGTGGATACGCAGAAAAGCTTCTGCCCGCTTCTTAACATCTCGTCATAGGACTGGGGATGATAGCCGTTCAGGCCGTCCATCTCGCAGCCGTGGTTATAGATTTCCATGCCCCACATGCCCTTCAGCTTCGTGTATTCGTCACAGGTCTGTAAGGACCAGTAAGGATGATTGTAGCAGCCGAGAAAACCCAGCTTCGTCATCTTTTCCACGTAGGCGTTCACCGCGTCCATATCCTCATAGGGCACCTCCGGTCTTCCCAGCGCTTCCTTGATCTCCTTATCCTGATCCGGACAGGTATCGTACCAGTTCATATGCCAGGTGCGGCGGTAGTTCCAGAGCATATCTCCGGCCTGGTTTATGTCCGTTTCCAGCGCGGCGATGGCGACGAAATTCTCATCGCACAGCTCCCTGTGGTCGCCGTAATGGTCGTGATCGGTGATGGCGAGCACCTGATAGCCCTTCTCCTGATAATGCTTCTTCACCTCTTCCGGCGTCATTTTTCCATCGGAAAGCACGGTGTGGCAGTGCAGATTTGCCTTATAATAAGTTACTCCCTTTGGCAGCAGTTCCATGATTTTCCTCTTTTCCTCCATTTCCAGACGACACTGATTCCCGCAGGTGCAAAGGAAGCCGGTCAAATGCCGGCCTCCCTGAAAAATCTCTGTTCTGTTTTTTGCAGACCGTTCTTATTTTTCCATGATGGCGCAGGTCTGTCTCGCGATGGACAGCTCCTCGTTCGTGGGGATCACAAGAACCCTGGGGCCTGCTCCGGGAGTGGAGATCACGATCTCTTCTCCCCGCTTGTGATTTGCCACCTCATCTATGGTGATGTTCATATAGGTAAGGTGCTTCAGGATCCTGTCGCGGATGATCGGGCTGTTTTCTCCCACGCCCGCCGTAAAGCAGATGGCGTCCACGCCGCTCATCTCCGCCGTATAAGCGCCGATATACTTGACCACGCTGTGGATGAACACCTCCATCGCACGCTTTGCGTTCTCATCTCCCTTTTCATAGGCGTCCTCAAGATCGCGGAAATCCGAGGAAAATCCGTCCGAAACCCCGTAAACGCCGGATTCCTTGTTCAGGATGCGAAGAACCTCGCTGGCGCTCTTTCCTTCCTTATTGGCGATAAACTCCACGATGGCAGGATCAATATCCCCGCTTCTGGTGCCCATCACCAGGCCCTCCAGAGGGGTGAGCCCCATGGAGGTGTCCACGCATTTTCCGTATTTCACTGCGGAGATGGAAGCGCCGTTTCCCAGATGGCAGACGATGATCTTCAGCTCCTCGATGGGCTTTCCAAGTACGGCGGCCGCACGCCCGGACACATATTCATGGCTGGTGCCGTGGAAGCCGTACCTGCGGATCCGGTAATCCTTATAATAATGATAGGGAATCGCATACAGGTAGGATTCCTCCGGCATGGTCTGATGGAAGGCCGTATCGAAGACCGCCACCATGGGAACGGAAGGCATCAGCGCTTCACAGGCCTCGATTCCGATCAGATTGGCCGGATTATGAAGCGGCGCAAGGTCGCTGCAGTCCGCAATGGCCTTCTTCACCTCGTCCGTGACCAGCGTTGCCCTGGAAAAGTTCTCCCCGCCGTGAACGATACGGTGTCCCACCGCTCCGATCTCGGACAGGTCCTTCACCGCACCGCTTTCCGGATCGGTGAGCGCCTTCAGAACCAGGCTGATGGCCTCCTTATGATCGCTCATCGGCGCTTCCGTGATCTGCTTTTTGCCGCCGGCAGGCGTATATACCAGCCGGCTTCCGTCTATCCCTATTCTTTCGCACAGTCCCTTCGCGATCAGCTTTTCGCTTTCCGAATCGATGAGCTGGAATTTCAGCGAAGAGCTTCCGCAGTTTATTACCAGAATATTCATTGCCATAACCTCATATTTTCTGCCGCCTGTGCGGCGTGTAAACCCTTATACCGCGGCCCTCCGGCCGCTTCTCCCCAGATGTCCTTCGCGCCCTCTGCGGGCGCATATCCCGCTTTATGCCAGCTGCGCCTGTACCGCGGTCAGAGCGACAACGCCCACGATATCCTGCCAGTCGCAGCCTCTGGACAGATCGTTCACCGGCTTGGCGATGCCCTGCAGCATCGGTCCGTAGGCTTCCGCCTTGCCCAGACGCTCCACCAGCTTGTAGCCGATGTTTCCGGCGTCCAGATTCGGGAAGATCAGAACGTTGGCCTTGCCCGCCACTTCGCTTCCGGGAGCCTTGGATTTTGCCACCCTGGGAACCAGGGCCGCATCCGTCTGCAGCTCGCCGTCCAGGGTCAGATGCGGGTACTGCTCGTGCGCGATCTCCACCGCCTTCGTCACCTTGTCCACCAGCGCGTGATGAGCGCTTCCCTTCGTGGAGTGGGACAGCATGGCGATGATGGGCTTCGCGCCGATCAGCTGCTTGAAGCTCTTCGCGCTGGTATCCGCGATAGCCGCAAGCTCCTCGGAGGTGGGATCCTGGTTCAGGCCGCAGTCGGCAAACAGGAAGGTTCCGTGCTCGCCGTACTCGCAGTCCGGCACGTCCAGGATGAAGAAGGCGGAAACCAGCTTCACGCCGGGAGCCGTCCGGAGGATCTGCAGAGAAGGACGAAGAACGTCCGCCGTCGCGTGGCAGGCGCCCGCGACCATGCCGTCCGCGTCGTTTGCCTTGACCATCACCACACCGAAGGTCAGCGGATCATCCAGCAGCCTCTGTCTCGCCTCCTCCAGCGTCATTCCCTTCTTCTTCCGGGTCTCGTAGAGAAGCTGCGCATATTCCTCAAACTTCTCCGTCTTGTGCGGATCGACAACCTTAACTCCTGTCAGATCCACCTCCAGCCAGCCCGCGCCGTCCATGATCTTCTCTTCATTGCCCACCATGATGATGTTGGCAATTCCCTCCTGAAGCACATGAGCCGCGGCGATCAGCGTTCTCTTGTCATTCGTTTCGGGCATGACAATGGTTTTCTTATCCTGTCTGGCCTTTTCCTTGATGATATCAATGTAAGACATTTTTCTACTCCTTTCCGCACTTTTTGTCCTTTTGTCTTCTGTCTGAGCCTGATTAAAATTATAACGGAATTTTCCATTGTATACAAGGTTCTTTTCCAGATTTTATTGCACAAAATCTTGCACAAACCGCATGCTTTCGATATCCCGTGCCAAAATCCCGCCGGCATGATATAATGGGCGTACCTGAGATCTCAG
>DXDD01000098.1 GCA_019115665.1 Candidatus Eisenbergiella pullistercoris | reverse complement strand
AGCGGAGCGCTTCGTATATACCAAAAGCGGAGCGGCTGCGGAAAATGAGATCGACGCCATCAGCAGCGCGACCATCACCACGGAGGCCGTGGTGGACGGCGTCAACGCGGGGCTGTATTATTTTCAGACGGAGCTGACGCGGCAGTCCGGAGCGGCGCAGACCGAAAACGCGCAGACCGGTCCGGCGCTGTCTGAATCGGCGCAGGCCGAAAACGCGCAGTCCGAAACAACACAGACCGATCCGGCGCAGGAAGGAGGAAACGGCGGTGAATAGAGTGACAGAACGGCTGTATAACGGCATCATCAGGGAAAATCCCACCTTTGTGCTCACCCTGGGCATGTGTCCCACGCTGGCCGTGACCACCTCCGCGGTGAACGGACTTGGCATGGGGCTTTCCACCACGGCGGTGCTGGCCCTGAGCAACCTGATGATCTCCGCTTTAAGAAAGATCATTCCGGACAAGGTGCGCATCCCGGCCTTCATCGTGATCGTCGCCAGCTTCGTCACGGTGGTGCAGCTTCTCCTGGAGGCCTATGTACCGGCCCTGAACGCGTCCCTGGGGATCTATATCCCGCTGATCGTGGTAAACTGCATCATTCTGGGACGGGCGGAAAGCTATGCTTCCAAGAATCCGCCGATTCCCTCTCTGTTCGACGGCATCGGCATGGGACTGGGCTTTTCCCTGGCGCTGACCTGCATCGGCGCGGTGAGAGAACTGCTGGGAAGCGGCGCGGTCTTCGGCTTTCCCGTGATGCCCGATTCCTTTGTTCCCATTTCCATTTTCGTCATGGCGCCGGGCGCGTTTTTCGTGCTGGCTTCGCTGACCGCCCTGCAGAACTGGGTGAAAATGAACGGAGAGAAGAAGGGAAAGGATATGTCCCGGTTCGGTTCCGGCTGCGGCTCCGATTGCTCAGACTGCAGCCTGGGCTGCTCAAACTGCGGGGAGAAGAGCTGTGCGGAACGCGCGTCTGAAGAGGCCGGCGGAAGGTCTGCCGGAGAGTCGGAAGGGAGGAATGCGTAATGTTTGCGGAGGTAAAAGACCTGCTTCTGATCCTGATCAGCTCTGCGCTGGTCAGCAATGTGGTTCTGAGCCAGTTCCTCGGGCTGTGCCCCTTCCTGGGCGTGTCCCGGAAGGTGGAGACGGCGGCGGGCATGGGAACGGCGGTGATCTTCGTCATCACTCTTTCCAGCGCCGTGGCGGGCGTGATCTACAGGTTTGTGCTCCTGCCCCTTGACATCACCTACCTGCAGACCATCGTGTTCATCCTGGTGATCGCGGCCCTGGTGCAGTTTGTGGAAATGGTGCTGAAAAAATACATGGTATCCCTGTACGAGGCGCTTGGCGTGTACCTGCCTCTGATCACCACCAACTGCGCCGTGCTGGGCGTTGCGCTCACCAACGTGCAGGAGGATTACGGGATCCTGGCGGGAACGGTGAACGGCTTCGCCACCGCTCTGGGATTCACCATTTCCATCATCATCCTGGCGGGGATCCGGGAAAAGATGGCTTATAACGATATTCCGAAGCCCTTCCGCGGCATGCCCATTGTCATGGTGACGGCGGGGCTGATGGCCATCGCCTTCTGCGGCTTTTCGGGCTTACTGTAAGGAGGGAGGCAGATATGATCTCAGGCATCATAACGGCGACCGCCCTGGTGGGCGGCGTGGGCCTTTTTATCGGCCTGTTTCTGGGCGGCGCGGCCATCTGGCTGCGGGTTCAGACCAATGAAAAGGAGGAGGCAGTGCTGGAGCTGCTTCCCGGAAACAACTGCGGCGGCTGCGGCTATCCCGGCTGCTCCGGCCTGGCTGCGGCCATCGCGGCCGGGGAAGCGCCGGTGAACGCCTGTCCCGTGGGAGGGGCCGAGGTGGGAAAGAAGATCGCCGCGGTCATGGGCGTGGAGGCCGAAGAGAGCGAGCGCATGGTGGCCTTCGTTCAGTGCCGGGGGACAAAGGACCAGGTGAAGCTGGATTATGAATACAACGGCATCAAAGACTGCCGGATGCTGTCCTTCGTGCCGAACGGAGGCGCGAAATCCTGCGGCTTCGGCTGCCTGGGCTACGGCAGCTGCGAGCAGGTCTGTCCCTTTGACGCCATCCATGTGTTCAACGGCGTGGCAAGAGTGGACCGGGAGGCCTGCAGGGCCTGCGGAAAATGTATTTCCGTCTGCCCGAAGAACCTGATCACGCTGATCCCCTATTCCGCGAAGTACGCGGTGGCCTGCAGCTCCGGCGATAAGGGCCCCATCACCATGAAGGACTGCCGGGCGGGCTGCATCGGCTGCGGCATCTGTGAAAAGAACTGCCCGGCCGGGGCGATCCATGTGGAAAACTTCAACGCCACCATCGATCAGAGCAAATGTACGGGCTGTGGCATCTGCGCGGAAAAATGCCCGAAGAAGGTGATCGTGCTTCCGGCAGGAGGCAGGCGCTCTTAAAGGATAAAAATCAAGGAAGCGGAGGAGGAAGAGATGGCGGACGTAACGCTTGGAAAGACACAGATCACGGTAAATAAGAACGGCTTCGGCTGTCTGCCGATCCAGCGGATCAGCAAAGAGGAGGCGGCGAAGCTGTTGAGAAAGGCCAGAGAGAAGGGGATCACCTTTTTCGATACGGCAAGGGCTTATTCGGACAGCGAGGAAAAGCTGGGAGAGGCCTTCGGCGGAAGCTGGGACGATACCTTCTATGTGGCCACGAAAACGGCGGCGAATACGCCGGAGGACTTCCGGAGGGACCTGGAAACCTCTCTTGGGAACCTGAAGAGGGATTATGTGGATATCTACCAGTTCCACAATCCGGACTTCTGTCCGAAGCCCGGGGACGGAAGCGGCCTGTATGAGTGCATGCTGGAGGCGAAGGCGCAGGGAAAGATCCGTCACATCGGCATTACGAACCACCGGCTTTCCGTGGCCCACGAGGCCATTGACAGCGGCCTGTATGAGACGCTGCAGTTCCCCTTCAGCTATCTTTCCGGGGAACAGGAGCTGGAGCTGGTAGCAAAATGCAGGGCGGCGGGGATGGGCTTTATCGCCATGAAGGCCCTTTCCGGCGGCCTGCTCAACAATTCCGCGGCCTGCTATGCCTGGCTTTCCCAGTTTGACAATGTGGTGCCGATCTGGGGGATCCAGAGGGAGAGCGAGCTGGATGAATTTTTGAGCTATGTGGAAAACCCGCCGGCTCTGACGGAAGAGCTGCGGGAGCTGGTGGAGAAGGACAGAAAGGAGCTTCAGGGCGACTTCTGCCGGGGCTGCGGCTACTGCATGCCCTGCCCTGCGGGCATTGAGATCAATAACTGCGCGCGGATGTCCCAGATGATCCGCCGTTCCCCTTCCGCGGGCTTTCTGACCCCGGAGGCGCAGAAGAAGATGCTGCAGATCGAAAACTGCCTTCACTGCGGACAATGTAAGAGCAAGTGCCCTTACGGGCTGGATACCCCGACGCTTCTGCAGAAGAATCTGCAGGACTATAAGGAGATCCTGGCGGGGAAGCCGTTCTGAAAAGGGACGGGAGAAAAACGGGAGCAAAAAAGCATAAAAAGGCGAAAGCCGACGAAGGGCTGCGGGTTCTGTCACAGGGTGGCGGAACCTGCGGCCCTTTTTCCGCATAGAAAGGCATAACCTGTCCTGAAGCGGATATATTTTCCGGACCGGCTGTATAAAATATGAAAAGAGTATGAAGAATATTTTACAGAAACATTACAGCCGCAGGAAACAGGAAACGGCCGGAGGCGGTCTGTTCGGGGCGGCGGAAAGGTCCGGTGAAAAAAACAGATGTCTGTCAGGACACGCTACAGGAAATATATTCTGTCCCTTCTTCTTTCTTCTCTCACGGCGGCGGCCGCCTGGTTCTGCACGGAGGCGGGCGGCTTCTGCCGGGAGACGGCGGGGGCCGCGGCGTATGCCTGCGAAATGCGCCCGGTCCGGGAGGTCACGGAGACAAGCGTCAGAAAGGACATGAAGGAGATCCTGTCAAAGAAGCGGGTCATGGAAACCCGGGTTCTGGAAAAGCGTCCGGTCCGGGAGCTGAGCGAGACGGATTATGAAACGCTTCTTCGTATTGTGGAGGCGGAAGCGGGAGGAGAGGATGAGAACGGAAAGCTGCTGGTGGCAAACGTGGTCTTAAACCGGGTGGACAGTCCCCTGTTTCCCGATACGGTGCGTGAGGTGGTCTACCAGCAGGATTACGGCGTATATCAGTTTTCTCCCGTAAAGGACGGCCGCATCGAGCGGGTGACAGTAAGCGACGAAACCAGGAGGGCGGTGGAGCGGGCTGTATACGGCGAGGATATTTCCCGCGGCGCGCTGTATTTCGCGGCCAGAAGCAAAGCCTCCGGAGAAAGCATGCGCTGGTTCGACAGCAGCCTCACCTGGCTGTTTGCCTACGGCGGCCATGAGTTTTACGGATGAAAGAATTGCCCTGCGGAAAATTGTATGCTATACTGAGAACGGTTTTGCAGACAGGCGGCAGGAAGGCTGCCGCCAAGTACAGACGGGAAAGGCATGGGTAATTCATGGAACTGTTATACAAAAGCACCAGAGGCGGCAGAACGGCAACGGCGTCAGAAGCGATCCTGAAGGGACTTTCCGAGGACGGAGGCCTTTTTGTGCCGGAGCGGATTCCGGCTCTGGATAAAACGTTCCGCGAGCTGGGACAGATGAGCTATGCGGAAACGGCCTATGAGGTGATGAAGCTGTTTCTTGCCGATTTTACGGAGGAGGAGCTGAAAAGCTGTATCGCCGGCGCTTATGATGAGAAGTTTGATACGGATGTGATCGCTCCCCTGGTGGAAGCGGAGGGCGTATGGTTTCTGGAGCTGTTTCACGGAAAGACCATCGCCTTTAAGGATATGGCCCTCTCCATCCTGCCCTATCTGATGATCACGGCGGCGAAGAAGAACCATGTGGAGAAGGAGATCGTGATCCTGACCGCCACCTCGGGCGATACCGGAAAAGCCGCTATGGCGGGCTTCGCGGATGTGCCGGGGACGAGGATCATCGTATTTTACCCCAAGAACGGCGTCAGCCCCATTCAGGAGCGGCAGATGCTGACCCAGAAGGGGGACAACGTGCTGGTGGTGGGAATCCACGGCAATTTTGACGACGCCCAGACCGGCGTGAAGAGGATGTTTTCCGACCGGGCGCTGGAGGAGGAGCTGGCGCGGGCCGGCTACCAGTTTTCTTCCGCCAATTCCATCAACATCGGCCGGCTGGTTCCGCAGATCGTTTATTATGTGTACGCTTACTGCAGACTGCTCGCCGAAGGGCGCATCGGGGACGGAGAGAAGATCAATGTGACGGTTCCCACGGGAAACTTCGGAAACATTCTGGCAGCCTACTATGCGAAGCTGATGGGACTTCCCATCGGAAAGCTGATCTGCGCATCCAATGAGAACCGGGTGCTTTTTGATTTCTTCTCCACCGGAGAATATGATAAGAACCGGGAGTTCATCCTGACCAGCTCGCCGTCCATGGATATCCTGATTTCCAGCAACCTGGAGCGGCTGATCTACCGCGTTTCCGGGGACGATCCGGTAAAAACGGCGCAGCTGATGCAGGCGCTGTCCGAGAAAGGCAGCTATGAGATTACGGAGGAAATGAGAGAACGGCTTTCCGATTTCTGCGGCGGCTATGCGCAGGAAGCGGAGTGCTTTGAGAAGATCCGCTCTCTGTATGAGGATACGGGCTATGTGATCGACACCCATACGGCGGTGGCGGCGGCGGTGTATGACCGCTACCGGGAGGAGACGGGGGATGAGACGCCCGCCGTGATCGCTTCCACGGCAAGCCCCTTCAAATTTGTCAGAAGCGTGATGACTGCCATCGATCCGGCCTACGGAGGCGCGGACTGGGACGACTTCTCCCTGGTGGACGAGCTTTCCAGAATCGCAAACGTACCGGTTCCCGCGGCGGTGGAGGAGCTTAGAAACGCGCCCGTGCTCCATGATACGGAGTGTGAAAAGAACGGAATGGAGTCCGTGGTGAAGCGCTTCCTTGGAATGGGCGACTGAGCGGACCCGGAATTACATGAAAAAACAAAAATGATCTGTCTGAAGGGCGGCCGTTTCGGCCGCCCTTATTCTGAAGAAATATCCGCACGATCGCCCTCTCAATGACAATGGCGCCCCTGATGCCTGCCATGGCAGCGGCCGGACGCAAGGGCGGTCGGCCCCGCAAGCGCCAGAATCAGCGCCGCTGTCAGGATTCCTGCTGTCAGTCGTTTCATGATGATTTCCCTCTCTTTCTATTTTGTTCCTGTTCAGGCCAGTGCCGGTCATTTGTTAGCCGGCACATAAGAAAAACGTTCCGGTCTGAATCCGGCCCGCCCATCGCCGCAGGCTTCTACGGCAGAAATCAGAAGAATGGCATACTGATCCGTAGAGATTGAGAGCTTACTACGGTCAAAAAAGGAAATTTCAGTTCCTGTACCGTAGATTTTGGCGGCTTACTACGGCCAAAAAAGGAAATTTCGGTTCCTGTACCGTAGATTTTGATGGCTTTATACGGTAGAAAGTATAATTCTGCCATTTTTACCCGTAGTGAGTGGCAAAATCCTACGGCAGGAATCAGGAAAACCGGATTTCTGCCCGTAGTGAGTGGTAAAATCCTGCGGTAAGAATCAGAAAAATCGAATTTTTACCCGTATCGGAGCATCCCGCCGGGTGTCAGACGGGGGGGCGACACGGAAAAAGGAATCAACAGCAGCATTTCCCTGCCCTATAAAAAGGAATCAGCCGCAGTATTTTCCTGCCTCATATAAAAAAACCGGACATATCCGCCCGGCAACAAAATTTTGCGGTATTCTGTTGACAATCCTCCACCATCACTCTATACTGAAAGAAAAACCATAGAAAACAACATTAAATCAAGCAAAAACTCAACAGGAAACAACGATAAAAGAGAAAAAGAAGCGTCTGGAGGGAAGACGAGCGCAGCGGCGAACCGGAGGTTCGGGCGCGGGGGCCTCAGCGTAAGGCGCTTCGGCACGGAGGAAGCTATGGAAAAATTCAACACGAATCCAACGGCGAAATCGGACAGAATCCCACGGCTGGTGGAGAATCTGTACCGGAAGATGCCGGAGATCGAGGCCGACAGGGCGGTGCTTCTGACGGAAAGCTATCGGAAGACGGAAGGGGAGCCCATGGTGATGCGGCGGGCGAAGGCGTTTGCGCATATTCTGGCGAACATTCCGATCATCATCCGGGAGGAGGAGCTGGTGGTGGGAAGCTCCACGCTGGCCCCCAGAGGCTGTCAGACCTTTCCGGAATATTCCTGGGAGTGGCTGGAGGCGGAATTTGACACCATTGAAAAGCGTTCGGCGGATCCCTTCTATATTTCGGAAGAGACGAAGGCACGGCTGAGAGAAGTGCATAAATACTGGAAGGGAAAGACCAACAGCGAGCTGGCCCTTTCCTATATGGCGCCGGAAACGGTGCGGGCCATGGAGCATAACGTGTTTACGCCGGGAAATTATTTTTACAACGGCGTGGGCCATGTGACCGTACATTATGACAGGGTGCTGGAGAAGGGACTTTCCGGCATCATCCGGGAGGCGGCCGAAGAGCTGTCCCGCTGTCAGGTGGGGGACGCGGATTATGCCACGAAGCATGTGTTCCTGGAAGCGGTGATTTTAAGCTGCGCGGCCGTGATCGGTTATGCGGAGCGCTATGCGGCTCTGGCAGAAAAAGAGGCGGAGGGCTGTACGGATCCGGCGAGAAAGCAGGAGCTTCTTCAGATCGCAAAGAACTGCTCCCATGTGCCGAAGGAGGGCGCGAAGAGCTTCCATGAGGCCTGCCAGAGCTTCTGGTTCATCCAGCAGCTTCTGCAGATGGAGGGAAGCGGCCATTCCATCTCGCCGGGACGTTTTGACCAGTATATGTATCCCTATTATAAAAAGGATCTGGACGCGGGAAGGATCACCAGAGATCAGGCCCAGGAGCTGATCGACTGTATCTGGGTGAAGCTGAACGACTTAAATAAGGCGAGGGACGCGGCCAGCGCGGAGGGCTTCGCGGGCTACAGCCTGTTCCAGAACCTGATCGTCGGAGGACAGGATGAGAACGGTCTGGACGTGACCAACGACCTTTCTTTTATGTGTATCTGGGCATCCCGTCATGTGTTTCTGCCTCAGCCCTCCCTGTCCATCCGGGTGTGGAACCTGACGCCCCACGAGCTTCTGATCGAGGCGGCGAAGCTGACCCGGACGGGGATCGGCCTGCCGGCCTATTACAACGACGAGGTGATCATCCCGTCTCTGATGAACCGGGGGCTGACGCTGGAGGACGCGAGAACCTACAACATCATCGGCTGCGTGGAGCCGCAGAAGGCGGGAAAGACGGACGGCTGGCATGACGCGGCGTTTTTCAACATGTGCCGTCCGCTGGAGTTTGTTTTCTCTCAGGGAAAGGACCGGGGAGAGCAGGTGGGCCCCGTCACCATGCGGGTGGAGGACATGACCTGCTTTGAAGAATTTTACGACGCCTATAAGGAGCAGATGGAATACTGCATCAGCCTTCTGGTGAACGCGGACAATTCCATCGACACGGCCCACGCCATTCGCTGCCCGCTGCCCTTCCTTTCCGGACTGGTGGACGACTGCATGAAGCGGGGAAAAACGGTGCAGGAGGGCGGAGCCGTCTACAATTTTACCGGCCCGCAGGGCTTCGGCATCGCCAATGTGGCGGATTCTCTGTATGCCATAAAGACCCTTGTTTTTGATGAAAAAAAGGTGACGCTTGCGGAATACAAACGGGCGCTGGCGCTGAATTTCGGAAAGGGCTTTGACGCCATTACCATACAGGAAATGGCGCAGGACGTGTTAAAGGAGCTGAAAAAGGCGGGACAGACCCCTTCCGAGGCGCAGATCGCCGGAATCGTGAAGGGAATCGCGCGGACGGAGCTTTCCGAAGAGGACCGCGCCCTGTGCGACAGGCTCTATGCGCTCATCGAGGAGGTGCCGAAATTCGGAAACGACATCGACGAGGTGGACGCCTTTGCCAGAGACGTGGCCTATACCTATACCAGGCCGCTTCAGAAGTACAGAAATCCCAGAGGCGGCATGTTCCAGGCGGGACTCTATCCCGTATCCGCCAACGTGCCGCTGGGCGCGCAGACCGGCGCGACGCCGGACGGAAGGCTGGCCCACACGCCCGTGGCGGACGGCGTATCGCCTTCCGCGGGAAAAGATGTGCACGGCCCCACCGCGACAGCCAATTCCGTTTCCCGGCTGGATCACGGCATCGCATCCAATGGAACGCTTCTGAATCAGAAGTTCCATCCTTCCGCGCTCAGCGGGGACGCGGGGCTGGATAATTTCGTGGCGCTGATCCGCTCCTATTTTGACCAGAAGGGAAGCCACATGCAGTTCAACGTGGTGGACAGGCAGACCCTTCTGGACGCGCAGAAGCATCCGGAGAAGTATCAGCACCTGGTGGTCCGCGTGGCGGGCTACAGCGCGCTGTTTACCACCCTTTCCCGTTCCCTGCAGGACGACATCATCCGCAGGACCGAGCAGGGCTTCTGATGGACATGGAGATAAGTATGAAACAGGCAGATTATCTGGATACGAAAGGCCGTATCTTTGACATACAGCGCTATTCCATCCATGACGGAACCGGGATCCGCACCATCGTCTTTTTAAAGGGCTGCGTGCTGCGCTGCCGCTGGTGCTGCAACCCGGAATCCCAGGAATACGGAATTCAGACCATGACGGTGGCGGGAAAGCCCAAAATCATCGGTCAGGACGTGACCGTGCGCGAGGTGATGGAGACGGTGGCAAGGGACCGTACCTTTTACCGGCGTTCGGGCGGAGGGCTGACCCTCTCCGGAGGAGAAAGCCTCTGCCAGCCGGAGTTCGCGGCGGCGCTTCTGCAGGCGGCGAAGGAAAACGGGATCAACACGGCGATGGAAAGCATGGCCTGCGCGCCGTATGAAACCATCGAAAGGGTCATGGAATGGCTGGATGTCTATCTGTGCGACGTGAAGCACATGAACGGGGAAAAGCATAAGGAATTTACGGGAAAGGACAACGCGCTGATGCTTTCCAATATCAGGAAGATCGCGGAGTCCGGAAAAACGCAGCTGGTCATCCGCGTCCCGGTCATCCCCACCTTCAACGACAGCGAGCGGGAAATTATGGACATCGCCCGCTTCGCGGACAGCCTGCCGGGGGTGAGGCGGATTCATCTGCTTCCCTATCACAGGCTGGGACAGGACAAGTATGAGGGACTGGGAAGAGAGTACCTGATGAAGGATATCCTCCCGCCCACAGCGGAGCACATGGAAATGCTGAAGCAGACCGTGGAACGCATCAGCGGGCTGGAATGCCATATTGGAGGCTAACAGGAGAAGAAGTTCTAAGCCAGCAAAAGACGCTGGCCAAGAACTTCTAGTGGCTGCGGTGCAGCCACGTCTCCTGTCGAAGAATGCTCCTTCGGAGCATTCTTCCCATGCATGGAGGTAGAAATGAAACTGGAAGAACTCGGACAGAGAGAAGGAAAGCAGCGGATCGTACAGGAGCTGGTGCCGGGAAAGCAGATCACCCTGGCGCACATCATCGCCAATCCGGACGGGGAGCTGTATGAGAAGCTGGGGCTGGACCCGCGGGTGGAGCTGTCCCGGGCGGCCATCGGGATCATGACGGTGAGCCCTGCCGAGACGGCCATCATCATGGCGGATATCGCGGTGAAGTCCTCCGGCGTGGCGCTGGGCTTTGTGGACCGCTTCAGCGGTTCCCTGATCGTGACGGGAACCGTTTCGGAGGTGGAGGCGGCCTCGGCGGCCATCCTTTCCTATGTGGAGGAGAAGCTGGGGTATACGGTCTGCGGGATCACCCGGACCTGAAGCCGGCCGGAGGCGGAGGCCGCCTCGCAAAAGGGCAGGCAAGGAGGCACGGATGAAAAAGATCATTCTGATCGGCAGGAGCGGAGCCGGAAAAACCACGCTCACCCAGGCACTGAAGGGAGAAGAAATCAAATACCATAAGACCCAGTATGTGAATCATTTTGAAAGCATCATCGATACGCCGGGCGAGTATGCCCAGACCCACGAGCTGGGATATGCGCTGGCGCTCTATTCCTATGAGGCGGACGTGGTGGGACTTCTTCTGTCGGCGGAGGAACCGTTCAGCCTGTATCCGCCCAACATCACCTGTATGGTGAACCGGGAGGTGGTGGGCATCATCACCCATGTGGATTCCCCCAAAGGAGATCCGGAGCGGGCGGAACGGTGGCTGCGGCTGTCGGGATGCCGGAAGATCTTCCGCGTCAATACGACGGCGGGGGAAGGGGTGTCCGATATCCTGGATTATCTCAGCCAGGACGCGGACGAAAAAACCGCTTCGGAGGGCGGCTTTGAGGAAAACCCGCTGCTCGATGAAAGAAAACAGTAAAAACAACACATTTTCTGTGAAATAAATAATAAAAACAACATCTGAAATGTTGACATGCGTTGTATACGGAAGTATAATTAACAAAAATCAACATTCCAGAAGATATCACAACACCTTACCCGCTGCGGCGGGCAGAGGCGCAAAACGAATGGAGGAGAACATGCAGAACGAATACGAACTGAAAAAACTGATCTGCGACATCGGAAAGAGGATCTACAACAGGAACATGGTCGCGGCCAATGACGGAAACATTTCCGTGAAGCTGAACGACAATGAATTCCTCTGCACGCCTACCGGCGTATCCAAGGGCTTCATGACCCCGGAATTCATCTGCAAGGTGGACGCGCAGGGCAATGTGCTCCAGGCGAACAAGGGCTTCCGTCCTTCTTCCGAGATCAAGATGCACATGCGCGTGTATCAGAAGCGCCCCGATGTGGGAGCCGTGGTGCATGCTCATCCCACCTTTGCCACAGCGTTCGCCATCGCGGGCATTCCGCTGACCCAGCCCATCATGCCGGAAGCGGTCATCGCTCTCGGCTGCGTTCCGATCGCGGAGTACGGCACCCCCTCCACCAATGAGATCCCGGACAACGTGGAGAAGTATCTTCCCTATTATGACGCGGTTCTTCTGGAGAACCACGGCGCGCTGACCTGGAGCACCGATCTGCTGGCGGCCTATATGAAGATGGAATCCGTGGAATTCTACGCGGAGCTTCTGTACAAGGCGAAGATGCTGGGCGGACCGAAGGAGTTCGATCAGGCTACGGTTCAGAAGCTGTATGAGATCAGAAGAAAGATGGGACTGTCCGGAAAGCATCCGGCGGATCTGTGCCTGAATAAGAACGGAAAGAACTGCCATAACTGCGGCAACGGCTGCGGCTCCGTTTCTTCCCCCGCTTCCGGAAACGGAGAGGTGAGCGAGGAAATGGTCGCCGAGATCGTGAAGAAGGTTATGGAACAGCTTGCATGAATCGGACCATAAATCAGACAGATGAAAAAGGGATCGCCGAAGCGGTCCGCAGGGCTCTGACGGAAGCGGGCTATGCCCCGCACGGCCATTCCTGCCGGTGCGGGAAGGAAAAGCCTGGCATGACCCTGCTTCTTGCGGAAAAGCTGGCCCTGCGTATCGAGGAGAAGGCCCGGGAATGGGGCATGCGGGTGGTCACGGCCGTCGCGGATGAGGGCGGAAACACGAAGCTGGTCCGCAGCATGGACGGCGCGTACATCGGAAGCGTGGATGTGGCGGTAAATAAGGCCTATACCTGTGTGGCTTTTCAGATGTCCACGCAGAAGCTTTCGGAGCTTGCCCGCCCGGACGGTTCCCTGTATGGGATCCAGCATACCAACGGCGGCAGGATCGTGATCTTCGGCGGCGGCGAGCCGTTACGGGTGGGAGGAAGGCTCATCGGCGGCCTTGGCGTCAGCGGAGGCACGGCGGAGCAGGATACCGCTCTGGCAGCATACGGCGCATCCCTTATGGAAGAATTCGGCAGTTTGGAAACCGGGACTTAAGCGTCCCGGCAAGGAGGTAATCTCGTGCCTGTAAGTGAAGCAATGGTACAGGATATTGTGAAGGAAGTGGTCGCAAGGATGCAGCTTTCCGGGACGGCGCAGGGCGCGTATCACGGCGTATTTGCCGATATGAACGACGCCATCGCGGCCGCGAAGGAGGCGCAGAAGAAGGTCCGGGTCATGACCATGGACCAGAGAGAACAGATCATTTCCAATATCCGCAGGAAAACCCACGAGAACGCGGAGGTCCTGGCGCGCATGGGCGTGGAAGAGACCGGAATGGGAAACGTGGGAGATAAAATTTTAAAGCATCATCTTCTGGCGGACAAGACGCCGGGAACAGAAGATATCACGACGACGGCCTGGTCCGGAGACAGGGGCCTGACGCTGGTGGAGATGGGGCCCTTCGGCGTGATCGGCGCCATCACCCCCTGCACCAACCCCAGCGAGACGGTGCTCTGCAACTGCATCGGTATGATCGCGGCGGGAAACACGGTGGTGTTCAATCCCCATCCCCAGGCGGTGAAAACATCCATTTTTGCCATGAATCTGGTGAATGAGGCCTCCATTGAGGCGGGCGGCCCGGACAACGTGGCCTGTACGGTGGAGAAGCCCACGCTGGCTTCCAGCTCCGTCATGATGAAGCATAAGGACATTCCGCTGATCGCCGCCACAGGCGGCCCCGGCGTGGTAACCGCAGTCCTTTCCTCCGGAAAACGGGGGATCGGAGCGGGAGCGGGAAATCCGCCGGCGCTGGTGGACGAGACCGCCGATATCAGAAAGGCGGCGCAGGATATCGTCAACGGCTGCACCTTCGACAACAACCTTCCCTGCATCGCGGAGAAGGAGATCGTGGCGGTGGACAGCATTGCGGACGAGCTGATGCACTACATGATCAGCGAACAGGGCTGCTATCTGATCTCCAGGGAAGAGCAGGAAAGACTGACAAACACCGTGCTCACGCCGAAGGGACTGAACCGGAAATGCGTGGGAAGAAGCGCCAGAACGCTGCTTTCCATGATCGGCATCGAAGCCCCGTCCAACATCCGCTGCATCGTGTTTGAAGGAGAAAAGGAGCACCCTCTGATCTCGGAAGAGCTGATGATGCCCATCCTGGGACTGGTGCGGGCGAAGGATTTTGACGACGCGGTGGAAAAGGCGGTCTGGCTGGAGCATGGAAACCGGCATTCGGCCCACATCCATTCCAAGAACATCGACAACATCACCAAATACGCCAGAGCGATCGATACGGCCATCCTGGTGAAAAACGCGCCCTCCTACGCGGCGCTGGGCTTCGGGGGAGAGGGCTACTGCACCTTCACCATCGCGAGCAGAACCGGAGAGGGCCTGACCAGCGCCAGCACCTTCACCAAGAGAAGGCGCTGCGTCATGTCGGACAGTCTGTGCATCAGATGAAACCAGGCCGCAGCTGCGGCGGAAAAGGAAAAGATATGGAAATCAACGGAGCAAACATAGAAGAGATCGTCAGACAGGTCTTAAACAGCATGGAGGGGAGAGGACAGGCCGCCGCTCCCGCGGCTGCGGCGGGAACCGGAGCCATCCCCAGGACGGCGCGCGTGGCCATGCTGACCGGTCTGGAGCATTATGACGTAAAAGAATTCCCCATCCCTGAGGTGGGAGACGACGACATGCTGGTAAAGGTGGAGGGCTGCGGCATCTGCGGAACGGATGCCCATGAGTTCAAAAAGGATCCCTTCGGCCTGATCCCTGTGGCGCTGGGCCATGAGGGAACCGGCGAGATCGTGAAGATGGGTAAGAATGTGAAGAAGGACAGCGCCGGAAAGGATCTGAAGGTGGGCGACAAGGTCGTGACCTGCATGATTTTTAAGGACAACCCGGACATCACCATGTTCGACCTGAATAAGCAGAACGTGGGCGGAGCGGACGTATACGGCCTGCTTCCCGACGACGACATCCATCTGAACGGATGGTTTTCCGATTACATTTTCATCCGCGGCGGTTCCACCGTGTTCAATGTGAGCGATCTGGATCTGTATTCCAGAATCCTGATCGAGCCCTGCGCGGTTCTGATCCACGCCGTGGAGCGGGCAAAATCCACCGGAATCCTGCGCTTCAACAGCAGAGTGGCGGTTCAGGGCTGCGGCCCTATCGGCCTGATCTGCATCGCGATCTTACGCACCATGGGAATCAACAAAATCGTGGCGGTGGACGGAGAGGACAAGCGCCTTGCCTTCGCAAGGGAAATGGGCGCGTCCGATACGGTGAACTTCAAGGAGCATAAGGGGATCGAAGCGCTCGCCGGCGCTGTGCAGAGCGCCTGTGACGGCCATCTGGCGGACTTCGCGTTCCAGTGCACCGGCTCCCCGGCGGGTCATTCCAACATTTACAAGTTCATCCGCAACGGCGGCGGACTCTGCGAACTGGGATTCTTCATCAACGGCGGAGACGCGGTGATCAACCCGCACTTTGACATCTGCTCCAAGGAGATCACCACGGTGGGCTCCTGGGTATACACCCTGAGAGACTACGCCACCACCTTTGAATTTTTAAAGAGCGCGAAGAAGATCGGCATCCCCATGGAGAAGCTGATCACCCATACCTTCCCGCTGGAGCAGATCAACGAGGCTCATCAGACCAACCTGGCCATGAGCGGGCTGAAGATCGCGATCATCAATCAGTAAGGATAAGAGAAAGCATGCGTGCGCTTTTTACGGCACGCTGTAAGGATGGAGGAAACGCCCATGGAGGAAGCGGTAGGAATTCTTGAGGTATACGGCCTTGTATGCGCCTTCATGGCGGCTGACGCCGGATGCAAGGCGGGAAATGTGAGGTTGGAGCCCTTTGACAAGAACAAGCCCGCCAACGCGGACAGCCTTCCGGTGCCGCTGCTGGTAACGATCAAGTTCCGGGGCAGCGTATCGGATGTGGAAGCGGCGATGGAAGCCGGAGAGCGGATGGCGAAGAGCCTGACCGGAGTGGTGCAGAAGCATGTGATCGCCCGGCCTACGGCCGATACGGAAAAAATGCTGAAGCTCTGCGCGTTTGACAAATCATAAAACAGCATGGAAGCGCCGCCGCAGGCGGCGTAGAAGGAGGCCGGCACGAACTTTAGTTCGTGCCAGAGAATGGCTGACGCCATTCTTTCATGATTGAAATGCCGCCGCAGGCGGCGTAAAAGGAGGAAACATGGCACAGGAAGCACTGGGAATGGTGGAAACAAGAGGACTTACCGCTGCGATTGAGGCGGCGGACGCGATGACCAAGTCCGCAGAGGTGAAGCTGATCGGAACGGAGAAGATCGGCTCCGGACTGGTGACCGTGATGGTGCGCGGCGACGTGGGAGCGATGAAGGCTTCCGTGGAGAGCGGTTCCGAGGCGGCAAGCCGTCTGGGAGAGCTGGTTGCGGCTCACGTGATCCCGAGACCTCACAGCGATGTGGAAAAGATTCTTCCCACCATCTGATCACCATCTGAGACAGGAGTGAAGGTTCATGAGGAAGTCATATGGCCTGATTGAAATATCGGGAGTGGTTGCGGCGCTGGACGCGCTGGATATCATGTGCAAGGCGGCAGACGTGACGCTTGCCACCTGGGAAAGAAAGCTTGGCGGAAGGCTGGTTACGATCATTGTGGAAGGCGACGTGGCGGCTGTGACCGCGGCGGTTGAGGCCGCAAAGGCCCGCGCGATCAAGCCTCTCGTATCCAGCGGGGTGATCGCGAATCCTCATGAGGAAACCGTCGCGCAGGTAAAGCGAAGCATGAAGCGGTTCCGCAGCGCGGAAGAGATTGAAAAGATGGAAGCAGCCGACGCGTGAGCGGGGAGCGTCCGGAAGCGGCAGGAAGGCGCGCCGGATATTTCAGATGGGAGAGAGTCATGCCGGAAAACAACGCAGATCATGTAGATGCAGATAAGGAAAAGAAAGGCAGAAACGGCCGGACGAAGGCAGTAAGGACCACAGGAAGGACCGCTGCGAAAGCAGCTCCGGCTTCCGCAGCGGCCGAAGCGCCGGAGGAAGCCGGGAAGAAGGAAGCCGAAAACGCAGTGCCGCCCGCGGCGGCAGAAAAGGAGGAAAAAAGAATGGCACAGGAAGCTTTGGGAATGGTGGAAACAAGAGGACTGGTAGCGGCGATCGAGGCTGCTGACGCGATGTGCAAGGCCGCAAACGTTGCGCTGGTCGGAACGGAAAAGATCGGTTCCGGACTGGTAACCGTAATGGTGCGCGGAGACGTGGGCGCTGTGAAGTCCGCTGTGGAAGCGGGATCCAGCAGTGCGGGAAGACTGGGCGAGCTGATTGCGACCCATGTGATCCCCAGGCCTCATTCTGACGTGGAGATGATTCTTCCTAAGGTAAAATAAGCTGTTTTTACAGCCTGAACGGCTCTGACGGCAGATTCTGCCGGCGGAGCCGTAGAACGGGCAGAAGCGCGTCCGGCAGGGGCGCGCCTGCCCGTTTTTCAAAATATCCTGTAAAAGATGTCTGCGGACGGAAAGGGATACAATGGAAGCGAGTCAAATTGAATGGATTACAAAGATGGTAATGGAAGCCATGGCGAAGCAGGAATGCGCGGACGGCTACATGGTTCCCGTCGGCGTTTCCGCCAGACATGTGCATCTGACGCAGGAGCATGTGGAAGCGCTGTTCGGGCCGGGCTATCAGCTGACGAAGAAAAAGGAGCTGATGGGAGGCCAGTTCGCGGCCAACGAGCAGGTGACCATCGTGGGGCTGAAGCTGAGAGCCATTGAAAATGTGCGCGTGCTCGGACCGGTGCGAAAGGCCTCTCAGGTGGAGATTTCCGCCACGGACGCCATGAAGCTGGGCGTGAAGGCCCCGCTTCGGGAATCGGGAGACACGGCGAAAAGCGCGCCGGTCGCGATCGTCGGACCTAAGGGCGCGGTTTATCTGAACGAAGGCTGTATCGTCGCCATGCGGCATATCCATATGTCGCCTAAGGACGCCCTGCAGGCAGGCGTGAAGGATGGCGACTACGTGTCCGTGAAGGTGGAAAATGAGAGAGGGACGGTTTTCGACCACGTGAAAATCCGTGTGGACGAAAGCTTTACTCTGGAAATGCACATCGATACGGATGAAGCGAACGCGGGACAGATCCGGACCGGAGATGTGGTACGCATGATCAGACAGTGACAGGCGCGGATGCGCGCCGCAGAACGGAGGAAGCCATGATAGTCGGAAGGGTGATCGGAAGCATCGTTTCCACAAGAAAAAGCGAAAAGCTGGTGGGAAATAAATTCATGATCGTGGAGCCGCTTCCATCCATGAAGGGCCATACCGACAGACTGGTCGCCATTGACAATATCGGCGCCGGGATCGGAGAATACGTGCTGGTGGCGCAGGGAAGCGCGGCCAGGATCGGCTGCGATGTGCCGGACGCTCCGGTGGACGCGGCCATTGTCGGCATTGTGGACGACGCCAGCAGGCTGGAATAAAGCGGGAGAGTGTGATGGAAATCAGGGAATTGGCCGGAATCATAAGAGAAAACGGAATCGTCGGCGCGGGAGGCGCGGGCTTTCCCACTTATATGAAAATCGATGAGCGGGCGCGGACCATCCTTTTAAACTGCGCGGAATGCGAGCCTCTCCTGAAGCTGCACAGACAGCTCCTTTCCCGCCATACCGGAGAGATCCTGCAGGCTCTTTGTGTGGTAAAGGAGACGGTGGGAGCCGAAGAGGCCGTCGTCGGAATCAAGGGAGAATATGAGGAGACGGTGAAGGCTCTGAAGGCCTGTCTGCCGGATTTCCCGGGAATGCGCCTCCAGCTTCTGGACAGCGCCTATCCCATGGGAGACGAGGTGGTGCTCATCTATGAAGCGACCGGAAAGGTGGTGCGCCCAGGAGGACTTCCCATCGAGCAGGGCGTCGCCGTTTTCAACGTGGAGACGATGTACAACATTTACCGCGCCCTTTACGAACAGGCGCCGGTTACGGAAAAGCTGGTCAGCGTGGTGGGAGAGGTGGCTTCTCCCGTGACCCTCAGAGTGCCTCTCGGCATGAGCCTCTCAGAATGTGTGGAAGCGGCGGGCGGCGCGCGCATTCCGGACCCGGTTTATCTGGTGGGCGGCCCCATGATGGGAAACATCCGCCCGGCGGACAGCCCGGTGACCAAAACCACCAACGCCGTCATCCTTCTTTCGGAGGATCATCCTCTGATCCGGAAGAAAAGACAGAACCCTGCCATCGGGCTGAAGCGGGCGGCCTCCGCCTGCTGCCAGTGCGAGACCTGTACGGATCTGTGCCCCAGACACGCGCTGGGACACCCGATCGAGCCTCATAAGTTCATGCGGGCTGCGGCCAACCGGGATTTCAGGGATGCCAACCCGTTTGTAAATACCTTTTTCTGCAGCTCCTGCGGCCTCTGCGAGCTGTATTCCTGTCCCCAGGGGCTTTCTCCCAGAAGCCTGATGGCGGAGTACAAGGCGGGACTGAGAAGGGCCGGCGTGAAGCCGCCCGCGGACGTGATCCCGGCTCCGGTCAGGGAATCCAGACAGTACCGGAAGGCCCCGGAGGAGAGGCTGGAGGCCAGGCTGGGACTCACCCGCTACGATGTGGACGCGCCTCTTCAGGACACTCTGCCTGCGGCGAAGACGGTGAAGCTTCTGCTGTCCCAGCACATCGGAGCGCCCGCCGTTTCGGCGGTAAAGGAGGGAGACCGGGTGGAAAAGGGACAGCTGATCGGAAGGGCGGCGGAGGGACTGAGCGTTCCGGTGCACGCCTCCATTTCCGGTACGGTACGCAGGATACAGCAGGGAGCGGTCCTCCTTGAGGCAGACAGATAAACGCGGGAAAGGAGCGGTTCGGGCGGAATCGGCCCGGCCTGGGAGAAAAGCATGAGCAAGGCAATCGGCATGATCGAATTTAAGACGGTTTCCGCAGGCATCACGGCGGCGGACGCCATGGTGAAAACGGCGCAGGTGGAGCTGATGGAAGCGCAGACCGTCTGCCCCGGAAAATATATCGCTCTGATCTCCGGAACGCTTTCCGCCGTACAGGCGGCGGTGGAGGCCGCAAAGCGGGTGCGGGAGGAGGAGCTGATCGGAAGCTTTGTGCTGGGAAACCCTCATGAGAGCATTTTCCCTGCCATCTACGGAGCAACCCATATTGAAAGGGTGGACGCCTTCGGCATCCTGGAAACCTATGACGCCGCCTCCATCATCGTGGCGGCGGACGCGGCGGCGAAAACGGCGATCGTGGATCTGATCGAGCTGCGCGTGGCGAAGGGCATGTGCGGCAAATCCTATCTGATCCTGACGGGCGAGGTGGCGGCGGTGGAGGCTGCCATCGAAAAAGCAAAGCAGACCGCCGCGAAGGACGGCATGTATCTGGATTCCTCGGTCATCGCCCATCCCGACGAACAGATCTGCCGGTCCATTCTGTAATTTTTTCTGCTGTCCGGGGCGGAAAAATCAGGACGCACACTTTTTCAAAGCGGCGGAATCGAAGAAAGGCGGGGTGAAATGTTAGCGGTAGAGAGAAGAAATCTGATTCTGGAAAAGCTTCAGGAAGAAAAAAAGGTGATCGTGGGCGAGCTGAGCCAGGAGTTTCAGGTATCCGAGGAGACGATCCGAAGGGATCTGGAAAAGCTGGATAAGGACGGACTTGCCATAAAGAGCTACGGCGGTGCGGTGCTCAATGAAAACACCAGCCTGGACATGCCATTTAATGTGAGAAAGAAAAACAATCCCGCCGGAAAGCAGAAAATTGCGAAGCTGGTGGAGGGGCTGATCGAGGACGGCGACCATATCATCCTGGATCCCAGCACCACCGCGGTTTTTATCGCGAAGGCGTTAAAAAGCAAGGAACGGCTGACCGTGATCACCAATTCCATTGAGGTGATCCTGGAGCTTTCGGATACCTCGGACTGGAACATCATTTCCTCCGGCGGAAGCCTGCGGGAGGGCTACCTCGCGCTGGTGGGCCCAAGGGCTGTGGAGGGGCTGGGCGCCTTCAATGTGGAGAAGGCGATCATATCCTGCAAGGGCCTGGATATGAAAAAGGGGATCACGGACGGGAACGAGCTGTTTTCCCAGGCGAAGCAGACCATGCTCAAATCCGCGAAGCAGTGCATCCTGGCGGCGGATCACACCAAATTTGACAAGATCGCTTTCTCCCGGATCTGTGACGTACACGACATCCATATCGTGGTAACGGATGAAAAGCCTTCGCAGGAATGGCTGGAGCTGTTTGACCGTTCCGGCATCGCCTGCCTGTATCCGGAGGAGCAGCAGTAGAAAGGAAAAGGAAAATGACGGAGTATTATCTTGCGGTGGATATCGGCGCTTCCAGCGGACGCCATATCCTGGGACATGTGGAGGACGGAAGGATCCTGCTGGAGGAGATCTACCGTTTTGAGAACGGAATGGAGAAAAAGGACGGCCATCTGGTCTGGAACATTCCCCGCCTTTTTGCCGAGATCAAGGAAGGGCTGAAGGCCTGCAGGGCGGCGGGAAAGATCCCGAAAAGCATGGGGATCGATACCTGGGCGGTGGACTATGTGCTCCTGGACGGGGAGGACAACATTCTGGGAAATACCTACGGCTACCGGGACGGACGGACGAAGGATATGGACGAAGCGGTCTACGCCCTCATTCCGGAGGAAGAGCTGTATGCCAGGACGGGGATCCAGAAGCAGATGTTCAACACCATTTACCAGCTCATGGCGGTGAAAACGCAGGAGCCGGAGAACATGGAAAAGGCGGAATGGCTGCTCATGCTTCCCGACTATTTCCATTTCCTTCTGACGGGGAACAGGGTTTCCGAATATACCAACGCCACCTCCACCCAGCTGGTAAGCCCGGAAACGAAGCAGTGGGACAGAGAGCTGATCGAGAGGCTGGGATATAAGGACTCGATTTTCAAGCCCCTCCATATGCCGGGGACGACAGTGGGGCGTTTTACAAAGGAAGTGGAGGACGAGGTGGGCTTTTCCTGCGAGGTGGTGCTGCCTGCCACCCATGACACCGCCTCCGCGGTAATCTCCGTTCCCGCGCTGACGAAGGACTGTCTGTACATCAGCTCCGGAACCTGGTCTCTCATGGGCATCGAGAACGACAGGGCCATCTGCAGCCCGGAAAGCAGAAAGCGCAACTTCACCAACGAGGGCGGCTATGAATACCGCTTCCGTTATCTGAAGAACATCATGGGACTCTGGATGATCCAGTCCGTCCGCCACGAGTGGAAGGATGCGTATTCCTTCGCGAAGCTGTGCGAACTGGCGGAAGAGGAGACGGATTTTCCTTCCCGGGTGGACGTAAACGACGACGCGTTCCTTGCGCCGGAGAGCATGCTGGAAGCGATCCGGGAGTTCTGCCGGAAGAAGGGCGAGCCGGTTCCCGAAACGGTGGGGCAGACGGCGGCCGTGATCTATCAGAGCCTGGCGGAGAGCTACGCGCAGACGGTTGCGGAGATTGAAGAACTGACCGGAAGGCATTTCCCTGCGGTCAATATCGTCGGCGGCGGCTCCAACGCGGCCTATCTGAACCAGCTTACCGCGGATAAGTCCGGCAGATGCGTCTACGCGGGGCCGGGAGAGGCGACCGCCATCGGAAATCTGGCGGTGCAGATGATAAAGGACGGACGCTTCGGCAGCCTGCAGGAGGTGCGCCGCTGCATCCATGATTCCTTCGGCGTGAAAAAATACGAGCCCAGGGCTTAAAGCGGACGGGTGGTCGCCCGGTGGATCAGGTTGGCGGAGTACATGGTACGCTCCGGCACGTCTTTTCCGCCAAGCACCTGCATGAGAAGGGAAACGGCGGTGGTGCACAGAAATTCCACCCGGTTGTCCGCCGTGGTGATCTCCGGCGTGCTGCAGACAGACAGCAGGGAGTTGTTGTAGCCTGTGATCTGCAGCTCGTCCGGGATCCTTTTTCCCCCTGCAAGGGCATATTTGACCGCGCCGGCGGCCAGCTCATCGTCGGAGGAAAGGCAGGCGTCAAAGCAAAGGCCTTCCGCCTGCAGGCTTTCCAGGAAACGGGCGGTCTCCGGGATCCCGGCGGGACAGAGGAAGGAGCGGCCGTCCGGACAGAGACCGTGCTCGGCCAGAGAACGGCGGAAGCCGGAAAGCTTCTGTTTTCCGCTGTAGCTGGGGGAACGGTAAAGGAAGACCGGCTGTCTGCTGCCCCGTTCGATCAGGCTGTCCGCAAGCTCCTTCACGGCCAGCGCGTCGTCGCAGACAACAGAATAGGCGCCGCTTCCCGCAAGCACCCCGTTTAACAGGAAAACGGGGACTTTTTTTGCCGCTTCGCACAGATAGCCGTTGTCCTCGCTCTTTTCTTCGATAAACTGAGATCCGGCCAGGATCAGCGCGTCCACGCTGCGGGAGAGGAGAAGCTGGAGATATTTTTCCTTTTCCTCCAGCCGGTAGCCGGTGCAGCACAGCATGGAGGCATAGCCCTGCTTCCAGAGCTCCCGCTCCAGCAGATAGATGACCTTTGCCAGATAGATATCGGAGGAATCCGCGCAGAGGATCCCCACCGTGCGCATGGTATTGAGGCCAAGCCCGCGGGCAAAGGCGTTCGGCGTATAGCCGTTTTGCTCCATAATGTCAAGAACCTTCTGTCTGGTGGCGTCGCTCACCTTGTCGCTTCCGTTCAGGACGCGGGAAACGGTGGCGATGGAGACTCCTGCAAGTCTGGAAATATCGTAAATATTCATGAAATTTCTCCGTATCGGAATAAAATCTTTTCTGAGAAAAGCGGAACGATCGCTTTCATTATAGCAGTCTTTCCGGGGCTTGTCATTCAGATCCTGTCAGATCTCCCCGAAGTTCACATTTTCCAGCCGCTTCGGCGCATCGGCATGGAAGGAGGGAAGCACACCCCGGTCCTTCAGGGGGGAGTGGCCCAGAATGCGGCGGTAGCTGCGGTAGAAGGCGGAGTAGTCTCCGAAGCCGGCGCGCAGGGCGGCCTCCTGTGCGCTTGCCCCGCCTGCAAGAAGCTCCTGGGCGAGGATCACCCGCTTGTGGATCAGATAGTCGAAGACCGTGGTTCCGGTGGCGCGGCGGAAAACCTTGTTCAGATGATGCTTGCTGATATAGAACCGTTCGCAGAGCTGATCCAGCGAGACCGGTTCGTCCACGTGGCGGTTCAGGTAGAGGAGGATCCGGGAAACGGTGTCGTCATTGCCCGCGTCCGCCGCGGAGCCGGATACCTCCCGGGCCATGGATACGATCCGGGCGAGCAGGGCCTCCACATAGATGGGAAGAAGAAGGCTCTGCAGCGGCTGCGGTCTGCCCGCGCAGTCCGCCAGAGCTTCAAAGCAGCTCACGATCCCTTTTTCGCCGGTCTTTTCAAAATAGATCTCTCCGTCCCGGTCCTGGGAGGGAAAGGCGGACAGCAGGAAGGGGCGTCTTTCGGCGGAAAGGACGGAAGGGTGAAAGTGGATGGAATATCTCCGGTAGGGGCTGTCGGTGTTCACGCGCACGCCGTGGAAGCAATGGGGAGAAAGGAGCAGCAGGCTGCCCGGGGTCGGACGGTATTTTTTGCCTTCCACCAGATAATCGGCGTCTCCCTCCAGAAAGAGATAGACCTCGTAAAAATTGTGGCAGTGCAGGAAATATTTTTCCGTAGCGTGCCGGGAAATCCGGAAGCTGAAGCTGACCTGCCCGGTTTCCATGTGTATGTCGTTCTGCGGGCTTCGGGCGGCGCTGTCCGCCGCGCCGGAAGCGGGCCTTTTTTCTGTCTGCTGCATGGGAGTCTCCTTCCTGTTTCTGACGGAATCGTTTCGCAGGGCTTGTCTGCGCCTTCTGCGGGTTCAGACAAAGCTCATTTTCAGCATACTTCAGCATCGCTATATTTGCAATAAAAAAGTGCACATCTGCAATGGCCTTTCCGGCCGGGACGGGGTATAGTAACGAAAAAGGCGTTTCAAAGGGAGGTACGCATGAAAACAGGAGCTCAGCTTTACACGGTCAGGGCTTATACCCAGACGGAGAAGGATTTTTCCCGCACGATGGAAAAAATTGCAGAAATGGGCTATACCACGGTACAGATCTCCGCGATCGGAAAAGAGATCCGGCCGGAGCGGGTACGAAAGATCTGTGAGGAAAACGGTCTGAAGATCGTGCTGACCCACAGCGACTGGAACCGGATCCTGAACGACACGGACCGGCTGATCGAGGAGCACGATATTCTCGGATGCGATCACATCGGCCTCGGCGCGATGCCGGAGAAGTACCGCACGCCGGAATGGATCCGGTATTTTGCGGAGGACTTTAAGGAGCCGGCGGGGAAGATCGCCGCGGCGGGAAAGCGGTTCATGTATCATAATCACAATTTTGAATTTCAGAAGATCGCCGTTCCCGGCTATGAGAAGCCGGTCCGCATCATCGAATATCTGATGGACAGCTTTACGCCGGAGGAGATGGGCTTTACCCTGGATACCTACTGGGTCGCCGCGGCGGGAGCGGACGTTTGCAGCTGGATCGAAAGGCTTTCCGGAAGGATCCCCTGCGTGCATCTGAAGGATATGGAGGTGAGAGGCTTTGAACAGCTCATGGCTCCGGTGATGGAAGGGAACCTGAACTTCCCCGCCATCCTCAGTCTGCTGGAAAAAACGGACTGCGAATATCTGCTGGTGGAGCAGGATATCTGTCAGGGCAGCCCCTTCGACTGCCTGAAGATGAGCTATGACAATCTGGCTGCGGCAGGATACCGCTGAGAAAGGAAGAGAAAATGGAACAGGTAAGGCTTGGAATCATTGGAATCGGAAATATGGGAAGCGGGCACTGCCGGACGATCCTGGAGGGACAGGTCCCGGATATCCGCATTGCGGCTGTGGCGGATCTGCGGGAGAGCAGAAGGCAGTGGGCAAAGGAGAACCTTCCGGAGGAGGTGCGCATTTTTGAAGACGGGGATGCGCTGATCGAATCCGGCGTCTGCGACGCCGTTCTGATCGCCGTTCCTCATTACGATCATCCGCGCCTTGTGATCTCGGCGCTGCAGCACGGCCTGCACGTCCTGTGCGAAAAGCCTGCGGGAGTCTACACGAAGCAGGTGAGGGAAATGAACGAGGCGGCGGAAAAGTCGGATAAGGTGTTCGCCATGATGTTCAACCAGCGCACCAACTGCGTGTACCGGAAAATGCATGAGATCGTGCACAGCGGCGAGTACGGGCAGATCAAGCGGGTGAACTGGATCATTACGGACTGGTACCGTACGCAGGCCTATTATAATTCCGGCGGATGGCGCGCCACCTGGGACGGAGAGGGCGGCGGCGTTCTGTTAAACCAGTGCCCGCACAACCTGGATCTGCTCCAGTGGATCTGCGGCCTTCCCGTTAAGGTACAGGCCTTCTGCCACAATGGAAAGTGGCACGATATCGAGGTGGAGGACGACGTGACCGCCTATCTGGAGTTTGAAAACGGGGCGACGGGCGTGTTTGTGACCACCACGGCGGACGCTCCCGGTACCAACCGCTTCGAGATCACCCTGGAGAAGGCCAAGCTGGTCTGCGAGGATGATAAGCTCTATTTTTATGTGCTGGATGTGAGCGAGCGGGAATACTGCTTTACCGCGACGGAAGGGTTCGCGAAGCCCTCCGGACATGTGGAGGAGCTCGTCACCGACGGGCAGAATCCCCAGCATGCCGGCGTGCTGCGCGCCTTTGCGGGAAGGATCCTGCGCGGCGAGCCGCTGGTGGCGGACGGAAAGGAGGGGATCCGGGGGCTGATGCTTTCCAACGCCATGCATCTGTCCAGCTGGCTGGGCCGTCCCGTGACCCTTCCCATCGATGAGGAGCTGTTCCTGGAGAAGCTGAATGAGCTTCGCAGGACATCCCGGGTAAAGGAAAATGTACAGGAGGTCACCTTCCGGACGGAGGGCTCCTATGGAAGCGGAGGCTCAGACGGAAAATGAAGGCTGTGATCGTTGGCTGCGGCAATATCGGAGCCGTACACGCGGAAAGCATCCGCAGGCTGGAGGGCGTAAGCCTGTGCGCCGCCGCGGATATCCGCCCGGAGCGGGCCGCGTCGTATGCGGAAAAATACGGCTGCAGGGCCTATGCGTCCCTGGAGGAGATGCTGGAGAAGGAGCGGCCGGATGTGCTTCACATCTGTACGCCCCATTACCTGCATGTCCCAATGACAGCATACGCGCTGCAAAGAGGGATCCACGTATTCTGTGAAAAGCCGCCCGTCATATCCGAAGAGCAGCTGGACGCGCTTACGCGGGCGACAGCGGAAGGCCCGGGACGCGCGGGCTTCTGCTTCCAGAACCGGTATAATCCCGGCGTCCTGTTCATCCGGGAGCTGCTCGCTTCCGGAAGGCTCGGGAAGGTAAAGGGCGCGAGAGGGATCGTCACCTGGAACCGGGGGGAGGCCTATTACACGCAGAGCGGCTGGAGGGGACGGCTGGAAACGGAGGGCGGAGGCGCGCTCATCAACCAGTCCATCCACACCATGGATCTGCTGGGCGTATTTCTGGGAAAGCCCGTATCCGTGGAGGCGCAGACGGCCAATCATCACCTTCCGGGCGTGATCGAGGTGGAGGATATGATGGAGGCCTACATCCGGTATGCGGACGCGGCGGCCTGCTTTTATGCCACCACGGCCTACACCGAGGACGCGCCGCCCCTCATTGAGCTTTCCTGTGAAAAGGGGATCGTCCGCATGGAGGACCCGGAGGTGACGATTATCTGGCCGGACGGGCGCAGGGAGCATCCGGAGACCGTCCGGAAGCAGGCGCTTGGAAAAAGCTACTGGGGAAGCGGCCATCTGGACTGCATCGCGGACTTTTACCGCTGTCTGCGGACAGGGGAACGTTTCGCCCAGGAGCTGGACGGCGTCAGGGATACCGTCCGCCTGATGCTTGCCGCGTACCGGTCCGCGGCAAAGGGAGGAAACAGAGAAACGCTGTAACTGCGCGGTTTTGAACGGAGGTTCCGCGCGCAAGCCCCAATACGTGAGCTCCGGCGCGCGAGCCCCAACACGGGAAAACGGCGTTTTATGGTAACAGTTCAGCCAGGTCTGCGCATTTACTGCGCAGACCGTACGAAAACGTATCGGCAGAAAGCATCCGGCCTATCGCGAAGCGATTGGAATGGCCGGATGCCGTAACAGTTCTGCCGAAGGCTGAACTGTTACGTTTTACGACGCTTCGGCATGGAGGAAAAAATGAACGATAGCAGAACGATATTGAAAAACAGTCCCGTCAGCTGCTTCGCGGATGAGATCGATCCGTCCGTGGACAGACAGACGGCCCTGATGGAGGAACTCGGCATCGGCTGGGTGGAGTTTCGCAGCGGAGACGGCAAGGGTGTCGCCGACTATACGGAAGAGGAGGCGGAGAGGCTGATGCGCCGCCTGGAGGAAAAAAAGATCCGGGTATCCGCCGTGGGTTCGCCCATCGGAAAGATCGGCATCGGCGATGACTTTGAACCGCATCTGGAGAAGCTGGCCCATGTGATGAGGCTGGCGAAGATATGGGATACGCCCTATATCCGCTCCTTCAGCTTTTTTATTCCCGAGGGAGAGAAGCCGGAGAGCTTCCGGGACGAGGTGTTCCGGAGAATGGACCGGATGGTGGAGCTTGCGGCCAGGGAGAATCTGATCCTGCTCCATGAAAACGAAAAGGAGATCTACGGAGATCTTGCGCCCCGCTGTCTGGAGCTGATGGAGAATTTCGGCGGAGCGAATCTGAAGGCGACCTTTGATTTCGCCAATTTCGTCCAGTGCGGCCAGGACACCCTGGAGGCCTATGAGATGCTGAAGGAGCACATCGCCTATGTGCATGTGAAGGACGCCCTCTTTGACGGCGGCCGCGTGGTTCCCGCGGGACAGGGAAACGGAAGGGTGAAGGAGATCCTTACCCGTCTTGACGCGGCGGGATTTTCCGGCTTTTTAAGCCTGGAACCCCATCTGGCTGATTTCGCGGGACTGTCCGGCCTGGAGAAAAACGCCGCCCTCCGCGGGCGCAGCGACACGGAGGCGGCGTTCGTAACCGCATATGAAGCGCTGGAAAAGCTGCTTCGCGGGTAGATTCGGTCCGAGAGCTGCTTTGCGGGCGGCTCTGATCCAAGAGCCGCTTCGCGTGCGGCTCCCGTCCGAAAAGCAGCCGATCGGGAATTTATTCCTTTGCCGCATTTTTTGCGTCCTGCAGCGTCCGGCGGCTGGAGGGCGCGATGCGGAACTTATGTCCGTCCGTCATGGTCAGGTCGAAAAATCCGATCTTTGCCACGTGCTTCAGGCTTACGGCGCAGGAGCAGCCGATCATGGCCAGAAGCCCGGACGGGCTGACGCGGATGTAGCCGATATCCGCTTTGACGATGCCCCGGTTGGAGCTGTCCACATCGAAGCCCAGGTTGGCGCAGAAATTTAAGAGAGTGGATACGGATGTTTTTTCCGATCCGTCCGTCAGGCGGATGCGGACCGTCTGGTCGTCCACCGGCCAGGCATACATGATATCCTTTTCTTCCAGATAAAAGGTTTCTGTCAGGGAACGGAATTCGTACCGTTTTACCTGGCTTTTTTTGATGGCAAGGAGCCGGTCGCACATGGCGGCAAGCTCGGCGGGATGAACGGGCTTGTCCAGGAAAAAGCAGTTGTCCGGAAGGGACGGCGACTTCCGGTAGTCGATCCTGGAGCAGCAGAATACGATGGGAAGAACGCTGCCGGCTTCCCGGAGCTTGCCGGCGATCTCTACCGCGTCGCTTCCATCCTCCGTCATATCGATGAAAAGCCCGTCGTAGATCATGGGCGTCGTCAGAATGGCGTCCCTGTTTCCGAAGGAATCCACATACAGTACGCCGGTGGTATTCAGCCGCCGGTCGGATTCGCGGCCAAGGAGCCGCTCCATCTGTTTTCTGTCCGCGATGTTGTCGTCGCATACCGCAAGATGCATAAAAGCCTCCATTCCGGAGCGTCAGCGCGGACATGCCGTCACGCTGGTTCTCCTTAGCAGATTCTGTTTTTACATAAAGGTGAAACGGATCGGCGCGGCAAAGAGAAGGTATCCCAGAGCTGCCAGCTGTACGATCAGGATCGCGGGCATGCCGAAAACAAAGCTCAGATGTCTGGTTTTATGCCGGAAAGCATACATGCCGATGATGCAGCCGATGCTTCCGCCGATGACGGCGGTGAGGAAAAGATTGGCCTCCGGGATCCGGTAGGCGCCTTTCCTTGCGCGGCGCTTGTCAGCGCCCATTTCGGCAAATCCTACGATATTTACTATTATAACATAAAGGATCAGAATGAAAACAACATTCATTGTGAATTTTCTCCTTATAGAAAGAGGACGGCGCATGAACGCGCCGCCCTCTGAAAATCTTTTTGTCCGACGATGCTTATTTTCCCGCCTTTTCCAGCTCCCGGTGCTTCATGGCGCGTACCTTGGAGGAAAGGCCGAACAGATTGATGAAGCCTTCCGCATCGTGATGGTCGTACAGGTCGCCGGTGGTGAAGGAAGCGATGGACTCGTTGTACAGGGAATAGGGAGAGGTGGTCCCGGCCTTGATAATGTTGCCCTTGTACAGCTTGAACTTCACTTCGCCGGTCACATATTCCTGGGTCTTCTCAATGAAGGCCTGCACCGCCTCGCGCAGAGGGGTGAACCATTTTCCTTCGTATACGATCTGAGCGAATTTGTTGCCCATGTCCAGCTTCATGGTGGTGGTCTCGCGGTCCAGGATCAGCTCTTCCAGCTGCTGATGCGCCTCGTAGAGGATGGTTCCGCCGGGGGTCTCATAGACGCCGCGGGACTTC
>DXDD01000097.1 GCA_019115665.1 Candidatus Eisenbergiella pullistercoris | reverse complement strand
ATGATCCCTTCCAGCGTGGACCCGGCAAAATACGATGCGCTTTTCAAATGGCTTGATTTCAACGGCGCGGGCCCCGAGATGACGGAGGAAGCGGAAGCGAATTACGAATCCACGCTTCAGCGTCAGGCGGAAAAGGGAGTGCCGATCCTGGATCAGCTCTGGTTCAATATCTGGAAGAGCGGCGACACCTATGACAAGGAGACGGCGCTGCACCAGGAATACGCGACGGCGGATATGAAAAATTTTGACAGCTATCTGGACTTCAGCGATGTGAATATTCATGCGGAGCCGGAAGTATGCGCGCAGGAGCTGTACAGCATTCTGGATAGCTGCATCCAGCAGGTGCTGCAGGATCAGAACGCGGATATCCCGTCCATTCTGGAAAAAGCGGCAAACGATTACCAGATCAATTATCTGGATAATGAAAACTGAAAACCAACAGGCGGGGCAGGCAGGTTCGCTCGTGCAGGCGTACCTGCCTGTTTTTTAAGAAGACAGGGAATATCATGAAAAAACAACGAAAGATGAAAAAAAATCTGAGCGGCTGGATTCTGTTCCTGCCCTTTCTTGTATGTATTACCTATACGCTCTGGATGCCGACGGTACAGGGAATCATCTGGTCCTTTTTTGACATGCAGGGCTATACGCCGACCGGCTTCGCGGGGCTGAAAAATTACAGGATCATTCTGAAGGATACCGGTTTTCTGCGGACACTTCTGAATACCCTTCTCTATGTGTTCTGGTCTCTGATCATCGGATACTGGGTTCCCTTCGTGCTGGCGGTGATGCTGAACGAGGTGCTGCGGGGAAAGAGCTTCTTCCGCTTCGCCATGTATCTGCCGAGCATGGCGCCCGGCATAGCGATCTCCATGCTCTGGTATTATATGTATTATCCGAACGGAAGCGGCCTTTTGAACATGCTGCTCGGCTGGTTCGGCATAGAACCCCAGGTATGGCTGCAGAACGCCAATATGACGATCCCCCTGATCCTGATCTCCTCAACCTGGAAATCCATGGGAGGGACGTTGCTTTTGTACCTCGCCGCACTGCAGGGAGTGAACCGGGAGCTTTACGAGGCCGCCCTGATGGACGGGGCCGGCATATGGAAGAGGATCCGCTATGTAATGCTTCCCGAGGTATCGGGCATCCTGCTGTTAAATCTGGTCAGACAGATCATTTCCGTTTTCCAGATCATGGAGGAGCCGCTCGTCATGACAGGCGGAGGGCCGAACAACGCGTCCATGTCTCTGGGGCTTCTGGCCTACCGCAACGCCTTCCAGTATTTCAAGATCGGAAACGCCCTTGCGGTAAATGTGATCATGTTCCTGCTGCTGGTCGTGCTGACGCTGTTCTATTTTAAGCTGGAAAAGAAGATCAACGCGGAGAATTAGGAAAGGGGAAGAGTGTTTTGAAAAAAGGGAATGAAAACCGGACAAGCATTATCCTGGATGTGGAAATGCGCCAGAAAAAAGCGAAAATCATACAGGCTTTTCTGGTGATCTTTTTTATCATCGTCAGCATGGCATTCTTTCTGCCGATCCTGTGGATGATGATTTCCTCCTTCAAGGGAACGCAGGAATTCATGCAGGTGCCGCCCACGCTCCTTCCGGAGCATTTTGACCTGGGCAAGATCGGGCGCGTCTGGGCAAAGGGAAAGCTGAGCAGGACCTATCTGGTCACCTTCGTGATGGTGGCCGGGGACGTGGCGTTTTCCCTGTTCTGCTGCGGACTGGGCGGCTATGTGCTCTCCCGCCTGAAGCCCGCAGGAACGAAGGCGGCGCTGGCGGTGGTTTTATGGTCCATGATGATGCCCAGCAACCTGGGCATGGTGCCGCTGTTTATCAACCTGACGAATGGAATCTTCGGGATCAGCATGATGGATACCTACCTTCCGCTCTGGATCATGCAGGGAGGAAACGCGTTCAATACGCTTCTGTTTAAGAGCTTTTTCGACGGGATCTCCAAAACCTATCTGGAAGCGGCGCGCGTGGACGGCGGCTCCGAGCTGACCATCTTCTGGAAGATCATCATGCCGTTAAGCAAGCCGGTATTCATGTCCGTCGCGATCTTCACGGTCGTCGGAGGGTGGGGATCCTTCCTCTGGCCCTCTCTGATCCTGAAAAATAGGGAGCTGCATCCCATCGGACTGGCGCTTCTGAACATGGAAAAGACGCTTCCCATCGACGAATACCTGATGCTTCTGATCTTCGCGATCGTGCCGCCCATTCTATTTTTCATCCTGTTCCAGAAATACATCATGGAGGGCGTTTCCGTGGGAGGCATTAAGGGATAAGGGTATCCTGAAGCAGAGGATTGGACTGAAAATGAAGGGGATTATTTTTGACAAGGACGGGACTTTATTAAAATTTGACAGTTTCTGGAGGCCGGTAACGGAGCATGCCGTCGAGTATATTTTGAGAGAAAGGAAAGCCCCTCCCGGAATGAAAGACAGGATGATGGAGGCCGCAGGGTTGGACAGCGGCATATGCGGGCTGATATACCGGGGCACATATGCTCAGCTCTCGGAAGCCTTTCAAAATGTTCTGGAAGAAGGCGGGATGGATGCGGACAGGATGGACGAATTGACGCTGGAGGCATTTCGCAACAGCATGGAGGCGGGTAAGATCATTCCCGCATGTGCGGATATGGATGAGGTATTTCGCAGGCTGAAAGAAAGCGGCGTCAGGATATTTTTGGTCACAACGGACTGCCGTGAGATAACCGGCAGATGTCTTGACGAGCTGAAAATAAGGCAGTATTTTGATGAAATATATACGGATGATGGCAAAGGACATCCCAAACCGGATCCCTATTTCATCCAGGAGATTATAAAGAAATACGGCATGAAAAAAGAAGAGCTGGTTATGGCAGGAGATACCGTAACGGACATGGAATTTGCCAGGAACGGAGGAATAAAGGCGATCGGAGTGGCCGATAAGGAAGCGGACAGACGGATCCTGAAGCGATATACGGAAACGGTGATCGATAACATTGGATATTTACCGGAAATCAGAGAAAGGGAATCGCGGGAGAAAGGAAAATCAACATAGAGGACATGCTTATGAAGGATATCACATATCTTACGGATCATTACCAGGAAAAGATCGATGCGATCAACAAATTTCAGGCGCCTTTAAATTTTCTTTTTATAACCGATCCGCATAACAGGATGAATGAGTTTTCTGTGAGGGAGGGAAGGGTCAGGGGTATGACTGAATATGAACATGCTGTTGATGCGGCAGGCTCCATCCAGTATATCCTTGACAGGTGCCCGGACATCCGTATGGTTATCAACGGGGGAGATATCGGCAATGATTACCATCCGGATCCGGAAGTCATTCGGAAGAGCCAGAGAGAATATATGGACGCCCTGTACGCCCTGTCCGTGCCGGTTTACAGCTGCGTGGGGAATCATGACAACGCTCTGGGAAATTGTACGGATGAGGGATGGGATAACAGGAAATATGTGATCCTGCCGGAGGAAATGCACGATATCTGCATGAAATATGCCCCCGGCCGGGACAATTATTACTATATCGATCCGGCGGGCTGCGGTTTCCGATTCGTATTTCTGGATGTGAGCGACGGGGATTACAGACAGGATCAAAACGGACAGTATCAGGGATGGATGTACGCCGTATCGGACAGGCAGGCCGGATGGTTTGAGAAAGAGGCGCTTCATACGGACAGATATGTGATCGTAGTCTGTCACGGGCCGGTTTGCAATCAGGGAATATACGGTTCGGAGGGATATCCTGCAGGGATCAAGCCATATTATGATCTGATAAACGGGCCGAGGCTTCATGCTGCGATGAAGAAAGCAGGAAATGTTGTCTGCCATATAGCGGGACACGTCCATTATGACAACCTGCTCTATGACGATGGTATTCTGACGGTTACAACGCAGTCGGCATGCGCATGGGCATGGTGTCCGTCCTGTCCGGAACGGAAGGTCGGAACGATCACGGAAACAGCGTTTGATGTATTCTCAATAAAGGGGGATACCGTGAAAATCACCCGGTTCGGCGCGGGATATGACCGGATGGGCGCTCTTCCCAGGATGGGACAGACGGGAAGATGAAGCGGGGAAAGGAAATAGCCCGTCAGGAAAGCAGCGTAACCTTTCGGTTATCGGAATACATGATACCAGCCGTTATTTCCATGGTCATCGTCGGAACAAATGCCAACATTGACGGGCTGTTTATCGGAAGGATCATGGGAGACGACGGCCTTGCGGCAATCAATATCGTATGGCCGATCGTGGCCCTGACCGCGGCGCTCGGCACGGGAATAGGGATGGGCGGTTCCGTTCTTCTGAACGACTTGAGGGGAAAAGGGGAAAACAGGCAGGCCGAAATCATTAAAAACACAACGCTGCTGCTGCTTCCTGTCGCCGGGATTATAACGTCTTTCTTCCTCCTGTTTTTATATACGCCATTGCTGAAGGGGATGGGGGCAGAGGGAAATGTTCTTTTCTTATCGGAGCAATACGCCGTTATGATATCAGCGGGCGCTTCCGTACAGATATGCGGAGCCGGGATAGTCGTTATCCTGAGAAATGATCGGAATCCTGTGCTTGGCATGTTCTATTCTTTTGCGGGTGTCGCGCTGCACATCCTGTTGGACATTTTTCTTGTGGATCCGCTGGGGATGTATGGTGTGGCGGCGGCGACGGTCCTGTCACAGTTTGCTGTAGCGGCAGGAGGCTTTTTTTCAGTCAGGAAGGAGCGGGATGCAAAGCCGGACCGGCATCTGATTTCGGAAATTATCAGAAACAGCGCTGCACCTTTCGGGATCAACTTTGTTCCTTCTCTGGTTCTGATGTTTACAAATTATGCCGCATTGCATACAGGCGGAGAAGCCGGCGTGGCGGCGTATGCCGTGATGAGTTATGCGGTATATACATTTGACTACATTTTTCAGGGAGTATGCGACGGGATACAGCCGGTCATAAGCTACTGTACCGGTTCCGGCGATGAAAGACAGAAAAAACACGCGATGAAAACCGCATTGCTGATCCTTTTCATTCTGTCGGCGGCATTTGCAGCGTTGACGCCTTTATGGATTACAGTCATGCCGGTACTGTTTCATGTGTCCGATGCTGCCGGGAAGATGATGAAAAGCGGATTTATGATATACTCGGCATCCTATCTTTTAAAAGCCGTGGTGAAGTATGTCTGCTCCTGTTGTTATGCTTCTGGCAGGGCCGGGATATCCAATGTACTGGTATATCTGGATCCACTGTTGTTTACGCCGGTTTCCCTGATTGCCTTTTCTTCCTGTATGGGAATGAACGGAGTATGGATAGCAATGCCGGCGTCTCAGGCATTTTTGGCGGTGGCAGGAATAGCTGTATTCGCAAAGGGCAGAAAGTAAGGATGCGGACAGGATAAGCGTTATTTTCCTTTATTGTTTTTATAGAAAGTTCACTTGTGCGTCAGTAGACCATGTTTTATAATGAAAACAGTTTTAAGGAAGCATGGGATATGCCTGCCGTATGGCAGCGGAAAGGAACGCAAATGAACGATTTTGAAAATAGAGAAGACGAAAATAAAAAGGAAATGACTTCCGGGACGGATGAGGGCGGAAAAGTGAAGGAGGCTTCCGAAACTGATCCGGAGAAAGAAAAGTCGGCGGAAGACAATGGGAAAAGCGCGGAGAAGGACGGCAGAAAGACGGACGATAAGGAATCGAAATACGAGGACGTGTGCTTCATCTGCCGCAGGCCGGAAAGCAAGGCGGGAAAGATGTACCACCTTCCCAACAATATCTGCGTCTGCGAGGACTGCATGCACCGCACCATGGATACGGTGAGCCAGTTCGATTATCAGGGGCTTCTGAACAACCCCCAGGTGATGAACATGCTCAACAACATGCATAAGGACGGAAAATATCCCAACATCAGCTTCGTGAACCTGTCCGACCTGCAGGGAAGCGGCGGGATCCCGAACAAGCAGAAGATCAAGAGGAAGGCGAAGGAAAAGGAGAAGGAAAAGGAGCCGGTTTTCAATATCAAAAATATTCCCGCCCCGCATAAGATCAAGGCCAGTCTGGACGAGTACGTGATCGGCCAGGAGAAGGCGAAGAAGATCATTTCCGTGGCAGTTTATAATCACTATAAGCGTGTGGCCACGAACACCATGGACGATATCGAGATCGAGAAGTCAAACATCCTCATGATCGGCCCCACCGGTTCCGGAAAGACCTATCTGGTAAAAACCCTGGCGAGGCTTCTGGACGTGCCGCTGGCCATCGCGGACGCCACCAGCCTGACAGAGGCGGGATACATCGGAGACGACATCGAGAGCGTGGTGTCCAAGCTTCTGGCCGCGGCGGACAACGACGTGGAGCGGGCGGAAAAGGGCATCATTTTCATCGACGAAATCGACAAGATCGCCAAGAAGAAAAACACCACCTCCCGGGATGTGAGCGGGGAATCCGTACAGCAGGGGATGCTCAAGCTCCTGGAGGGCAGCGAGGTGGAGGTGCCGGTGGGCGCGAACAGCAAGAACGCCATGGTGCCTCTGGCCACGGTGAACACGAAGAACATCCTGTTCATCTGCGGCGGCGCGTTCCCGGATCTGGAGGACGTGATCAAGCAGCGGCTGACGAAGCAGTCCAGCATGGGCTTCGGAAGCGAGCTGAAGGATAAATATGACAAAGATCCGGACATCCTTTCCAGGGTGACGGTGGAGGACCTGAGGGCCTTCGGCATGATCCCGGAATTTCTGGGAAGGCTTCCCATCGTCTGCACCCTGCAGGGGCTGACGAAGGAGATGCTGATCCGGATCCTGAAGGAGCCGAAAAACGCGATCCTCAAGCAGTATCACAAGCTGCTGGCGCTGGACGAGGTGGATCTGGAATTTGACGACGGCGCGCTGGAAGCCATCGCGGACAAGGCCATGAAGAAGGATACGGGCGCGAGGGCGCTGCGCGCGATCATCGAGGATTTCATGCTGGATATCATGTATGAGATTCCGAAGGACGACAACATCGGCAGAGTGACCATCACGAAGGACTACATTGAAGGAACCGGCGGCCCCATGATCGAGATCCGGGGAGCGGGCTACGCGCTGCCGGAGCACGCGGCTTCCACGGGCGTCTGAGTGCGCGGTGTTAACGGGCATCCGGGGAAAACAGTTCTCCGTGCGGATGACGGCAGCTGACGGGCGCTGATGTGACCAGGCGGAGGCACCAGTAACGGGGAAGCGTCATAGGATATAAGAAAACGGGAGCGCCCGTTATGACCTGCAGGGATAGAATCCTTTCCGAGGATTTTCAGGATTTTCTCACCTATTATATTTTACCGGAAGGCACGCTGGAGGAAGAGGTATCCGGCGGGGCCTTCTGCTCTGTGCCGGTGAGCGGCAGGCTCTGGTCGGTTTACTTTAACCGGCGGAGCCTGCCGCCCCTTTCTTTTTCCGGCTATCAGTACCGCTATGTGACGGAGCTATACGGCCTCGCGGAAGAATTCGTATGGGGCGCGCAGGGGCAGCGCTTCGATCCGCAGCCGCTGAATGCAGGCGGGATTACGCAGCTGCAGGGGGAGCCGCTTTTCCTGACGGGAAGAAACGTGGTGATCGGTTTCGCGGATACGGGAATCGATTACCGAAGCCCCGTGTTCCGGCGTCAGGACGGAAGCAGCCGGATCCTGGCGATCTGGGATCAGACCGATCAGACGGGAACGCCGCCGGCGGGTTTTTATTACGGCAGCGAATACACGAGAGAGCAGATCAATGCGGCGCTTTCTCTGGAAAATCCTCTGGAAGCGGTGCCGGTTACGGATGAGAACGGCCACGGGACGAGAATGGCCTCCGTCGCCGCGGGAAGCGCCGTAAACGATGGGATCGACTTCCTGGGAGCGGCGCCGGAGGCGGACATTGTGGTGGTGAAGCTGAAGCAGGCCAAACAGTACCTGCTGGATTTTTATCTGATCCCGGAGGGCGTTCCCGCCTATGAGTCCAACGATATCGTCCTTGCGGTCAAATATCTGAATTCCTTCGCGGTTCCCTTTGTCCGGCCGGTCTGCATCTGTCTGGGAATCGGCAGAAGCTTCGGGGATCACCGGTCGAATTCGGCGCTTTCCCGCTACCTTTCCGAGGTGGGCTCCGACATCAACCGGGCGGTTGTGGTTTCCGGAGGAAACGAGGGGAATACGGCGCACCACTATGCGGGAACCGTGACGGAGAGGGAATCGGAGGAAATCGAGGTTCGCGTGGGGGAAGGAACGAGGGGCTTCCTGATGGAAATCTGGGGAAATCTTCCCTCCTATTTTTCCGTCATGGTCCGCTCTCCCGGCGGGGAGGAGATTCCGGTCATAAACAGCCGGCTGGAGCGGGAGGTGGAGTATTCCTTCATCTACGGCAGGAGCAGGATCCGCATCGATTATCAGTTAAACGATCCGGCGACCGGAAGCGAGGTGGCGGTGATCCGTCTGGAGGAGCCCGCGGCAGGCATCTGGACCTTCCGGCTGGTGCAGGAGGCGTCTGGCTACGGCGCGTTTCAGATGTGGCTTCCCATCCGGCAGTTCGTGGAGGGAAGCGTGGAGTTCCTGCGCCCCAATCCGGATTCCACCCTGACCTCTCCCTCCTATGCACAGGACGTTCTGGGCGTGTCCGCCTATAACAGCAGGAACAACAGCTTTTATATAAATTCCGGCCGTGGCTTTGCCCTGGACGGCAGGATCAAGCCGGAGCTTGCGGCCCCCGGCGTGGATCTTTCCACCGCGTCCGGAACCCTGCGGGGCAGCGCCGTCGTGGCGTCCGCCTCCGGCACGTCGCTTGCGGCCGCCGTGGCGGCGGGAGGCTGCGCCCAGCTTTTGCAGTGGTGCGTGCCGGATGGAAATTATCCTGATATCAACGGCACCGAGCTCATCAGCTTTCTGGTGCGCGGGGCGGCGCGGGACGCCGCCCAGAGCTACCCGAACCGGACTTTCGGATTCGGGAGACTGGACATGGCGGGCGTGTTTGACTGGATCGCGGGGATCGGGCGGGGGTGAAAGGAAAGGTCTGTTTCCTTTCCTCTCGTGCCGGCTAAAATGCAAAGAAAAGATGTTCACAAATAAACTTCCTGTGTGATAAACTGAATTTGTTTAAAATAGAGCCTGAAAAATGGAGGAGGTATACTGGCGTTATCTATTTCAAGGCAGAATAATGTTTCAAGGAGTGATTTTTATGATAAACGATGATATTCTTGCCGGAGAGTCGAAAAATATAGAGTTCAAAGCAGAAAGACCAAAAGACAGCTTTAAATATATGAAAACGGTCGTTGCTTTTTCAAATGGCGACGGCGGAAAGATCATTTTTGGCGTTGACGATAAAACGAGAAAGATTGTAGGAATCCCAAAGGA
>DXDD01000096.1 GCA_019115665.1 Candidatus Eisenbergiella pullistercoris | reverse complement strand
GACGCTCCGTGACAGAAAGGTACTCGTTCCCGTCGATGGTCACGGATATCCTGCGGTCCTGTACCCGGAGCTTCAGGTCATACACCCTCCCCGGTTCCGCCTGAAACCACCCTTCCGTCAGATCGCAGCCCTTTCCGCCGATCTGCCTGTGAAGAAACAGATCCAGATTCTGCCAGCCGCCGAAGGTGGCGGCCAGATAATTGTCCTCATCCCTCCAGCCAAACAGGATCTGGAAGCCCTTCCAGCCCTCCAGCTCGCAGGCCTTCAGGGAAATCTCATAGTTCTCCCAGCTCTCATGCTCCGCGCCTTCTTCTGTGCTCTCCAGCCAGGCGTGCTCTCCCGCTTCCGTCAGGAAGCTTCCGAAGAAACGGGTCTCTCCCGTATCCAGATTCCGGACAGATACGTCCTCGAAGCGGGATTTTGTCTCATAGCCCTCCAGGCGGATCCTTCCTCTGTATTCCGGGGCCGTACTTCTGACCACGCCGCAGTTCTCCGCGGAAATCTCCAGCCTTCTGCTGCCCTGATGGTTCATGAACAGCTTCTGCACATAATAATTGGCCGTACCGTATGCTCTGCGGTTGTCGAACCAGATCATGTCGGGACGCCAGTTCACATAGGAAGCATTCGCCAGCATGGGCGCGTAGCAGGCAAGCCCCACGGAAGCCGCATTGCGCTCCAGGGCCGTCATATAGGAGGCCTCCACCAGCGCGTTGTACCAGGTATTTCCCCAGGAAGCGTACTCTCCCAGAAATACCTTAGGCCCGTTTTTCGGGAAATCGTCGTAACGGTGATGGTTCGCAAGAAACCACTCGGGGGCCATATAGTAATGCTCGTCGATGAGATCGCTTCCGTTTTCCAGGGCGCTCTTCCAGCCCCGCTCATATTCCGTCCCCGCCGCGAAGGGGCTTGCGGTATTGATCAGCTTGATCTCGGGATACTTTTCTCTCACCGCCCGGTGGATCAGCGCGTAGCGCTCGAAGAAAACGTCTCCGACTTCCTCGTTTCCGACGCCTAAGTATTCCAGCCCGAAGGGCGCGGGATGGCCCAGCTTCGCGCGGTATGCTCCCCATTCGGTATCCGTCCCGCCGTTGGCGAACTCGATCAGATCCAGGGCGTCCCGGATCCACGGTCCCATCTCATCCAGGGGCGTGATCCGCTGATGGTGGGGATCATAGCCGCCGGGAAGGACGGGAAGCGGCTTCGCTCCGATGTCCTCGCAGAACTGAAAATATTCATAATAGCCCAGTCCCAGCGTCTGATTATAGCCCCAGTTGCTCCTTCTGGCCGGACGGTTCTCCGGCTCGCCCAGCGTGTTTTTCCAGCGGTACATGGAATCCCGGTCCTCCGGGTTCAGGGAGCCGTCATGCACCAGACAGCCTCCCGGAAAACGCATGAACTTAGGCTTCATGTCCGCAAGCAGCTGCGCGATGTCCGCTCTCAGGCCGTTTTTCCTGCCGCGGAAGGTCTTTTCCGGGAACAGGGAGACATAATCCAGCAGCAGCCCCTTCCCGCCCGGGACGGTCAGAGCCAGCCTCCCTGCCGTTACCGTCCGCCGCGCGGTCAGAAGCAGCTCATACTTCTTCCACTCCTTCCCGGAAACGGTGAGTTCGGCGGCAGCGCCGCAGTCCGCTCCGCCGTCCTCCTCCACCCGGAGAAAAAGCGGGCAGGCTTCTCCTGTCGGAACCGCCGCATAACAGGCGAACCGGTAGTTTTCCCCTTCCTTCAGAAAAATGCCGTCTCCGAAGCCCAGGTTCCGGATCCCCGCGCGGCCGCTTCCTTCCGCCCTCAGCGAAAGATAATGGGGGCTGTTCGGATGAAAGGGCCTTTCCGTTTCGATCTCAAGGCAGGCTCCGGCCCCGTCCTCCGCCTTTTCCCACGCATAGAGGGGATGGTACTGCGGATTGTCCACCGGCGCGAATTCAAAGGAGCGGTTCTGCACCAGCTCCGCATAGAGGCCGCCGTCCGCGGCGTGGTTGATATCCTCAAAAAAGATTCCGAACAGATCCCCCAGCGGCTCCCGGGGATGAGCCGTATCTATGGAAAGGACGCAGGGTCCGGATTCTTTTGCTGTGATCTTCTGCCCGTTCATATCGTTATCTCCTTTTCTGCCGCCGGCGACGGCGGTTAATGTAATCATTATACCGCAAACATACGTTTGTTTCCAGTGGTTTTTTCATTTCTTTCGGCATCAATCCCGCCCCCATCCCTGCCGCTTCCGCAGCTTTTCTCCCGCTCGCCCGCTTTTTCTGTACTCCCTCTTTTTTCTCCGCTATAATAAAAATACTTTTATCAGCAAAATACAGAGAAGGAGCACGTAATCATGAAAGCAATCGTCATCGTAGAAGCGATTTCCACCGCCCTGTTTTATGAACGGGACATTCTTGACCGGGGTTTTCTCCCCCTCGTCGTCTATCCTCATATCGAAGGAAGCCTGGATGAGGGTTCCTCCTATGAAAAGGTGCGCGACGCCTGCCGGAGGCAGCTTTCCGACCGGACCATCGAGATCCCGGACGACGGAAATTTTGAGCATCTGCTCACCGCCCTTGCTCCCTATGATATCGCCTGTGTGGTGGCGGGGAGCGAGATGGGCGTGGTTCTGGCGGACCGTCTGGCGCAGGCGCTGGGGCTTCCCGGCAATCCCCCCGCCTCCAGCCTGCTTCACCAGAACAAGGACATGATGCAGGAAGCGCTGCGAGAGCACGGGCTCCGCAGCATCCGCGGCAGGGTCGTCCATACGCTGCAGGAGGTCCGGGACTGGTGGAAGGAGCTCGGCGTTTCTCATGTGGTCCTGAAGCCGGTAGCCGGAGCGGGAACCGCAGGCCTGCATTTCTGCAATTCCGAGGAGGAAGCCGTCCGGGCCGCGGAAACGGAATTTGCCGGTGCGGATTATTTCGGCCGGAAGGACGGCGGCCTGATCATGCAGGAGCGGATCGAAGGAACGGAATACATCATTAACACCGTAAGCCGGAACGGCGTTCACCGGATCACGGATATCTGGGTCTATGACAAGGTGCGCAGGGGACAGAGCGGCAATGCCTATAATTATGCCCGGATTCTCCGCAGGCTGGAGGCCGGCCACGCGGAAATGGCGGAATATGCCTATCGGGTTCTGGACGCGCTGGATTTCCGGTACGGTCCGAGCCATGGAGAATACATGCTGACGGAAACGGGCCCCGTGCTGGTTGAGGTCGGCGCAAGGCCCATGGGCGGCCATTTTGAGAGATCCATGCTGGACCGGCTGCTGGGCCATCATCTGACCGACGCCTCCCTGGATTCCTATCTTGATCCGGACGCGTTTGAACGGGACCAAAAGAAAAAATACCGGACCAACGGATTTCTGATGAACAAATTTTTCATCACGCCGGAGGGCGGAACGGTGGACTCCTATCCTGTCCTGACCCTTCTTCATTCCCTGAAAACCCTGGCCGGAGGAAGCCTCTCTCCTGCCTTTTCAGATTTCCGGCTTCCGAAAACGGTGGATCTTGACAGCGCTCCGGGCAACATTCTCCTTTACAGCGAGGATGAAAATGAAGTATGGCGGGATTATCAGCTCATCCGTACCCTTGAAACCCGGTGTTTTTCCGCTCTGTTTCAGATGAACGGGGAACCGGACCGCTATCCCCGCTCCCTTCCCTCTGTTCCTTTGGCGGAAGGCAGGGCAGGCCTCACCAGGATTCTTGCGGATGAAAAAAACGCGTCCGACGGAGCGCAGTGGCTTACCCCTGACGAGCTGTCCGCCGCGGCGGTCCAGGCAGATACGGGCATTTTCCTGATGCAGGGAAAATACAGTCTGGAGGAACGGGTCAGTCTTCTGCATTCCCTGATCTGCTCCATCCGTCCCGGAGGATGTATTGAAATTCCAAAGGAGGTCTACGCCCCCTCATCCATTGGCCGGGCCGGTTTTGAACTGCTTCTGGAAGCCTTTGGCGTCACTCTGGAGGTTCCCGCCTGCGGCACAGATGAACGCATCATCGGAACGGTCGAAGAAAAAGCATAAGGAAAAGCCGTTTTCAGTACCGGCATTTCCCTGTTTGCGGCGGCAGGCGTCTGCCGGTTACTGTTCAGCCTTCGGCAGAACAGTAACGGCATCCGGCCATTCCAATCGCTTCGCGATGGGCCGGATGCTTCCTTCCTGTACGTTTTTGTACGGTCTGCGCAGTAAATGCGCAGACCTGTCTGAACA
>DXDD01000095.1 GCA_019115665.1 Candidatus Eisenbergiella pullistercoris | reverse complement strand
ACCACCACTTCTTCCTGGGGTGGCTGCTGGGCAGGCGGGGCGGTTTTCTTTCGTCCCCTGGCAGGTGACGCAGGCTTATCGCTCAATGCTTCTCACCTCCATTGAGACACAAAAAGGAGGCCCAGCCCGGACTGGCTGATTATACAGTGAAAAAAATAAAAGAATAGGGTACTTTTAGAGCCAACAGGTTTCCACTTATCAAGCAGTACACAGTAAAATTAAATAGACCACCCCCAAGGGGGTTGTCGGGAAATAGATAGTTCCAAACAGGGGCAGGCATGATTTTTGCGAGTCATGCCTGCCCCTGAAAATTTTAAGCATAAAAAGAAAAAGATGATTAATGACAACCACCTTTTGAAGCGCGGCCAGGTAGGGCGGGCATAGAACCCGCGTCCCGAGCCATCCGTTTTACGGGTGGGGGCGACTATGGAATCAGCCCTTTTGTAAACCCGAAAGCCCATATGCTCATAAAATCCTCTGGCCTGCAGGTTCTGTTCGTTGACGGCCAGCCTCGTTACGTCATAATGCTCCAGCCCATACCGGATCAGGCGTTTTCCCAGTCCCTTCCCTCTTTCCTCCGGAGCGATGAACAGCATTTCCAGGGAACCGTCTTCTATCCCCATAAAGGCTGCCGGACAGCCCGTTTCCTCCTCCGCGGCGATCAGGTGCGCGATTTCCTCCAGTGCCTGCGGGACATATTCCCTGATGCTTCCGATCTCTTCCTCCGATAAAAACAGATGCGTAGCCCGCACGGAGGCTTCCCATATCTCCAGCAGCCGGCTAAGAAGCTCCGGCGTTCTGTCCTGTACTTCCGCTATTTTCATATCTAATTCACCCGCTTCCAGCGCCCGAAGAGTGTCTTTTTATAATGCTTCCGCTCTTCTTCCGCCTCAGAAAGGCCGGACCGGTCCAAATATTCCACGCCCATGGCGATATCCTGGGGCATCCCAAGTCCCTCGCAGTAGATGCGTCCCAGCACGTACAGGCTGCGGGGCTTATCCTTTGTTTCCCATGCCAGGCGGTGAGCCTGCTGGTAGTCAGGCGCTGTACCAATGCCCTCCAGGTAGCACTGGGACAGAAAGGGATAGCCGAAGGTATTGCCCTCCTGCAGCCGCAGGGCGCTGGAAAAACAGGCAAAGGCCTTGACCCGATCCTGAGCCGTTCCCCGGCCTGTAAACAGATACAGCCCCGCCGCATTGTAAGCATACGGATCGCTCTCTTCTTCTATGGCTCTGGTAAAGCACTCGTAAGCTTTTTGAGGATCCTGCTCTACGCCCCTTCCCGTATCGAAGCTGCAGCCGATCTGATACCAGAGGCCTGGCTGCCCGCCTTCTGCGGCCTGGAGCCTCCAGTAATGCGCTTTTTCTGTTTCTCCGGCTTCCTCCAGGTCATTGGCAAGAAAAATCTGATGGGGCGGATATCCCATCTCGGCGCCTATGGGGTAAACCTGGGCCGCCTTTTCCGGCTGCGGGGCCACATACCCCTCGTCTCCAGCCTCGTAATAGTGCCTCAGATTGTTTCCCGCCAGGTACATACCGCCTCTGAAAGCCCTCCAGAACCAGTCCTCGCATCTGGTAATATTTTCAGTCATATAGGCGCGGAAAGCCTCCTGACTGGGAAAATCATTCCTGTTTTTCCCTTCAATAGAGAGGAAATCCCACCAGAAATAGGTATTTCCGACGGTATACTGACAGAAAGCGTCTCCCCCCGCCGCTTTTTCCAGCACCTGCCGGAAGGCTTCCTGTAAGGAGATCGGCGCTTTTTTCTGCCAGACAGGCGTGAGAGCGCCGCTTCGCTTCGCGATCAGAATCCCCAGGGCGCTTCCCCGCTCAATGGAGCGGTGCAGCAGCTTTGCCGCCTGTCTGTCGTCCTGCGGAAAATGATGCCCGGGCCACACATATTGATAACCGCTTAAACAGCGGGCCATGATGCAGTCCGCATCCCCGTCCCCCTCCCCGGATGCCTTTACCAGAAGATCAAAGCCCTCCTGCCCCCGGTGAAGCCGCAGCCGGTTATCATAATAAATGTACTGCAGAGCCGTTTCCACACCGTCGCTGAAAAATTTTCCCATAGCTACCTCTTTTTCCGCCGCCGCAGGCGGCATTGAATCATCCGATCTGCTGCAGGATGCCCGTCTCCCGGATCAGCATCTCCTCCGCCCGCCTGATAAGATCCGCATCGTCCAGGATCTGCCGGCGCTGTTCCTCCAGAGGCCGGCGGATCGAAGCGTTGAACATGCTGTGGCTGCGTTCTACGGCCACATACAGCATGGCTCCCACAAAGGCAAGGGCGATCTGGCAGTCCGCGAAATCCGCGAAACGGACGATCTGCTCCATCATCCGCGGGGTGAGCAGATAGAAGGCATTGTGCTCATCGGCGGCAAATACCTCAAATCTCTCGTTGAAGGCCTCATTTTCCGTCTGTATCTGACAGGGGGCCCTGCGCCCTTTCAGGTCGGAAAGAAATTCTTTTTCAAAAATCTGCAGATGCCCGAAGCTCCATTTGGAGCCTTCCGGGAGGGAGAAGCGTATGATCTGCCCCTGAAAAATGGTACGGATCTCCGATTTTTTTCCATTGCACCGCAGATACCTGGTAACCACGTCGCAGCAGGAAAAGGGAATGGCGTGCAGCGTTCCGGCAAGCTGATCTTCCTTTTTAAAATATTTCGCTTCCCCGCTGTTTACCACCATGCTGTCATAGATTTCATTGTAGCTGAAGCCGCCCGCGGGGGAATAGGTCAGCTTTTCAAACCCCTCCTGCTCCCGCACCGTCTGAAGCACATAAGTATTTTTGAACGCCTGATCAAAGGTTTCGTAGGTTTTTCTGACAAAAAGATGGTAGAAAAAGCAATAGATCGCCACCGCCAGAAGGGCTGGCAGCACGGTCACGCCGACAAGCATTTCCGCAGGGCTTTCCTTCAGATAGGCCATACCCGTCCGGCTGGACAGCAGGAAGAAAAGCAGCGTTGAAACGATTGCCAGAAATACCGCCGCCGAAAAGAAAATCGCCCAGAAGTACGCGCTGCGGGCTCTTTTCTGTAAGGCTTCCAAAGATTTCCCGTCCATAGATCCCTCCATTCCGAAGCGTTTCCGCGCCTGAAAACCCGCGCCGGTTTGTCTGCCCGGCGTCCGCGTCTCAGTCAAAGTCCGCTTCAAAATCCCGTTTCTTTTCATCCGCCTCGTAGAAGTCGGCCGCTTCCATACGGCACAGGGCGGCGACAATGACCCAGGGGATCGTCCGAATGGTCTGATTGTAGAGGGAAACGTTCGCGTTGTACAGCCGTCTGGCTGCCTGCAGGTGCTCCTCCGCCTGGAAAGCCCCGCGCTGATACTGATCCAGGGAAATCCAGGAATTCAGCAGGGGGTACTGTTCATACAGCGCGTCGATGCCGGCGGTTACTCCGCTCAGGTCCCGGTGGACAGCAGAAAGCACGCCTATCTTCTGGCTGACGGCGTCCGTCCGCCTGCGTCCGGCCTGACGCCGCTCCCCCTGAAGCAGCTCCTGCGAGCCGGGATTCTCCCGGCGGTTTCGGAACCGGCCGCCCCTGTCACGCTCTTCCTCCAGCTGCCGCCGGATCTTTTCCAGATTCCTGCCCTGAAGCTCGATTTCCCGATCAATGCTGCGGACGGTTTCCGCCGAAGCCTCCGCCTGCTGATCCAGACGCCGCTTTTCCGCTTCCGTACCGCTGCGCAGGGCTGTTACCCCGGTCAGGGTTTCATATTCATGAGTGAGGTATTTTTTAACCGCCGCCAGCAGCTCGTTCAGCAGGTCCCAGCGCTTTTCCAGCGCCACATCGATGCCGGAAGCGGCCTCATCCACCTTTACGGAAAGCCTCTGCAGCCGGTTGTACATCAGGACGAAGCCAATGATCCCGATCAGGATCAGACAAACCCCCGCCGCACCCAGAAGTAAGCCGATATTCATGTTCCATTCCCCCGTTTCATTCCTGATAAAATCTTAAAAAAAATATAACACCCGGATGGGGAATTGTCTATTTCAGAATCTCTTCCGCTGCCCGACCCGCTTCCTGATCACAAGCTTAATGATCAGCGCCGCCAGGATAACTGCCAAAGTTATGACGCCATACAGCAGGACACCTGTATACCAGGGGGCTGATGTCGTCTCGTAGATCTCCGGATGCGTCTTATAATCCCAGTATGTATAGATGGTTTCTGCCAGAAACACACCGGCAAAAGCTCCCATCACGCAGTTCAGGAAAGTATTGAGTTTGTTCCACATTCCTTTCACCTCCTGCCGCCTTGACTTTTCTATTTCCCTACCCTATGATTTTATCACAAAGGAACGCCGCACGATATTAAAAATCGTCGGATATGATGAAAAGCTTCAAAGAAAAAACGTGCTGTTCTTCAAAGGCTTATCGGGAAATGGACAGTGACCGTTTCAGCGCAGGGATTACACAGGAAAGGAAACCGACATGGAATTTGACATCCGAAAATGCGGTCGAAAAGACATTGACACCATCATAGCACTGATCCGAACCGTCGTAGAACTGCTGGAACAGAAGGAATGGTTCGCCGCGGATAACGACGAATATACCAGAAAAATGCTTGCCGAAGGCCGGGGAACGGCCTGGATGGCGGTGGAAAGGGAAAGCGGCCGGCCCGCGGGCGTCTTCCTGACCGCCATTCCCCTGCCGTCCGGAAAAGCAGTTCCCGGCCCGGATTCCGGGCCGGACGCGAACACGCCCGAGGACTATGAGGAAAATCTGGGCCGCGATATCGGCCTTCCGGAATCGGAGCTTGGGAAGGTGGCCCATATGGATTCCGCCGCCGTCCTTCCTGCCTTCCGCGGCTTTCATCTGCAGCGGCGGCTGATGGAAGCCGCGGAAGAAGAGCTTCAGAAAGAAGGCTTCCGTTATCTGTGCTGCACCGTCCATCCGAATAACAAAAGCAGCCTGCGAAGCGTTCTCTCTCAGGGCTACCGGATCGCAAAAACCTGTAAAAAATACGGCGGCTCTCCCCGGCATATCCTGGTCAAGGAACTGTTCTGACCCAAAGCGCCTTTCCGGGACGCTTTTTTCGTGCCTCTCCGGGACGCCTTTCTTTCTTGCCGGTCAGCGCCTGACCGCAGAAGCCCTAACCAGGAACGCCGCCCCGATCCCGCTCACCAGAAGCTCCGTCAGGGGGAAGGCGCACCAGACGCCGGTCATTCCGAAGGCAAGCGGCAGGAGGAAGGCCGCCGGAATGATGATGAAAAATCCCCGCAGCAGGGAAAGGATATGGGCCGGAAGCGCATGCTCCGTGGAGGTGAAAAAGACGGACAGCACGATATTGAAGCCCGCGAACACACAGCCCGTAAAATAGACCCTAAGGCCCGTTTCCGCAATGCGCTGCAGCAGCGTGTTTTTTTCGCTGTTGAATATGGCAGCGATCCCGCCCGCCCCGAAAAACACACCGGCATAGATCGCCGCGGACAAAAGGAGCATGGTCATGAGCGCATAGCGCAGATAGATCCGCACCCTGCCCTCCTCTCCCGTTCCGTGCGCGCCGCTCATCAGAGGCTGCACGCCCTGGGCGATGCCGGTGTAAATGGCAATCACCACAAGAGACAGATTGGCGATCACGCCGTAAGCCGCCACGCCGGTGTTTCCCTGCAGCCCGAGGATCACCGCGTTGAATACGATGATGACGATCCCGGAGGACACCTCCGTGATCAGGGAGGGCAGGCCGGAGGAAAGGATATGCCCCGTCTGCCCCAGCCAGCCGCCATGGAAAAATCTTTGCAGAGAAAATCCTCCCGGCGAAACGGGCCGCAGCCGGAACCGGTTCCTTTTTTTCAGGAAAAACGGGGACAGAATGCCCATGCTGATGACGGGCGCAAATCCCGTCGCCAGCACCGCGCCGAAGATCCCCATGCCAAGCGGAAACATGAAAACATAGTCCAGCACCACGTTGGAAAGGCTTCCTCCAATCATGGCGGCCATGGAACGCTGCGGCGCGCCGTCGTTTCTCACAAAGCACAGAAGCAGGTTGTTCAGCATGAACATGGGCGAAAACAGCAGGATCACCTGCAGATAAACGCGGCTCATCTCATAGACCGTACCGTCCGCCCCCAGAAGCCGGATCAGCGGCCCCGACGCGGTCAGACCCAGCAGGAAGAAAACAGCCGCGATCGCAGCCGTCAGAAAAACGGCCGCCGTAAAGGCCTGATCCGCCGCCCGGTCATTCTTCTGTCCCTTCAGGATGGAATACCGGGTTCCTCCGCCCATCCCGATCATCAGCCCGCTTCCGTTGATGAAATTATAAACCGGGATCGCCAGGTTCAGCGCGGTCAGCCCGTTGGCGCCCAGCGCCTTTGACACAAAAAAGGTATCCGCGAGAATATAGCAGGAAAGCCCGATCATGCCTGCCACGTTCAAAGAAGCATACCGGGCGAAATCCGTAAGACAGTCCTTTTTTTTCATAAATAAATCCTCATTCCGGAGCGTAACGGCGGGGCGAAGAGAGATCGCGGATGCGAGTTCTCTTCTGCCATCACACTCCCCTCTCCCGGGCCGCCATCCACACAGACCCGTTCAGGCATCCTCCTTCTGTTTCGCTCTCTCCTTTTCCCGCACCAGTTCGATCCCCTGCTTGCCGCTCATGTGCTCTGTCACAAGCTCCAGCATGCACAGCGCGGGATATTCCTTCTCGATTTCTTTCTGTACGGCTTCTTCGCTCTCCTGCGGCGAATACTTCTCCGCCAGCTTCGCGACGGCGCTGCGGATCTCTCCTTCTTCCTCCAGGATCCGCACTTTTCCGAAAACGATCACGCTGGAAAAGCAGGTGGTGAATTTTTCCGGAAGGATCTGATCCTGCCCGATCACGCAGAAGGAAGCCTTCTCCTGCCTGCGGATGGCGTCCAGCTTGTGCCCGGTCTTCGCGCAGTGAAAATAAATTTTCCCGTCCTCGTAAACATAGCTTAACGGCACCGCGTAGGGATAATCCCCGTCGCCAAGCAGGGCGAGCACCCCCGAGGTTCCCTCCTTCAGGATCGCTTCGCATTCCTCCCTGGAAAGTTCCTGCCTGCTTCTGCGCATGGGCCGGAAAACGCCTTCCGCTTTGTTCCTCTTCTGTTCTGTCATTTTCTCAACCTTCCTTTTTTCCAATTTTTTTATAAAGAATCCCGCTTGCGGGATTCTTCGCCTGCGGTGGGTCGCGTAAGCGACATCCTCCTTTCCACCGCAGTGCGATCCAATGGCTTTTCTTATCGACAGGGAAATTTTTCCTGTCGATAAGAAAAGCCCCGTCTCCATCCCTTCTAAGGCCTGCGGAATGGAGCGGGGCACTGCCCGGCGGCAGTTTCTCTTATAAACGTACGATGCGTACCACATCCTGCGTACACTTTTTATGCTCTGAAAATAACACGGGAAATCGCCGATGTCAAGCATTGTGCAGCCACTAATTATAATTCCCCTTGTGCCCTTGCTGAGTGTTACAATTCAGCCTTCGGCAGAATTGTAACGGCATCCGGCCATTCCAATCGCATCGCGATGGGCCGGATGCTTCCTTCCTGTACGTTCCGATACGGTTTAAAATAAGAATTTACATTGTATAACCGTACAAAAAATCTTCACTGACGGTTAAAAAGAAGCTTTCCCGATCTTTAACCGTACTTTTTGCCACTATTTTGTCAACAGTACGGTTATATGCCTGATTTTCGCATCTGTAACCGTACTTTCGGGCTATCCGGTACGGTTGAAAACAGGTTTTTCGATCTTTTAACCGTATCACGCCTTAAAAAGTACGGTTCAGAACAGCATTTTCCGGAATTAGATCCGTAAAAAATGGATTTTTGTACGGTTACAAAGCCGCTTTTTACGTTTTATAGCCGTATCCGGGCGGAAGGACTCCACGGAAGACCCTGCGGAATGGTCAACGATCAAAAATTCGCAGAACATTTCGCCAGGTCCCCTCCCCCGTGAAAGGTAATCGCGCCCTTCGCCAGGCTGCCATTCTCCAGACCTCCCTTCTCCGGACCGCGTCTCGCGCTCTTTACTGGGTTCGCAGCTGCGCGCCCATTTTTTTCTCCAGCTTCTTCATCACCTGGTTCGCGGCGTTTTCGATCTCCTGAGAGGTCAGAGTCTTCTCCTCCGAGCCGATGGTCAGACGGATGGTGACGGATTTCTTTCCGGCAGGGATCTGCTTTCCTCTGTACTCGTCCACGAAGGAGGCCTCCTTCAGAAGCGCGCTGGCCTTCTTTTTGCCCATCACCGCGTCATAAATGTCCGTCCAGGCGGCGCCGGAATCAAACAGCATGGAGATGTCGTAATCGGTCTCCGGATAGGCCGCAAGGTGGGTGAAATGGTTGGTTCTGGACTTCAGAGGTTGCAGCTTTTCCGTATCCAGCTCAAAGAGCATCACGGAAAGATTCTTGATGCCGCAGTCCATGGAAGCCTTCTTGGCGAGAAGGCCCATATCGCCGACCTTTTCCTCTCCCCGGTACACGTTCAGCCAGACCACCTGGTCCGCCCAGACGGGCTTTTCCTCTTTGCGGAAGGAAAGCGCCTCCATGTGCGTGTAGCGGGACATATATTCCAGGACGCCCTTGGTCTCCCGGAAAAGCTGGCCGATGTTTTTCACGCTGCTGGCAAAGGCCGCCGCGATATGCCTGCGCTGCTCCGGAAGGGACTCCGTCTCATCGTAGGGGGAGCTGTAATTCCGGTCAAAAAATACCTGCGCCTCCTCAAAAATGGAGAAGTCGTCGAAATAGCGCTCGTTCTTCGCAGCCGCTTCACAGAGGTTGGGAAGCAGGGAGCAGCGGATATGGCTCAGCTCCGGCGCGGGCGGCGTGGACAGCTTCAGGACGCCGTCCGTATCCTGAAGGATGGCGTTTACGAACGTATCGTTCATCCAGGGATAGGTATAAACCTCCTGCAGCCCGCAGCGGATCGCCAGATATTCCTTGATGTTACGGATCAGATCCTGCTTTTTCTGGTTGATGGCTCCCTCAAAGGAGGTGGTGAAGGAGGTGGCTTCAAAATTGTCATAGCCGTACAGCCTTGCCACCTCTTCCATCACGTCGTCCTTGATGGAAATGTCGCCGGTGGAGCGCCAGGTGGGAGCGATAACGTGCATAACGCCGTCCTCGATCTGAACCTCGAAGCCGAGCAGTTCAAGCTTTGCCCGGATCACATCGTCGGAGAGATTTTTTCCAAGGCGCTTTGCCAGCCAGGAAAGATCCACGTCGATGTGGGCGCGCTCCAGCTTTTTCACATAATTGTCGCAGTATCCGGTCACCTGCATTTCCGGATACAGCTCCTTGAAATACTGCATGGAAAGCGCAAGGGCCTGGTCGCATCTTTCCGGATCGATGGCCTTCTCATATCTTGCGGAAGCCTCCGTGCGGTTATCGTAGCGCAGCGCCGTCCTGCGGATGCCTGCCGCGTCGAAGTTCGCCACCTCCAGGATGACCCGCTTCGTATCGGGAAGGATGGAATCCTTCGCGCCGCCCATCACGCCGGCCAGGGCCACCGGGCCTTCGGAATCGGTAATCACCAGATCGTCCGCGCACAGATCGATCTCCTTATCGTTCAGAAGGACAAGCTTTTCGCCCTCTTCTGCCTGTCTTACCACGATGTGGTCCGTGATGTTGTCCGCGTCAAAGGCATGGGTGGGGTTTCCCGTCGCCAGCATCACGTAGTTTGTGATGTCAACCAGCGCGTTGATGGGGCGCATGCCCACCTTCCAGATCCGGCTCTGCATCCAGTACGGGGACGGCTTTACCTCCATCCCGGACATTTCCACGCCGATATATCTGCTGCATCTGTCCGGAGACGCGATCTCTACATGAAAGTCCGACTGCACGTCGGTGTGGAAGGGCTCGATCCTGGCCAGAGGAAGATTGTACAGAGCGGCGAGCTCTCTCGCGATCCCGTAATGTCCCCACAGGTCGGGACGGTTCGTCATGGACTTGTTGTCGATCTCAAGCAGCACATCGTTTAAGTCCAGCGCGTCCGCCAGAGGAGTTCCCGCAGGAACCTCAAACGCGGACAGATCCAGGATCTCCGCCTCCTGAGAGGCCGGGAACAGGTCGCCCAGTCCGATCTCATCCGAAGCGCAGATCATGCCGTAGGAGGCCACGCCGCGGAGTTTGGAATTTTTGATCACCACAGGCTCTCCCTCGCCGTGCCAGCGCACCACCGCGCCGGGGCAGGAAACCGCCACGCGCATCCCTTCTTCCAGGTTGATCCCGCCGCAGACGATATCCTTCGGCTCTCCGTCTCCGATATCCACCCTGCATACCCTCAGCTTGTCCGCGTTGGGATGGGGCTCGATTTTTTCGATGATACCGATAACCATCCTGTCAAAGCGGCGCGCCAGGTCCTCCACGTCCTCCACCTCCACGGTGGACATGGTCAGGTCGTACGCCAGCTTTTTCAGGTCCATATCCTCAGGGAGCTTCACATAATCCCTGATCCAAGATAATGATAATTTCATTTCATCCTCCATTCCGGAGCGTCACGGAACGAAGCCCCCGCAAAGGCTTGTGTTCCGCCGCGCTCTCCTTTATCTGAACTGCTTCAGGAATCTCAGGTCGGCGCTGTGGAACAGTCTCACGTCGTCCACGCCGTAGCGCATCATGACCAGCCGGTCCAGACCGATGTTCACATAGAAGCCGGTATATTCGTCCGGGTTCAGTCCTGCCGCGCGCAGCACGTTGGGATGCGGCGAGCCGCCGGGCATGACCTCGATCCAGCCCACATGCTTGCAGACGCTGCAGCCCTTTCCGCCGCAGACCTGGCACTGCATGTCGATCTCAAAGCCCGGCTCCACGAAGGGGAAGAAGCCGGCGCGCATCCTTACGGGCACATCCGTGCCGAACACCTTGCTCAGAATGCTCTTGATCATCACCTTGCCTGAGGTAAAAGTAATATCCTTATCCACGATCAGGGCCTCGTACTGGAAAAAGGCTCTCTCATGATGGGAATCCGTGGTCTCGTTGCGGTATACCCGTCCCGGATATACGAAGCGGTACGGAGGCTTGTGCGTCTGCATATAGCGGACACTTCCGCCGGTCAGATGGGGTCTGAGGCAGAGCTTCTCATTCGTGTTGCCGCTGTCATGTCCTTCCAGCCAGTAGGTATCCATGCTTTCTCTCGCCGGATGGTTTTGGGGGAAATTCAGCTTGTCGAAGGCGTACAGCTCGCTGGTGATCTCATCCTCCTGGAAAATTTCAAATCCCATGGAACGGAAGGCGTCGTTTAAGTCATAGCACATCTGGGTAATGGGATGCAGCCCCCCTGCGGGAGGAAGGATCCCGGGAACAGAGCAGTCAAAATCCGGGGACACCTCGGAAGCCTTCAGCTTCAGCTCCATCCTCTTTTCATCGATCAGCTGCGTGATCTGATTTTTGACCTGGTTCATCAGCTTTCCCATCTCGGGGCGCTCCGCAGGATCCAGCCTGGGAAGCTCCTTCATCAGCAGGGTCAGCGAGCCCTGCTTACCCACGTACGCGCTTTTCACGTTCTGCAGCTCGCCTTCACTGGCGGCGGCTGCGATCCCGGCTTTCGCCTCTGATAAAATTTCATTCATTTTATCCTTCATTTCGGTTCTCCTTTCAGATCAGAGCAGGCGTTTCTTTTTTCTGCATTCTGACAAAATAAAAAACACCGTCTCCTGCGTGTTGACAAGGGACGATGTTGCATCGCGGTACCACCCTATTTCAGAGCATCTGTCTGCTCTGCACTCATTGCTGCGCGTTTCTTCTGCTGCGCGGGCATCCGGCTTACCGCGCGCAGCTGCGCGCTTTTCGCCAAAAGGCTCCCATACTGAAGCTTCCGAAAGGTTCATGCGCAACGCTCTCAGCCGGCGGCGTTCCGTCTCTGGCTCACTACCTCTTCCGTACTCACGTATGTTCTCAGCCTGAATCCGTTTCAGTATGACACAGACCTTCCGTTTTGTCAAGAACCGGCTGAACAGCTGAACAGCCGAATCGTAACAGCCGAATCGTAACTGCTGAATCATGCTTTTGCGGCAGAAATCAGAAGAATAGCATGCTGACCTGAAGAAATCAGGATCTCACTACGGCCAAAACAGGAAAATTCAGCTTTTGTACCGTAGATTTTGGTGGTTTCCTACGGTAGGAATCCGGAAAACCGGGGTTTTGCCCGCAGCAGGCGGCTTTCTCGTGCAGCAATAGGAAGGGCCGGGCGCTTCCTCCCGATACGTTTTCGTGCGGTCTGCGCAGCAAATGCGCAGACCTGGCTGAATCGTAACGGTCATTTTTCCTTTCTGCCGAAGGTGATCAGCGCTCCCTGCAGGCGGGTAAAGCTGACCGTATCCCGATTTTCCTCAAAAAAGCGGGCAATCCTCTCATCCTGCACCAGAAATTCATCCGCCTGTTTCTTCCAGCCTGATATTTCCATGAAATCCCTTACCTGCTGCGCGTGGCCGCCTGGAACAAATACGCTTTGCGTATTCCCATCCTGTTCAGGCCCGTTCTGTGCGGGGCTCTCCGTCTCCGGACAGGCAAAATGAACCCTGTCGTTCAGGCGGACGCCGATTTCCTTCAGGCCAAGCCGTTTCATCCTGTGAGCGGCCCTTATGGCGGCCGCCCAGTCCCGGCCCTCTTTTCTCTTTTCACAGGCCCACAGCTTCTTCAGCCCCTCATGGGAACAGAGCTTCCCATAGTCCATTCCTTCCACATACAGTCCGCCGCATTCCAGCTCCCGGTCCACCTCGATGCAGACTACCAGCCCTCCCGGTTTCGCGCGCCGCGCCATCCGCTCCAGAAAGCCTTCCGCGTCGTTCACATGCCTCAGCACGCACTGGCAGACCACCAGGTCATAAGTTCGTCTCACCGGATATGTAAAAACATCGCCTTTTACAAATTTTCCCTCAAGCCCTGCCCGTCCAAAGAGCTGCTTCCCGATTTCCAAAAGCTTTTCTGAAAGATCAATGCCGGTATAGGCGCTTCCTTTTGGAAGAAACGGGAGCGCGGCCAGGCCGAACGCCCCGCATCCGCACCCGCAGTCCAGGACGCTGACCGGCTCCGTAAGCTTCCACACCTTTTTGATCAGAAATTCAAGATAATCTTCATTCCAGAAGTCTTTCCGCGCCCGAAGAAGCCAGTCCGCCCTTTCTTCCCAATAGTCCGCCTCCGCCGTCCCTCTGGACAGATAAGCTTCCTCCGCCAGCGGCTTCAGCCCAAGGAGCTCGTCCACACTGACCTCAAACAGCTCCGCCAGCGCCGGAAGCATGGTGATATCCGGCATCGTTACCCGGTTCTCCCACTTGCTGACCGTCTGAAAGGAGACTCCCAGACGGTCAGCGAGCTCCTGCTGGGTGAAGCCGCGCGATTTTCGTAAAACTGCGATTTTCAGATCCACGTTTTTCATGATCCCGTCCCCTTTCCTGAAATGTATCTACAGGATATCATCTTCTTTTCCTGATGTCCTGCCTGCAGATGGAGAGTTTTTTCCCCTGACAGGTGAAATTTCACGCAAAGAAGCAGGGGCAGAAGGATCTGAAGCGTCTGATGCTTCTTTCCGTTCTGTCCCTGCTTCTTTATGGAGTAAATACAGCAGCTTTTTCAGCCTTTTGTCCTCTCCATCCTCAGCCTCCACCTCGGCCGGTAAAGCCGGTCGGAAAGCACATCCCGGTTTCTGGAAACGCTCAGCAGAAGGCCGATGAGGATGCTGTAAACGATCGACGCCGTTCCTCCTGCGGTCAGGAAGGGGATGGTTACGGTGGTAAGCGGCAGCCATCCGAAATTCACCGCCGTCCCGATCACCGTCTGCACGCCCAGGACCAGCGTGCAACCCATGCCGATCATCAGTCCGAGCTGGTTCCTCTGCTTCATGGAAACCAGAAAGGCATGGATCACCATGGCAGCAATGGCAAAAACGGCCAGAAAACCCGCCAGGCTTCCGTAAAACGCAACCAGAAGGAACAGGCTGACCTCTCCGCCGGCTGTCCGGGCCGCAATTTCCCTGGCGTTCTCCGCTCCGCCGATCCAGGCAACCCGGCGCAGTACGTCCGCGACCTGCTGATAGTAATATCCCGCGCCGTCCGCATACGCTTCCCGGTTCAGGAAAGCGAGGATCCTCATTTTCTGAAAATCCGCCAGCCAGAACGCGAATCCGGCGGCAGCCCCGGCAAGCGGAAGGATGACCCCGACGAAGATCAGAGCCAGGACCGTCTGTTTTCTTTTTACGGAGAACCAGCCTTTTGCGGCTGCCAGAAGAAGCATCCCGCCGCAGATCAGGAAAAGCTGGATCGCCGTGGACAAGGATGGAATGCCGGACCACGCAAGTCCTGCCGGAAGGAGCAGGAAGCCGACGCTCTTTATCAGTCCCGCATATCCGGTCTTCCGATACTGATACAGGATTCCCCCATAGAGCGGCACAAAGAGATACATGGGCAGGATCGCCCCCCGGTGCATGCCGTTCACCGTGTAAGAAAACTGCGTCATATAGAAAAAGACCCCGGCGGCATACAGGATAAAAAGCGGCTTCGCGTATTTTCCGATCAGGCTGTAATCCAGAAAGCAGATCCCCAGCATGAGGCAGAAGCCGATCCCCATGAACAGACATTGCCGCCCAAAGGAAACGCTGCCGACAGCCAGGTTTCCGGTCGCGCACTGGACGGCAAGCCCGCCCAGGCTGAGCAGAACCGCCATCGCCGTCATTTTCCAGTCCATGCGCGGCCTGTGGATGCGGTCAAGCTCCACGCCCACCGCCACGGGGTCTCCCATCTGCTCCACCGCTTCCGCAAGCGCCTCCTCCGGCTCCATCCCTTCCGCCTCGTATGCCTCTGCCTGGTCGGAAATATGCGCCTCCATCTCCCGGATCACATCCTCTCTGGCTCTTTTGCAGCGGATCTGGTCCGCAAGAAGCTGTATAAATTCTTCTTTTCTTTTCATAACTGCAACCTTCCTCCGCGCCTGTCCCTCAGCAGGCGTTCAGCACATTCGCAACGGCCGACGCGTATTCCTGCCACTCTTCTTTCCTGCCCTTTAAATATTTTTTCCCTTCGTCTGTAATGCTGTAATATTTCCGCACCTTTCCGTTTGCTTCATCCTCATAGGAGTACAGGTAATTCTTCTCCTCCAGAGAATGCAGCAGCGGATACAGCGTTCCCGCTTTCAGGCTGAATACGTGATCGGAGCGCCCTTTCAGCTCTTCGATCATCTCATACCCATACATATCCCTTTCCTCCAGCAGACGGAGCAGAAGCATGCTTGTGCTTCCTGATATCAGACTCCTGTCAATCGGCATGATATCCCTCCTTTTCTGCCGCCGGCAGGCGGCACTCTTATTTGCGGAACGAAAGCTGCGGCTTTCGTCCGGCCTTTCTTATATCGGTTATCTATATATCAGTATAGATAGGAAGCCGATATATGTCAAGCCATTTCTGTTTCTTAACCGTATTGTAAAGCATCCCCGTTGTAACAGCCAGGTCTGCGCATTTACTGCGCAGACCGTACGAAAACGTATCGGCAGAAAGCATCCGGCCCATCGCGAAGCGATTGGAATGGCCGGATGCCGTAACAGTTCTGCCGAAGGCTGAACTGTTACTCCCCGTTCCGCCGGGAAGTCATGGAACTCTTTTATATAAACCATTTTCGTGCTATACTGACTCAAAACCAATGCCGCCGAACGGCGGCCGAAAAGAGAAGGAGAAAACGAATGGACGGACAGACCAGAAGGGAAAAGCTCTTAAAAATGCTGAAGGAAAGCGAGACGCCTCTGTCCGGTTCGGCGCTGGCCAAAAAGCTGGGCGTCAGCCGGCAGATCATCGTTTCCGATATCGCCCTGCTCCGTGCGGGGAAGCAGGAGATCCTCTCCACCGCCAGGGGATACCTGCTCTACTGCCCGCCCGTTCCGCGCTGCACCCGGTGCTTTCCGGTCTCTCACACGGACGAACAGATGGAGGATGAACTGAATGCCATCGTGGATCTGGGGGGCCGGGTGCTGGACGTGCTCATTCCCCATCCTGTCTACGGGACCATCCGCGCCGATCTGGGACTTTCCTGCCGTCAGGATGTGGCCGCTTTTCTGGAGCGGTTCCGGGCATGCCGCACCAGACCGCTCTGCACGCTGACCGACGGCGTTCACTACCATACGGTGGAGGCTGCCGATGAGAAAACGCTGGATGCCATCGAACAGGCGCTTTTTTGCAAAAAATACTTGCTCTCCCCGCAGTGATATGATATGTTGTGCTGTAAAGTGACAAGACAGGTGTCTTGTCATATCACAACAGCATACGATCCGGCGGCGGGATCTTCGTCCGCCGGGATGCGGAAATGGAGTTCAGTATGGAGAAAGCAAAGAAGCTGTGCAACCGGATATTCATCGAGGGGCTTTCCGGGATGGCCCAGGGACTGTTCGCCACGCTGCTGGTGGGCACGATCCTGGAGCAGATCGGCAATCTGATCGGGGGAGCCGTCGGCGGATATCTCATCGTTATCGCAGCCGTGGCAAAGAAGCTGACCGGAGCCGGGATCGGCGTCGGCGTTGCGGCGCGCTTCCGGCAGAGCGCCCTGGTGTCCGTATCCGCTGCCGCCGCAGGCATGATCGGCGCCTATGCAAAGGAGATCACCGCCGGCACGCTGCTTTCAGACGGCGTGTTTACCCTGGCAGGCGTGGGCGAACCGCTGGGCGCTTTTGTGGCCGCCTATCTGGCCGTGGAGCTGGGCGGCCTTGTTTCCGGGAAAACCAGGGTGGACATCCTGGTAACTCCCATCACCACCATCTGTACCGGAGCCATCGCCGGCCTGTCCGTAGGCGTTCCCATCGCCGCCTTCATGGCCCGGATCGGAGATTTGATCAACTGGGGCGCGGTGCAGCAGCCCTTCTGGGCCGGGATCATCGTATCCGCCCTCATGGGAATCGCTCTGACGCTTCCCATCAGTTCTGCCGCCATCGGCATTTCCCTGAATCTGAGCGGCATCGCCGCAGGGGCCGCGGCAGTGGGCTGCGCTGCCAACATGATCGGCTTTGCCGTCGCCTCCTTCCGGGAAAACGGGATCGGCGGGCTTGCCGCGCAGGGGCTGGGCACCTCCATGCTGCAGATGCCGAACATCATCCGCCGGCCGGTCATCTGGCTTCCCGCCATCATAACCAGCGCCGTTCTCGGCCCGGTCTCCACCTGTCTGCTTTCCATGACCAACAATGCCACCGGCTCCGGCATGGGGACCTGCGGCCTGGTGGGACAGATCATGGCCTTTCAGACCATGACGCAGAGCGGACAGTCTTCCGCGTCCGTTCTCATCCAGATCCTTTTCATGCACCTTCTTCTGCCCGCCCTGCTGGCTTTTCTTATCTCGGAATTCATGCGCAGACAGGGCTGGATCAGGCCGGGGGACATGAAGCTGGACATCTGAAAAACATCCGTCATCCGCAGAAGGAGGCTGCGAAAAAGCGGCCTCATCCTGCGGTTCCCATCTGCGTCCGGTACATCTGCGCATATCTTCCGTTCAGACGCATCAGTTCTTCATGCGTTCCCTTTTCCGCGATCTTCCCGTCCTCGATCAGAAGGATCAGGTCGCAGTCCCGGATGGTGGACAGCCGGTGGGCGATCAGGAAGGAGGTCCTTCCCCTGGCGGCCGCGTCCATGGCCCGGCGGATATGCTGCTCCGTCACCGTATCCACGGAGCTTGTGGCTTCATCCAGGATCAGGATGGGAGCATCGGAAAGAAGCGCTCTCGCGATGGTAAGAAGCTGGCGTTCCCCCTGGCTCAGCTCCGCGCCGCCCTGGGTCAGCACGGTGTCATACCCCTTCGGGAGCCTGCGGATAAAGGCGTCGGCTCCGGCCTGTACGGCGGCCTTACGGATGCTTTCCAGCGGGACGTTTTCCTTTCCGTAGCTGATGTTGTCGCGGATGCTCTCCCCGAACAGGGCGGTATCCTGCAGCACCACGCCGAAGGCCGACCGTAGATCCGCCATCCGGTAATCCCGCAGGTCATGGCCGTCCAGCAGGATCGCGCCCTCCTGCACATCGTAGAAACGGGTCAGCAGATTGATCAGCGTGGTCTTTCCCGCGCCCGTGGGCCCCGTCACCGCCACCCTGGTCCCTGCCGGGATATGCAGGCTCACATCCTTTAACACCGGACGGTCCGGACGATAGCCGAAGGTCACGTGCTCCAGGCTGATCTCTCCCTTCGGATGGGAAAGCGCCAGCGCATCCGGACGGTCCTGCGGCTCCGGCTGCTCGTCAAAGATCTCGAAGATCCGCTCCGCTCCCGCCACGGCGGTCTGGAAATTGTTGTAAATATTCGCGATATCCACAAAGGGTCTGGTAAACTGTTTGGAGTACAGCAGGAAGCTGGAGATGGTTCCCACGGACAGCCGCCCTGCCGCGGCCATCAGCCCGCTCACAATGGCGATGAGCACATAATTCAGGTTATTGATCACGTTGGTGATGGGCATCAGATATCCGGACCAGATCTGGGCTCTGGTCGCCACCCGGCAGAACGCCTCGTTCTTTTCGGCAAATTCTTCCGTCATGCTTTCCTCCCGGCAGAAGGCCTTCACCATCCGCAGTCCGGAAATGCTCTCCTCCGCCTGTCCGTTCAGGCTTCCCAGAAGGGCCTGCTGCTGCCGGAACAGCTTTCCGGTATGCTTCGTCACCGTGCGCGTCAGAAGAAAGATCATGGCCACCGCCAGAAGCGCCACTCCCGTCAGCAGGACGCTGGAAAAAAGCATGGCGAAAAAAATACCTGTAATGGTAAACCCGTACATCATCAGCTGGGTCAGAGAATCGGATATGGTGGTGCTGATATTGTCCACGTCGTTGGTCAGACGGCTCATCAGCTCCCCGTGCTGCCTTGCGTCAAAAAAAGACAGGGGAAGCTCCTTCATTTTTCCAAACAGGCTGGTGCGGATGTGATAGATCATCCTCTGTCCGGCCGCCGCCATGAGAAACTGCTGAAGGAAGCGCACCAGCCAGTCCCCCAGATAAAGCCCCGCCAGCAGGGCGATCAGCGCCGCGCCCGGATCCCCCTCATGGATGCGGTTCACCGCCCGTCCGATCAGGAGCGGAGAAAGGACGGCGGATCCGGATGCCAGGCCGGAGCAGAGAAAGACCGGCCCCAGCCCCTGTCTGTGCCCCTTTGTCAGCTCCCACAGCCGCCGGAGCGTTCCTTTCATATTCTTTGGCTTCACGCCTGGCATGCCGCGCTTCAGCTTTCCCGGAGCGGCAAGCGCTTCCCTGTCTGATCCCATCTTCTGCATGGCCTCTTCCTCTCTCCCTATGCTCCTCCGATCTGCGATTCATAGATAGCCCGGTATACGCTGCAGGTTTCCAGAAGCTCCCTGTGGCTTCCCCAGCCCTTTCCTCTCCCGTCCTCCAGGCACAGGATCCGGTCGGCGCGCATCACTGTGGAGATCCGCTGGCTGATCAGAAGCACGGTCATTCCTTCCGTTTCCCGCCGGATCCCCTCCAAGACCCGCGCTTCCGTGGAGGCGTCCAGCGCGCTGGTACAGTCGTCCAGGATCAGGATCCCCGGCTTTCTCACCAGAGCCCTGGCAATGGAAAGCCGCTGCTTCTGCCCGCCGGAAAGATTCACTCCTCCCTGCCCCAGATCCGTATCATAGCCGTCCGGAAAGGAGGATACGAATTCGTCCGCGCAGGCAATGCGGGCCGCCCTTCTCAGCTCCTCCTCCGATGCCGAGGCGTCTCCCCAGCGCAGGTTTTCCCGGATGCTTCCGGAAAAAAGCAGGGCCTTCTGAGGGACCACGGCTATGGCTCCGCGCAGCCTTTCCGGATCGATCCGCGTCACATCCGTCCCGTCGATCCGGACCTGCCCGCGGGAGGCGTCGTAAAACCGCGGCACCAGATCCATCAGCGTGGATTTTCCGGAGCCCGTAGGCCCAATGATGCCGATGGTCTGCCCCGGGAGCGCCTGAAAGCTCACATCCTCCACAGCCGGCCGTGAGGTTCCCGCATAGGAAAAGGAAACATGGTCGAAGGTCACCTCTCCCCGGATCCGGTCCGGACCCGCGCCGGCCTCCGGCATGCGCTGCGCCGGCGTTTCCCGAAGGACCTCCTCCACGCGGGCCGAGGAGGCCAGCGCACGCACCGCCATGTTCAGGATATTGGACACCATCCCCAGAGAAAACAGGACCTGGGTCATATAGTTCACGGAAGCCATCAGCCTGCCGATCTCTCCCGCGTTTCCCGTGTCAGAGATCCACAGAAGGACCACGATTCCCAGATTCACGGACAGATTGATGAGCGGCCCGAACACCGCCATGACGCGCATGGCGGATACGCCGGCCCGGGCGAAGTCCCCTGCGGCGTCCGCAAACTTTTTCTCCTCTCCCGCTTCCGCCCGGAATGCCTTGACCACCCGGATGGAGGACAGAAACTCCCTGCTCACTGCGTTTAACCTGTCCAGCTTCTTCTGCAGAACGCCGAAGCGGGGATATCCCAGCTTCATATTTCCCAGGATCAGCAGGGCGGAGATCAGAAGGATCGCCGCGATCATGGGAAGCTGCTCCGGCGTCTGTACGATGATGAGCGCTATGGCCCCCACACAGGTGATGGGGGCTTTCATCAGGATCCTCATACAGCCGTTGAGAAAATTCTGGATCTGCGTCACATCGTTGGTGATCCTGGTAATGATGGAGGAGGGCTGCAGGCGGTCGATATTTTCAAAGGACAGCGTCTGCACCTTCTCATAGACCTCCATGCGCATTTCCTTCCCGATGAGCTGGGAGGTCCGGCTGGCGTAGATATTGCGGACCACAGCCCCCAGCGCGCCAAGCGCCGCGATCCCCAGCATGATCCCGCCGTAAATGAGGATCCTCCCCACATCCTGCTTCGCCACGCCCTCATCCACGATAAAGGACATGAAGGTGGGCTGCAGCAGATCCGAAAGGGTCTCTATGGTCAGAAAAAGGATCGCCGTCAGGAACATCCCCAGATGCCTTCGGACAGATCTCAGCATCAGCTTCATACGCTTCTCTCCCCCTGTTCCCGGATCAGCCTCTCTTCTCCATATACCCTTTGAGCGCCAGCAGCCAGTCGGTCTGGATGAAGTCCACCTGCCGGTCCAGGAGCCATCCCCAGCCCTTTTCCGGATCCTCCGTCAGGGAAATGTCGTCGGTATGGCCCGCGGATATGATCTCCGCCTCATTATAGACGATGGAATTGACCCATACCAGCAGGTCATGCTCATGCATCCAGCGGATATAGGGATCCGAAACGATCTCATCGCTGTCCCGGTCAAACAGCGCTTCCGTTCCTATGTAATTGATCTTCCTTTCCAGAAGCATCTCCGACACCTCGTCCTTATGCCAGACCAGGGCGCAGAACATCAGATCCGACGCATATTTTTCCACCAGGGCAAGGGAGCTTTCATCCACGCCAGCCTTGACGATGACCTGCTTTTCCACGCCTGCCCTGCGGATCTGATCCGAAATGCCTTCCGGATCCGTCCAGAATTTATCCACGTTAATGTAAGCCTTATCCTTCAGAAGCGCCAGCGTCTCCTGAAGGGTAGGGACACGGTAATGGGTCGGGACCTCATCCTGATTGAGCAGGGGAGTATTTCTCACCTCCTCCGCCGTCATTTCCGGAATCAGCTTCCCGCATTTCAGGTAGACCGGCTCCATATAGGGGTGAAATACGAAAAACTCCCCGTCCAGGCTTTTGGTAACGTCGATCTCCACCACGTCCGCTCCCTGATCCACGGCGATGCGGTACGCTGCCAGGGTATTGCAGGGAATATTTGCGCCGTTTACGCCGCGGTGCGCGGCCAGAAACGGTCTCCCCTTTGCCCTTCTGTTTTCCAGGATGCTTCTGTTAAAATCCATCGTCTGCTCCTTTCCTGAATGGTCTTTGTTTCAGCCATCGGCCTTTATCTGCTTCTATACGGCTTTTCAGCCGCCATTCTGCCCTGCATCCGCTGCCTTTGCTGTCCTGAATTTGCGCATTGTCAAATTTCATTTCGTCAGGCAGAACAGCGCGTACAGCGGAATGCTTTGAATCCCGTTCTCAAACCCGAAGTTTCTGGACGACACCTGGATCGCGTAAGGGCAGTCATAGCGTTTCATGAACATCCCAAGACTCTTTGCCCGTACATGCTCCGCCGACTTTGCTTCCAGCGGAATAATATTCCCCTGCCGGTCCTGAAATACAAAGTCCAGCTCCGCATTCTGCTGCAGCGTCCAGTAATATGGCTGAATCCCTGCCGTTACCAGCGCCTGCATGATATAATTTTCCGTCAGCGCCCCCTTAAAGCCATCCATACGATGATCGCCGGATAAAACAAGGTTGGCCGCGATGTCAAACCGGGAACAGAGCAGTCCGGTGTCCGCCATATAGATTTTAAAAGCCCCGGGGTCGGCAAAGGCCGTTAACGGCACTCGGCCTTCACTGACCCGGATGCAGCGGTTGATCACGCCGGCGGCTTCCAGCCGCTGAAGCGGCATTTCGTAATCATGCGCACGCGCTCCGGACCTGATCACCCGATACTGAAATTTATGATTTTCTTTGGACAGCTGCGCCGGAATGCTTCCCCAGGCCGCCATGATCCTGACCGTCTCCTGCGGCGCCGCGTATTTTGCCATATCCGCGATATAAGCGTCATTCAGCGCCTTCTGAGAAGCAAGTACAAAATTGAAATCCCGCGTTTCCACAAAAGTGCGCACAGGCTGCGGCATGCCTCCCGTCACAAGATATTCCCGATACAGATCCAGAGCCGTACCATGAAGCGACATCGGCGTAAAGCCCTGATAAGCTTCCCGGATCATTTCAGCCATCGGCTTCTGACCGACTGCCCACAGAAACTCTTCAAAATCCAGCGGGTATAGAGTCAACCGGTCTACCTTGCCAACCGGAAAGGAAAAGCGCTCCCGTTTCAGTGCCACGCCGAGCAGACTTCCCGCCGCAATAATGTGGTATTCCGGTCCGTTTTCACAAAAGTATTTCAGGGAGGTAAGCGCCCTTTCACATGCCTGAATTTCATCAAAAATAATCAGGGTGTCTCCCGGAAATATCGTTGCTCCGGCCTTGACCGACAGTTCCCGGATCAGGCGCTCAATATTGAAATCCCTCTCAAAAATCGCCTGGATTTCGGAAGAGTCTTCCATATTGAAGTAAACCGTATTTTTATAGCATTCCTTTCCAAAAGTCAGCGCCGTATAGGTTTTTCCCACCTGCCTGGCTCCGTCCAGCAAAAGCGGCATGCGTCTGGGATTCTCCTTCCATGCTCTGAGACTGTCCATCATCTTTCTTTCCATAAAAATGCCTGTCACTCCCATTTATTTACAGCAAAAAGTGTCATGTGCATACACTTATTATATACTTTTTTTTGCATCTTACAACACTTTTTAAAGAAATACAGGGACCGGCTCCCGCCCCTCAGGCAGGATCCAATCCCTGTAAAATTCCCCTGCGAAATCGTCTCAGCCGCTCCCCGCTCACCCGTGGGTATGCAGCAGCGCATGAGACTTCTCACCCAGCGGCGCGCCCAGGTAATCCTCATAGAGCTTTGCGACCTCCGGGTTCTCATGGGAGAAGCGGAGCGGCCGCTTCTCATCCAGCTGGTAGAGCTTAGGGCCTCTCACGTCCGCCATCTCAAAGCCGTCCGTGATGGGCTGGCCGCCGCCGCCCACGCAGCCGCCGGGGCAGGCCATGACCTCCACGAAGTCATACTCCGCTTCCCCGCGCAGGATGTCCTCCATCAGGTCTCTGGCGTTTTTCAGGCCGCTCACCGTGCAGGTGCGAAGCGTCCTGTCTCCCAGACGGAAGGAAGCTTCTTTTCTTCCCTCAAAGCCGCGCACGTCGCTGAAAGCGTCCGGCGGCGGGTTGACGCCCTCCACGCAGTAGTAGGCCGTCCTGAGCGCCGCCTCCATGACGCCGCCGGTCACGCCGAAGATCACGCCCGCGCCGCTGCTTTCTCCCAGCGGGGAATCAAAGGCCTCCTCGGTCAGAAGATCGGGGGCGATATGCTCCGCGCGGATCATTCTGGCGAGCTCCCTGGTGGTCAGCACGATGTCCACATCCGGAATGCGCTTCGCGCCTTGTGCTGTCCCATTCTTCAGTTCGCCCGCGCTGTACATATCAGAGAGGGTGGCCTCCCGCTTCTTGGACACACAGGGCATGATGGAAATGCTGCAGATCTTATCCGGCTCCACGCCGATCGTTTCCGCGAAATAGCTCTTGGTCACCGCGCCGAACATCTGCTGGGGCGACTTCGCCGTGGAAAGATGATCCGCCAGCTGCGGGTACTGGGTCTTTAAAAAGCTCACCCA
>DXDD01000094.1 GCA_019115665.1 Candidatus Eisenbergiella pullistercoris | reverse complement strand
CCGCCGTAACATCAATGTGAAGATAACGTTGACAGGCCATTCCTTCTCCAACATAATAGAAGTTGTAAAAACGTCCGGCTGCCAAAGTCTCTCTTCAACAAATCCAGACTGTCACAGCCGGAATAGAAAGCTGAAGGAGGTGAACCTGATATGAACCGAAAGCAGCGTCTGTTATTCAGAGACGGCCTTGCCATGTCCGCTGCCCCCATGCGGAAGTGCAGACATACAGGGGTCTGTATGGGGTAATGTAATGCATCCTGTATGCGCTGCTGCTTCTGCTGAAGGATACCGGCGTTTTTTATCGCAGGATACAGGAGAGGCAGAAATGAAATATCAGAATGCAGCGGACCTGCTGCCTGCTGAGCTTCTTCAGCAGGTACAGGCCTATATTGACGGAGAGCTTCTCTACATTCCCCAGTCTGCTCCGCGGAGAACCTGGGGGACCAAAAGCGGTTCCCGCTCCTACTACCAGAAGCGGAACCGGGAAATCAGAGAACAGCACAGCCTGGGAATCTCTGTTTCCGCTCTGGCTTCGCGCTATCATCTGTCCGTCAGTACCATAAAAAAGATTATTTATCGCTGAATCACGCGGTTGGGAAAGAGGGCATCTTCTTTTCCAGCCGTTTTTTCCGGAACGGAGGTCTTACTTTTTTTATAATGATTTTCTCCTCTTGTTGTTCTTCCTCCCATCCGGCATACTTTCTGTAACCGGATGGTCATATAAATATCCGGCATACGTCTGAAAGGAGGCCGATCCCATGAAATCAAAATCTATCCGATATGTAACCGGCTGGTCAGTCAGATATCTGAAACAATACCGGCTCGATTTTCTGGTGCTGTTGCTCCTTACCTTCCTGCTGATTGTGCTCAGCCTTTTTCAGATAAATACGGTTCAGCGGTTCATTGATGCCGTTCTTGGCGGAAACAGGAGCCACATCACGGCAGCCTTTCTTGCCTTTGCCGCTGCCGCTCTGGCAATGATGCTGCGAAATGCTCTGTTTGAAAGCTTTTCCGGGCGGCTGGAAGCGAAAGCCCTCTGTTCCATCCGGAACCGGCTGCTCCGGCACCTGCTCGCAGTCCGTATGGATCAGGCAGAAAGCATTCCCGCCGGAGAACTTCTCAGCCGCTATGACGGCGATGCTGCCCGGATTTCCGGATTTTTTTGTTCCGGCCCCCTTCACCTGCTGCTCAATCCACTTCTGTCCATCTGCGGCTTCCTCTATTTGTTTCAGTACAGTCCGCGGCTCAGCCTTGGCGTTTTCCTTCCGGTTCCGCTGTTTGCGGTCTCGCTGAATGCTCTGTCCGCCCGTGCGGGACGGATCTATGAAAATCAGAGAGGCATCCAGACCCGCTACACACAGACAGCCTGCGACATTGTTCAGGGCGCGGAAACCATTGCCGCGAATCAGATGGAAGGCGTCATGCTCCAGAAGATGGAGGGCATTCTGAAGAAGCTGCTGCAGGTCCGAAAGCGATACACGAAAAACGCATGTCTTTCCCTTTCCCTCATCATGTCGGTCACTTACGTGCCCGGTATCATTTCCCTTCTCTTCGGCGGAATCCTCGCTCTCCGGGGAGATATCTCCGTCTCGCTGCTGTTCGCGTACAGTCAGCTCATCGGTCAGATCAACGCTCCTATCGTCGATCTGTTCAGCTCTCTGAACGATCTTCGGGAAGCGGAAAAATCCATGCGTCGGCTGGACGATCTGTTCACCCTTTCTCCGGAGCGGACAGATGGCAGAGCCGGTATCGCGGACAGCCGTTTTCCCGTTGTCTGCAGCAGGATGTGCTTCTCCGGGATTCTGAACCGGATTTCCTTCCGGGTTACTTCCGGCGAGTGCATCGGGATTACCGGAGAAAGCGGTGTGGGAAAGACCACTCTTTTCCGGCTGATCTGCGGCCTGCTCGAACCCACATCCGGAAGTCTTCTCCTTTTCGGGCGGGATATCAGAGAATGGAAGCTTTCTGATCTTCGCAGGTCGATTGCCTGCGTTTTTCAGGAAAATCAGATTTTTCCCGGAACGGTGCAGGAGAACATCCGTCTTTCCCGCCCCACAGCCTCTCTTTCCGAGATCAGGCAGGCGGCCCGTCTTGCGGGACTGGACCCTTTCATCCAGCAGCTTCCCGACCGGTATGATACCCTTTTAAGCGGCGAAGCGGACGAATGGTCGGGAGGCCAGTACCAGCGGCTGAACCTTGCCAGAGCTTTTCTTCAGGAGGCACGGCTCTATCTGTTCGATGAGCCGTCCGCTTCTCTGGATCCGGAGATGGAAAAGCTCCTGCTTGACAGCATTCTCCTGCTGCGCCAAAAAGGCCGTACCGTCCTCATCGTTTCCCATCGTCCCGCACTGCTCCTGGCCTGCGACAAAACCTTTTTGCTGTCCCGAAACGGACTAAAAGAAATACGCCGCACACAGAAGGAGGTAACCCTATGAAGCCTGCAAAGATCGCCTTTCTTTTCCGCGTTCCCTTAGAAGCTGACATGACCGCATCAGGTGGCCTTCTGCGCCATAAAACCCTGCGGCGTTATCTCGCCGCTCTCCTTCTGGATTCCGCCGCCTTTCCGCTGGCTCAGATTTTTATGAGTCTGGCGGAAAAGCGCCTGGTCAACGCAGTGGAATTTCATCAGCCATCCTTTTTAAAAGAGGTTTTTCTATACTGTGCTTTTGTATTTTTCCTCATCTTCTTTCTGAACTCTTTCGCGGAGTACCAGAAGGAAAAGCAGACCGAGCTGTCCATGGCCCGCCTGAAAATACGTTTTTCCAATAAACTTATGTTTCTTCCCCCGTCTGCCGGGAAACCCTGTGACAACGGCGGGCTTCTTGCCAGAATGGATGAGGACATGTCCCGTATCGGCGAGCTGTACTCCTGGTCCCTTCACCGGTTCTTTCTCGCCGTTTTCTATGGCGGCGGTTCCATCCTGCTCATGCTCCTTCTCTGCTGGCAGCTTTCCCTTGTTATCCTCTTTCTCGCTATCCTGGAAACGCTCTGCCTCGGAAAGCTTTCCGAAAAAATCCGCCTGCTTGAAGAAAGCATTCGGAAAGACAGCACCAGGGGGATCCGCCTGTTTCTTTCTCTGCCTGGCCGCCTGAAAAGCATTCGCATGCTCTCCCTTTCTGAGCTGATGGAGCGAAAATATTCCGACATACAGGAATCCATCCTTCAACGCAGGCAAAAGCAGACGGACAGGCTCGCCCTGATGAACGCGGTCAGCGATCTGACCGGCTCTCTGAATCTGCTTGCCGCGCTTGCTGCCGGAACTGCCCTGTACTTTTCCGGATATGTTGATCTGGGTACAGTGATGGCTTTTCTGACCGTTCAGGACGGAATCTCCTATATGTTCAGCAATCTGAAGGACTTTTTTGCTTCCCTCCAGAACTACTCCGTAAGCCTGCGCCGGGTTTATGAGATTCTGGAGCTTCCGGCTCCCCAAAAGGACTTCCCGCCGGCTGCCGCTCCCTCCTCCGTCAGCCGGATTACCTGCCGTAGAGTGGGCTTCCGCTATTTTCCTGAATCAGAATACGTTCTGAAGGATGTCAGCTTTTCCGCCGAAAGCGGCGATATCATCGCCGTCACGGGTCCTTCCGGTGCAGGGAAAAGCACGCTGGCAAAGCTTCTCGCCGGATTTTTGACGCCGACGGAAGGTGAAATCTATTATGACAACCTGCCGGCCTCCTGTCTTCCCTGGGGTTCCGTCTGCACGTTTACCGCCTATGTGTCTCAGTTTCCCTGGCTTTTTTCCGTTTCTGCCGCCGAAAATATCCTTGGGGGCGCCGCTTCCGGCTTTTCGTGTCAGCTTTCTCCTGAAACGATGGAACGCGTCCGTCATGCCTCCCGACTCGCCGATGCAGCCGGCTTTCTGGAAGAGAAGGAATCCGGTTATGCTTATCCCCTTACAGATAACGGTGGCAACCTTTCAGGCGGCCAGCGGCAGCGCATCGCCCTTGCCCGCACTTTCCTTTCCGACAAAAAGGTGCTCATTCTGGATGAGTCCACCAGCGCCCTGGATGCCGCTTCCGAAGATATCGTTCTGGAAAGCCTGAGAAAGGAAGCCGCAAAAGGAAAAATCATTTTCCTCATCACCCATAAACAGCGCGTCTGCGATGCCTGTACCCGGGTTCTGCATCTGGAAAACCGGGAATGAATCGGACAGGGAAACGGATTTCCTCTGTCCGGTCTTTGCACGCAAAAATCCCGGCGGGATCTGAATGCAGCACATCCAGCATACCGCCGGGATTTTCCCTTCAGGTCTTCGGCCGTCATCCCCTTCCGCTCTTTTCCGCCTCCGCGATGCGCCAAAGCTCCTTCTGAAGCCGCTTGGGCACGCTGGCCTTCAGCTCCGGCCAGGGCAGGAGCAGCTCCTTTTCCGGAAGGAAAGTTTCCGGGAAGAAGGGAACGAACCGCAGGGAAGGTTCAAAGGAAAAGTTCTTCCGGATATAACGGTGCACCATCTCCTGGGCCGCTTCATCCGGGACGGCCATCACGTCCTGGAACATTTCGGGAAGCGGGACGCCGTCCAGGCCGGCAAGCTCCCCGCAGCTTTCCTGCCACTGGGGAACCAGGCGCACCAGCCGGGGATCGGAAAGCACGGCGTGCTTTCCCGGCTGCAGATAAACGCATACGCGTCCGTTTTCATCCAGAGGAGGCTTTCCCGTATCCAGGTTCACCTGGTTCAGGTACTTTCCGTGGAAGCTTCCTTCCGCCTTCTGCACGCCGCCGTCCTTTCCCACGTAGACCCAGACATGCTCCAGCTCGTAGAGGTGCTGGATATCATAGTCGAACCAGATCTCATATTCGATCACGCAGTCCGTTTTCTCCCAGTCGGCTGCGATGACGCGTTTGGGAAAGGAGTCGCTGCGAAGATCGCTACTGAAAATGGTATAGCCTACCGCCTTCATGTCAAAGGGTTCCTTTTCATCCAGCATGAAAACGGGAAGGTATTTTAAGGCAAGCTCTCTTTCTGCTGTCATGGCGTTTTCCCCTTTTCTTATTTCAGCGTTCCGTCCACGATGCGGAAGCTCCGGTCATAAGGCGTATAGTCGTTGAGGAAGATGCTGTAGCCGTATTCGTTGCGCTCCTCGCCGGAATAGTGGCCCTTGAAGGCATGGGTTCCGTATCCGGGGCCGATGACGATCTTCTGCGCGCCCTCATGAAGGTTGAGCTCGCCGCCCCGTAAGATCATGCTCTCGCCCTTTCCCGCGGTCAGGCACATGGTTTCGTTTTCCAGCACGACGCCCGCCGGAACATCCAGCTCCACGCGCAGCGGCAGGCCGCTCATTCCCTCGGCCTTCACATTGATATCCAAGCCGTTCTCCAGCTCGGAAAGGGTCACGGTGATTGCGACCTTGCTGGTGTGGATCTTATCCCGTTTGGTATGGTCCATGGCCCACCAGTCGCTGGTTCCCTGATCCTCCTTAAAGGGCTGATAATACCAGCCGCCGGCTTCCGCCTTCAGCACGCAGCCGTTGTCCTTCACCTCGATGGACTTCGGGATGAAATTCCGGATATCGCAGTAGGATTCTCCGATGCGAAGGCCGATGGGAAGGGAGCCGAATTTCAGGAAGAGGAAGGCCGCCTTGTTGTTCAGCACGCTGTATACATAATTTTCCTTCTTCACGCGCAGGACCTGGGAGCCGCGGAAGAACTTCCGGTATTCAGGCAGGAAGCCGTAGCCCTTGAATTCATAGTCCAGCAGCCAGTCGTACATCATGAAGATATACATGCAGTCCTGAGCCAGGTCCGCCCGCTCCATATTGTCTTTGATGATCTTGTGGGCCGCCGCGTCAAAGAGCGGATTGCCCGTCTTGTCCGCCATGTAGGTATACAGATAAAAATATTTGTCCGCATACTGCTTGGTTCCGTGATCCTGTCTGGTGGAGTTCTGGGTAAAAATGGTGTCGTCCCCGTCGATGTAGTAGAGCATCATGTTCAGGTTCCGCTCCACGTAGCCCAGGAATTTCTCATCTCCGGTAGCCTCATAGGCGGAGATCAGGGACTTGTCCACCACGGCGTTGTAGTTGCCGGTGGAGCGCTCCGCGTATTCGCCGTCCTCATCCCCGTCGATGCCTTCCGCCAGATACTGGTTCGCCCGGTCTCTCAGCTTCCGCACCAGCTCCTCCACGGTGTGCGGGATCTGATCCTCGCTGAAATACTCCTTAGGATAGCGGGGAACCTCAAGCGCCAGTTGTCCGTTCTGCTTCACCACGTTCGCCAGGGTGAAAAGCACGGACATCACCGCCCAGCGGTGGTTGGGCGTATGGAAGCCGCCGTACAGAAGGATCGGGATGCAGCGAAGCAGCAGGATGAGATATCTGTTCTGCAGCTCCTTCTCCTCTTCCGTCTGCGCGTGCTTTTCCAGGATATTCCAGGCGCCGTACAGTCTGCGGAAGCAGAAGGAGGTGTCAGGCGCGGAATAGAAATTGCAGCTGGGATAGTCCAGGCTTCCGTCGTCTCTCTGCCATCTTTCGATGAAGGCAAGGCCGGTCTTTATGGCGTCAAAAAGCTTCTCATCCTTATAGTATCTGCTTTCCTTACAGAAATACAGGCAGACCGCGTTGGTCAGAAGATAAATGGTCAGCTTCCCTTCGATGATCTCGCTGGGCATACGGCCATAATCCGGTCTGCTGCTGTCCTTTACCTGCTTTGCAAGATAATCCTCCACCATTTTTTCCGTGGATCTTACGATATGAGGCCAATATCTCTTCATTGTCTCCTCCATTCCAAAGCGTCCGCGCCAGGACGCTTTTCTTCCTTTCCCCGTTTTCCCCGCTGTCAAATATGACCGCCCCGGCATGACGCCAGGACGGTCATAAAACCTGAACCTTGGATGTCCCGCGCAGCGTTTATCCGCCGTTCAGGATGTGGGGCTTTATCCTCTGCTCTTTATTCAGCAGCGCCGCCGTTTACGCTGTCATAGTAAGCTCCTCTTGCATCCAGGATCTTCTGCAGGCCGGCGTTTACCAGCTCCTGATATCCGGATTCATAGGTGGACTCGAACTGATCAGCAGGGCAGCAGATGCAGTTGTAAACGAACTCGATCATTCTGGTCTTGATGTCAGCGCCATAGGTCTGCTCATCAGGAGAGATGTAAGCGTAGGTCGGGAAACGATACTTGCCGACTTCCTTCACTTCGTACAGGTTCAGATACCACTCCTCGGTCACCCAGTCGGAGGTTCTGTTCTCATAGCTGGTAGCAGCCATAACCTCATAATCGTTTACCCAGGTATAGTTCTGGTTCACGATGGACAGGTCGTCGGGAGTTCCGGGATAACCCAGCTCCTGAAGCTCGGTGGTAGAAGGAGCAACCGCTACGCCGAGATCGTTGGTGGTGTAGTCAGGAGTATAATAAATGTTCATCGCTACTTCAGGATCGGACATCCAGTTGAGGTACTTCATGCAGGCAGCCGCCTTCTCATCGCTGGTGGTGGAAGGGATCATGACATACATGGCATATCTGTACTCAAAAGGATTTCTGTAGGAGCCGTCCGGAAGGTCGAAGCACTGTACCGGAACGAAGGTCTCCTGCACGCCGAGGGTGTTGTTGAGAACCTCAAAGCTTGCATGAGGGTTGTAAACGTCGTCAAGCACGAAGCCTGCGTTGCCGTTTGCGATGGCAGCCTTGTATACATCTTCCGCGGAGTCAGTCGGGAAATCCTGGCTGATCAGGCCGTCGTTGTACCAGGTGTTCAGCTGCTGCAGACCATCCTTGGAGCCGGGCGCTACTGCCATGTAGCTCTCTGCATACATGTAAGCGTCGCGGTCGCTGGGCAGATCCACATAGGATCCAACGAAGTTCAGATACATCTTCTCGGTATCGGTACGTCCGCTCATTGCCCACGGAATGGTGTTGTCGCCGCCAAGGTTGTTTTCCTTAGCCGCATACAGATACTCGCCAAGCTCTTCCTTGGTGGTAGGGATCTCCATGCCCAGCTCATCCAGCCAGTCCTGACGGATGTAAGCGGTATGACGGGGTTCCTCGGTACCTCTCTGCTTCATAACGGCATATCTCACGCCGTCGATCACGCCCGCAGGCTCAGCCTCGGTACAGTTGGCTTCGATGTCTCCGCCGTACTGCGCATACAGATCGGTCAGATCCTTCAGGGCTCCGCTGCTCGCATAGTTATAGAACAGCGCCTGGTCATAGGTCATGATGATGTCGGGGGCGGTGCCGCCGCTCAGCATGATGTTAACCTTGTCGTCGGACTCGGCTCTGGGAACAGCGGTGTACTCAACGTTGATGTTGTACAGCGTCTTCACCTGCTCCTGGATCCATTTGGTCAGGTTGTTGTCCTCGGTGGTGGTTCCGGGCGCAGCGTTTCCTCTGTCCCATACCATTACGTTGATGGTGACTTCATCGCCGAACAGATCGGCGTCAGCCGCTGCTTCTTCCGTAGCAGCGCTGTCCGCAGCCTCTTCCGTCGCCGCAGCTTCTTCCGTAGCTGCAGGAGCGGTCTCAGCCGCAGGCTCAGAAGGGGTAGTGGAAGAAGAGCTTCCACATGCCGCTCCCGTCACAGCCATTCCCGCCGCAAGCAGGATTGCCAGTGATCTTTTGAGTAGACTTTTTCTCCTCATTTCTTGGTTACCTCCCATTCGTTTTTTATTAACATACCCTTCCGGGCAGGACCTGCCCGAAAGGATAGATTAATCGCATTAACCCTTTACCGCTCCGATCATGATACCCTTGGTGAAGAACTTCTGCACGAAAGGATATACGATCAGCATGGGCAGCATGGAGATCACGATACTCGCCGCCTTGATGTTGTCGGCTACCAGGTTGGTCTGGATACCTTCCTCGGCCGTTACGTTGATGGATTCGATGAACTGCTTCAGAACCATCTGCACGGTGAACAGCTCGGAGGAGTTGATGTAGTACAATACGTCGCTGATGCCGTTCCATCTGCCGACCGCGTAGAACAGACCCAGGGTCGCAATGGTAGGATAAACCAGAGGCAGAGCCACGCTGATCAGCGTCCGCCCTTCACTGCACCCGTCGATCTTTGCCGCGTCGTAGATGGCCGCGTCGATTCCCTTGAAGGCGTTGCACATGATGATCATATTGTAGGCGCTCAGCGCTCCCGGAATCAGCAGGGACCATACGGTATCGATCATCTTGAAGTCTCTGACGTTCAGGTACTCCGGGATAACGCCGGGATTTAAGTACATGGTCAGGACGAACAGAGTCATGATCGCTCCCCCCCCCTACCAGATGCTTCTTGGAAAGAGGATAGGCGGCGATTACCGTCATGATCAGACTCAGCGCCGTGGAACCGATCATCAGGACGATGGAATAACCGAACGCTCTGACAAAGCTTCCGCTGTTTAACGCCCTGTCATAGGCTTCCAGAGTGAAGCCCACCGGCCATACCATGACCTTGCCTGCCAGAATGGCCTCCTTGGTACTGAAGGACATGGAAATAACCCGCAGGATCGGAACCATTGCGATTATGGTGACAATGATAAAAAATGCTGTCCAGAAAAACTGGAATAACTTCTCTGTTCTGCTGTTAATACTGCTTCCCATTACACGATTCCCTCCTGTCCCATTTTCTTAATGACCGCATTCGCGGAAAGTACCAGGACGATGCCGACTACCGTCTGGAACAGACCAACCGCCGTTGCGAAGTCAAAACGTCCGGCTGCAAGACCGATGGAATATACGTAGGTACTGATAACGTCCGCCGCGTCTCTTACCAGGGAGTTGCCCATCATGTAAGGACGGTCGAAGCTGATGCTCACCAGTTTTCCGACCTGCATGATCAGAAGAACCGTAATGGTGGAAGAGATCTGAGGAAGCGTCACATACCAGATTCTCTGAAGTCTGGTCGCTCCGTCTATGTAGGCCGCCTCGCCGAGGGAAGCGTCCGTCGCCATCAGGGCCGCCAGATAAACGATCAGGGAATATCCCGCGCCCTGCCATACGCCGAAGAACCAGTATACGATCCTCCACGCGAAGGAGTTGGTCAGGAAGTTCACCGTGCCGATGCCCAGCGCATTCAGAAGGTTGTTCACCAGTCCGCTGGAAGAGAACAGCTGCGTGCTGATACCGGCGATGATAACCCAGGAAAGAAAGTTGGGCAGATACAGGAGGGTCTGCGTCGTCTTTCTTACCGCGCTGCTCTTCAGCTCGTTCAGGAAGATCGCCAGGAAGATCGGGATCGGGAAGCCGATGATCAGATCGCCGATGTTCAGGATCAGCGTATTCGCCAGCGCGCTCCAGAAGTCTCTGGATGAAAACGCTTCCTGGAAGTTCGCAAGTCCGATCCACGGGCTGTTCCAGATACCCTGGAACACGTTGAATTTCTTAAATGCGACGACCACGCCCAGCATCGGTTTATATTTGAAAAGGATCATATAAACCACCGGGATGATCAGCATGGCATACAGCTGCCATGTGTTTTTCAGATAGGTCTTGACATTCTTTTTCTCTTTCACTGCTGCTTTTTGTTTCGCCATATTACCTTCCCCACTTTTTACATTACTTCATACTTTTATAATTCTCCGTTCTGAATTCTATAAGTATTTTAATCTGTTACCGTGCGCCACATCCACTCATCATTTGCTTTTCTGCGTTTCAGAATGTTGCATATTTTGCTTAATGGCGCATTGTCCTACTGGATCCAGGCATATCTGGGATCCACGATCCGATCCGTCCACGGATCATTCGGCAGATGGCGGATCATCCAGCAGTAATACATGGGATATCCGGGCGCCGTCACCTGCGGATGAACCTTTCCGCAGCGGATATGCGCGCAGCTTCCGTCCGCGATGCGGAACACGTCGTCGCCGATGTAGCAGGCCCCGAAGCCTTCCGGACGCTCATAGCGGTAATAATAAACCTCGGGCTGCGGATGGTGATGGGGCGCATAGCTGGACCAGCCGCCCTGGTGGTTGATCACCTCTCCGTTTACCATGTTGGAGTAGGGCGCGTTGCTGTAGTCGAACACGGTGCGGACCGTACGCTTCATCTTGTTGTCCCATACGCCGTCTCCGAAGATATCGTCCCTGCAGTCCGCGGGCGTGTAGAAAACGGGCGCGAACTCCCTTTCATTCTCCGTGCTCTGCACCAGCACTTCGCTGTCCGCCTCCGCCCTTACCGTTACGGATACGCCTCTGCTCACATGCAGACAGTAGGGGCCTTCTTCGATGAAGCTGTCTCTCTTCCCTCTCTTTTCCTCTCCGTTCCAGCAAAAAGTGATATCTCCCTTCACCAGAAGGACGGCCATTTCCTCCTCCGGAAGGCAGAAGCTTCTTTCGTCCCCGGCCTTCATCTGATAAACGGTGATGTTCATCATCATGTCGTCAGGCCCTTCGCCTTCGCCTGCGCGGCTCAGTACCTTCACGCCCTGATCATCGAATTCCGGGTAGCTGAATAACTGGCTCATGATCTTCTTCTCCTTTCCCTCTCTATTTCAGGCTTCCGGAGAAAGGACCCTGCGCCGGCGGCGCGTCCTCTTTCCCCGGAAGCGTTCTGACTGAAAAATTTTGTCTGAAAAATTTTGCCTGAAAAGTTCTGACTGAAAGCAGAAACTTTTTGGTTTAATATACGATCTCGGAAAGCTTCACCGGACGGTGCTCCTCCACGGATTTCTTCGCGGCGATGCCCATCAGGACGGGCTTCAGACCGTCTTCCGCGCCCACAAGGGTAGGGGTATCGTTCTCGATGGAGTCGATGAAGCAGGTGATCTCCTTCGCGAAGGACTCGGTATAGCGCTCCAGGAAGAAGTACAGAGGCTTCTCGCCGGTGATGCCCTCAGCGGTGGAGAGTACCAGGCTGGAAGCGGTATCGTTGGAGGTCGCCGCCATTCCCCTGGAGCCGAACACCTCCGCTCTCTGGTCGTAGCCATAGGCCGCGCGTCTGGAGTTGTCAATCACGGCGATGGCGCCGTTTGCCATCTTGAGGGTGATGACCGCGGTATCCACATCTCCCGCCTCTCCGATGCCGGGATCCACCAGGACTGCGGACTGCACATAGATCTCCTCCGCGTCGCAGCCGGCCAGGAAACGGACCATATCAAAATCATGGATGGTCATATCCAGGAACATGCCTCCGGATACGGCGACATAAGCGGGGCTCGGCGGCTCAGGATCTCTGGAGGTAATGCGGATGATATGAGGATCGCCCACCTTTCCGTCCAGGACCGCCTGCTTCACGGCCGCGAAGTTGTGGTCAAAACGGCGGTTGAAGCCCACCTGATATTTCAGGTTGCTGCCTTCCAGCGCCTTCAGCACCTCGCGGATCCTGCCCAGGTCATGATCGATGGGCTTTTCGCAGAATACGTGCTTTCCTGCCGCGATCGCTTCCAGAGAGATCGGGGAATGGGTGTCCGTGGAGGAGCAGATCAGCACCGCCTGGATCTCGGGATCGTTCAGGATCTCGTGATAATCCTTCGTGGTGTTCTGCACGCCCATGTCCTTCAGCCACTTTTCCGTCTCCTCATTCATGAAGGGATCCGCAACGGTCTTCAGCTTCGCGTTGTGTACGAAGTTGCAGATGCTTCTGGTGTGCACCTTGCCGATTCTTCCGGCTCCGATGATTCCTACTGTTACCATAATTTATTTGCTCCTTTCGTCATACGGGCGTCCGCCCGCTGTCTTACTGAAAAAATACGTTCCGGCGAAAGCTTCCCGCCCAGGCCGCGGCCCCGGAATGCGGCCGCAGCCCGGCCTGTTTCCTGTCGCAGACCGGCCGCTTGTTATCACACATCGATTACAGCCCGGTCTTTTCCGCGATGTACTTTCTTGCGCGGATGGCGTACTCCAGCGGATCCGCCTTCGCGGGATCCTGCTCCGCCTCTACCACCATGTATCCGGTATATCCGGTCTCCTCCAGCACCTGGAAGATGGGCGAGAAGTCGATGCAGCCGTCGCCGGGGATGGTGAACGCGCCGGCGCGCACGCCGCCGAGGAAGCTCATACGCTCCTTCTTCACCCGCTCCACCACATCAGGACGGATGTCCTTCAGGTGCACATGCTTAATGCGGGACGCATAGCGCTTTACCAGCTCCACCGGGTCCTCGCCGCAGTAGGCGAAATGGCCGCTGTCGTACAGAAGGCTCACATAGGCGGGATCGGTCTCCGCCATCAGCCGGTCGGTCTCCGCAGCGGTCTGCACCACGGTTCCCATATGATGGTGGAAGGTGAGCGCCACGCCGTATTTCTCCAGAGAAAGCTTTCCCAGACGGTTCAGGCCGTCCGTAAGAAGCTTCCACTCCTCGTCGTTCATCACATGCTTTCCTTCAAAGATGGGCTGATCCTGCATGCCCTGGGTGCTGTAGCTCTGTTCGGAAACGCCCACCACTTTGGCTCCCATTTCCGCAAGGAACGCCACATGCTCCTCAAAGGCCTTTTCGGTCTCTTCATAAGGCCTGCTGATGAGGAAGGTGGAGAACCAGGCGTTGCAGATCTCGATCCCGCGGAGGGAAAGCGCCTTTTTCAGGACGGCAGGGTCCTTGGGATATTTGTTTCCCACCTCGGAGCCGGTAAATCCGGCAAGCGCCATCTCGCTGACGCACTGCGCGAAGGTGTTCTCTCCGCCCAGGTCAGGCAGATCGTCGTTGGTCCACGCGATGGGCGCGATCCCAAGCTTTACTTTTGTCTTGTCCAGCATTTTCTGTTATCCTCCCATATATTTTTCTATCGGATCCCGCCGCGGCGGCGCGGTGCTTTCCCGGCCTCCGCGGGCGATCCGTCGTTCTGACCGATTTGTGCGGCTTAATATTTTCTCGCCTTTGCCCGGTTGTCCATCAGCTTCTCATAGGCATCCTTCTGCGCCTGCACGCCGGTGGTGCTGGCAAGTCCCACGTTCCACCAGGACTTGTAGCCGTCCGTCATGGTCTTGGGGATGGCCTTGATGTCGATCAGGGTGGAAACGGTCTGCTTCTTCGCGTCTATAAGCGCCGCCTGAAGCTCCTCCAGCGTCCTTGCCGTATAGGTCTTTACGCCGTATCCGGCCGCCACAGCCGCGAAATCGATGGGCATGAGTCCGCCGTTTAAGCCGCCCTTCTCGTCCCGGTAGCGGAACTCGGTGGCAAGATTGCCGATGCCGTTTGACATCTGCAGGTTGTTGATGCAGCCGAAGCCGCAGTTGTCAAAGAGCAGCACGTTGATCTTCTTTCCCTCCTGCAGGGAAGTCACCAGCTCGCTGTGCAGCATCAGGAAGCCGCCGTCTCCCACCATGGAATAAACCTCCTGCTCCGGGAAGGCCAGCTTCGCGCCCAGCGCCGCCGCGATCTCATAGCCCATGCAGGAATAGCCGTATTCCATCAGATAGCTGTCCCTGCGGTCGGTGGTCCACATTCTCTGCAGGTCTCCCGGAAGGCTTCCGGAAGCGCCGACGATGATGGCGTCGGGATCGATGGTCTTTCGGATCAGGGCGATGGCTGAGGTCTGGGTGATGTCGGAACCGGTGAGCTTTCTGAACTCGGGAATGGACTCCGGATTTCCGGCGGCGATCAGGGGCCTGAAGTTCTCGTCGCAGGAATAATCCGCCAGACGGGCGTATTCCTCATCCCAGCTCTTCTTCGCCTCCGCCACGGCCGTTCCCCAGCCGCTCTGATAGCCTTTTTCGGAAAGGGCCTTATCCGCGAGCTTTATGGTCTCCCTTGCGTCGCCGATCACGGACACCGCGTCCATCTTGCAGGCGTCAAAGCCGGAAAGGTTGACGGACACCATCTTCACGCCCTCTCCGGTATAGAGCAGCTTGGAGCCGGTGGTGAAGTCGGTCAGCCTGCTTCCCACGGCAATGATCAGATCCGCTTCCCCTGCGATGGTGTTGGCGGAGAGGTTTCCGGTCACGCCGAGGCCTCCCACGTTCATGGGATGGCTGGAATGGCAGGCGCTCTTTCCTGCCTGGGTCTCCGCAAACGGGATGCCGAACTTTCCGCAGAAGGCTTCCAGCGCCTCTCCCGCTTCGGAATAGCGGACGCCGCCGCCGCAGATCACCATGGGCCGTCTGCTTTCGGAAATCAGCGCGACCAGATCGTCCAGATCCTCTTTCACAGGCAGAGGTCTTCTGATCTTATGCACTCTCTTCTTCAGGAAATAGTCCGGGAAATCATAGGATTCTCCCTCCACATCCTGGGACAGGGCGATGCAGACCGCGCCGGTCAGCTCCGGATCGGTCAGCACGCGCATGGCCTGCACCATGGCGGGCATGAGCTGCTCCGGGCGGATGATCCGCTCCCAGAAGCGGCAGACCGGACGGAACGCGTCGTTGGTGGTCACGGACAGGGCGTCCGGACGCTCCAGCTGCTGCAGCACCGGGTCGGGCTGTCTGCTGGCGAAGGTATCGCCGGGGAAGAGAAGCAGCGGCACGTGGTTTACCGTGGCGCAGGCGGCCGCCGTCACCATGTTCGCAGCGCCGGGTCCGATAGAGGACGCGCAGGCGATAATTCTGCGGCGGTTGGCCTGTTTGGCGAATCCGGCCGCCACATGGGCCATGCCCTGCTCGTTGCGGCCCTGATAGACCTTCAGGCTTCCCGGATCCTCATCCAGAGCCTGTCCCAGTCCCACCACGATCCCGTGGCCGAAAATGGTAAAGATCCCGTCCACAAACTTGGTTTCTTTTCCGTCAAATTCCACATACTGGTTGTCCAGGAACTTCACAAGCGCCTGGGCAGTCGTCATTCTTGTTGTTTTCATACAGCCTCCACTTTTTCGCCGCCGCAGGGCGGCTTTTTCAAACGGGGAGAATGGCGTAAGCCATCCTCCGGCACGACCCGCAGGTCTGTGCTATACTCTGGCTACCATTTCGCCGTATTTTTCCTTGCAGTCCCGGATAAAATCCTTCACCTGTTCAGTCCCGGGCAGATCCTGGGAGCAGGAGTGGGCCGCCACCATCATGGCCGCTTCGGCGCTGCCGAACTCCAGGCAGTCGATCATCTCCCAGCCCTGGAACAGTCCGTACAGGAAGCCGGAGCCGTAGCCGTCCCCGCCGCCGAAGGACTTGAGGGCATCGACCGGGAAGGGCTTGATGGAATAGCTCTCGCCGTCGTTGGTATAGGCGGTGGAACCTTCCTTTCCGTGCTTGATGATCACGATCTTCGCGCCCGCCTCATGCCAGGCCTTCGCGCTCTGCCAGTCGTCCCTGCCGGGCTCGATCAGCCGCTCGGTCAGATCGAACTCCTCGCGGGAGCCCATGATGATGTCCGCATTCTTTGCCACCATGGAATAGTAAATGGAGATCTCATCCTCGCAGGTCCAGTTGTAGGCGCGGTAATCGATATCGAAGATCACCCTGGTTCCCACGCGCTTCGCGATCATGACCGCCTTCAGGGCCGCCTCTCTGGAGGGGCTTGCCGCGAGGGCGGTTCCGGAGATCAGGATCGCCTTCGCATTGCGGATATATTCCTCGTCGATGTCGGCGGGGCACAGCTGCAGGTCGGCGATGCAGTTGCGGTACATGAGAATGCTGGATTCATCTCTGGAAAGGATCTCCGTGAAGGTCAGGCCGATCTTCTCCCCATGCTCGCAGCGGCGCACGCGGGAGGTATCGATGCCCTCCTTCTCAAAGAAATGAGTGACGAAATCGCCGAACTGATCGTCGGACACGCGGGCGAAAAAGCCTGCCTTCAGGCCGTGTCTGGATACGCCCACTGCGATGTTCGCCGGGGAGCCGCCCACATACTTTTTAAAGGTGGTGCAGTCCTCCAGGGGCTGGAAATAGTCCACGGGATTGAAGTCCACCGCGATCCTTCCCAGCAGGACAAGGTCCATCGGTCTTGTTTCATCAAAGGTGATATATTTCACGTCTTCTTCCTCCTATCTTCCCCTCTCCCGGCAGCCGGCCGGAGGAGGCTTCTGTCCAATGAATCAGGCAGGGATGCTCCTTCCCCTGTCTCGCGCGGTGTGGGCTTTTTCCGGCACAGGCTACAGGGTCTCCTCAATAAAGGTGACTCCTTCCACCTTGCTGATCACCTCCAGCATATCCACCGGATTCCTTCTGGTGTTCTTTTTTACCACCAGCGCGATCCCGACCGCGTTCTGCATTCCGCTTCTGGGCTTCTGAAGCTCCATTCCGGAAACGCGCATCCCGTTCATCCGGATGGTGCGGATCAGCCCTTTCACATAGTCGATGCTCTCCATTTCCAGATACACCCGCAGGATCGGGGATCTGGTATAGAAAAAGTTATCGACCCGCTGAAAGATCACGATGGTGACCATCACCACCACCGTGGCTCCGATCGCGGCCTCGAAGAATCCGATCCCCACAGCCAGCCCGATGCAGGCCGCAGCCCACAGGCCGGCCGCCGTGGTAAGCCCTCTCACCCGGGTCGTTTCCCGGCTCATGATCGTTCCGGCTCCCAGAAAACCGATCCCGCTGATCACCTGCGCGCCCAGACGGGCCGGGTCGGAATTGGTCTCAAAATACTCGTAGATGTACTGTCCGGTCAGCATGGCGATACAGGCGCCCATGCACACCAGGATATGGGTCCGGAAGCCTGCCGCCTGTCCCTTTGCTCCCCGCTCCAGGCCGATGAGCCCTCCGCAGACGATGCAGAGAAACAGCTTCAGGGTGATATCCGGCGTATCCGTTCCCCGAAGGGTTCCCCATAAAAGCTCTTCCATTAAAAGCTCTTCCAATGAATAATCTCCCTCCTGCGTGCCGCGCCGCAGCGGGCGGCGCGGCCGGAATGCGGACCGTGTCCGCTTTTATTCCTTCCAGAGATCCGCGTAGATCTGAAGGATATCCTCCTTCGTCACCGGCTTTCTGGTGTTCGCCGGGCTGCCGCTGGCCAGCGCGTCATCCGCCATCTTATCCGTCACGGCGAAGAACTGTTCCTTATCGATGCCGTATTCCGCAAGGGTCGGGATCTCCAGCTCCCTGCACAGGGCGACCACCGCGTCCAGGAAGGCCTGCGCCTTTTCCGGATCGCTCTGTCCTTCCTTCGTCACGCCGATGGCGTCTCCCAGCCGCGCGAAGCGCTCATAGGCTCCGTCCAGGGCAAAGGTCAGGCAGGCCTTCAGAAGCATAGCGTTGGAAATGCCGTGCGCCACATGGAACAGGGCGCCGATGGGACGGCTCATGCCGTGCACGATGGTGACGGAAGCGTTGTTGAAGGCGATGCCCGCTTCCAGGGCCGCCAGGGACATTTCCTCTCTGGCCTCCACATTTCCGCCCTCGTGGAAGGCAACGGGCAGATACTTGAAGATCCTCTGCACCGCGGAAAGGGCGAATACATCCGTAAGCGGCTGTGCCTTCACGGAGGTGAAGGACTCCACCGCGTGGGTCAGAGCGTCAAGGCCGGTGGCCGCCGTGGTCTTAGGAGGCGCGGTGATCGTGAACTGAGGATCCACGATCGCCAGGTCCGGCATCAGCACGTCCCCTCTCAACAGCATCTTCACATCCTTTTCGGTATCCGTGATGATGGTGAAGCGGGTCGCCTCGGAACCGGTTCCCGCCGTGGTGGGAATGGCCGCCGTGGGAGGAAGGTTCCCTTCGATCTCCTTTCCGAAGAAATCCGTGATCTTCTGATCCGTCACGGCCAGCGCGGAAATCGCCTTCATGGAGTCGATGGGGCTTCCGCCGCCCAGGGCGATCAGAAAATCGCAGCCGTCCTTTTTGTAAATCTCCAGGCCCTCGTTTACCATCACATCCGTAGGTTCTCCGGTCACGCCGTCGAACACGCTGTAGGGAACCCCGTTTTTCTCCAGGACCGCCGTTACCTTATCCAGGGTCCCCAGCTTTCTCATCATCTGATCCGTAACGATCAGAGCGCGGCTTCCCATCTTCTGAAACTGCTCTCCCGCCTGATCCAGCGCGCCGCTGCCGCTGATGATCTTGCCGGGCATGATAAATCCGTTTGCCATTTTTCCCTCCGTTCCGAAGCGTTATTGGCTCCGTAAATCAGTCTTTTTTTTATTGAAACGAGCTCTCTTCTTTCTTACAAACAGAACCTTTATACGGAAAGAAGAAGCGTCCTGATTTCAAACTTTTGAAATTCCAGCTCCACACAGCCGTCCTTCACGCAAAGCTCCCGCCCGGTTTCCTCCAGGGGAGTGCTTTCCCATACGCAGGCCTTCCGCAGCCCTTCCGGCAGAAGGAGTCTCACCCGCTGAGGGCAGCCGGCCGATTCGTACAGCCTGAGCACCGCCCGTCCGCTTCCGTCCTCCGCAAGCTTCACCGCCTCCGGGAATACGTGGCAGACCGTTCCCTGCGCGCCGCCTTCCGGCTGAAGAGCAAAGGTTCCAAGAACCTCCGTCAGCCGTTCCTGTCTTTCCCGCAGCGCCGCGTCCACGTGGGATCTGCGGTTGAACTCCGCCGCCCGCTCCAGAACCTGCGCATTCCGGAATGCTCCGGCGTAGGGGAAGCAGGCGTAGGAAAATTCCTGTCTGCCCTGATCCGCATGCATGTCCGGCATCAGCGGGGAACGCAGAAGCGTCAGGCTGATGCGGTCCTCCTTCGCGCTGAAGCCGTATTTGCAGTCATTGATCAGCGCCATCCCGTATCTGCCGTCCTCCAGCACGCTGTAGCGGTGTCCGCAGACCTCGTAGCGGTCCTTTTCCCACTGATAGGAGCGGGTGGTCGGTCTGGTCCAGGCGCCGCAGGCAACCTCGGCCGTCACATGGTCCGAACGGAAGGCCGCCGGGAAATCCACCTTCAGCATGCGGTGTCTCTCCTGCCAGTCGATCCTGGTGTGAAACTCCGCCATCCGCCCGTCCGGGCTCAGACAGATGTACTGGGTCAGAGGAGATTCCTTGATCCTTCCTTCCAGCCTCCATGCCGGACGCCCCTCAAAGACATCCTCCGTCATGTGCCAGTCGGCGGTATCCAGCGCTTCCTCCTCCTGCTCATACATGCTGCCGATCTCCCAGGCGTCATAATAGGAATTCACGTTCCGGTACAGCCGGAAGGTATTCATCGGCTCTCCCGCCGCTTCCCATGCCTCGTCCGGGCCTTCCGGCCGCAGGCTGAGCACCTGGCCGGCCCTGTTCAGCCGTACGGTGAGAAGATCGCTCTGAAGGAGGAACTCCTCTCCCTCCCGGAAAAGCCTCTGTCCGCGGGCCTCCGGACAGGATCCGTTCCGGCCGGTTTCTGCCGCATCCGCGCCATTTCCGTCATTCGATGAAACTGCCCTTTTTCCGTCTCCGCCATCCGCCCGCACGGCCTGCTCCAGCTCAGTGAGGCTTTCCGCCAGGCAGTCCTTTGTCAGACGCGCCACCTCGGCAAGCTCCTCTTCCGCCTCCTGATGCACCCGGGCGATTCCCGTGCCCGGCAGGATATCGTGAAACTCCTGCATGAGAAGCCGTTTCCACAGGATATGCAGCCGCTCCGCCCGCTTTCCGGCGCCCGCGTCCTCTTCCGGGCTCCGCCCGTTCTGAAGCTCCCGCAGCGCCAGCAGCGTATTCCAGTACTCCGCTTCCTTCAGCAGGCACTCGGCTCTCCGCACGCCCAGCTTGGTCTTCGCCTGGGCGGTGTAGGTTCCGCGGTGCCAGGCCAGATACAGCTCGCCGGAAAACACATTTTCACAGCCCCGCTCTTCCAGCTTCCTGAAATAAGCCTCCGGTCCCTCGAATACGGCTCTGGGCGCGCCTTCCAGATCGCGGCAGCGAAGCGCGGCTTCCACAAGCTCTCTGGTGGGGCCGCCGCCTCCGTCGCCGTAGCCGTAGGAATAGATCATCCCTTCGGTCCCTTCGTCCTGGACCCGGTCCTCTTCCCAGCGGCGGATCATGTCCCCGGGCGAGATCCGCGCATTGTTCTCCTTATAAGTATGTGCCAGAATCCGTGTGCCGTCAATTCCCTCCCACCAGAAATCATTGTACGGGAAGGGCTCGCATTCCGGATCCTGCCGGATCAGCTTCTGGGTGGCAAAATAGGGCACGCCGCACCGGGAAAGAATCTGGGGAAGCGCCGGAGAAAAGCCGAAGCAGTCCGGCAGCCAGGCCACCCTGCTGTCCGCGCCGAGCTCCTCCTGAAACCATTTCTTTCCGTACAGAAGCTGTCTGATCAGGCTTTCCCCGCAGGGCATGTTGGTATCGCTTTCCACGTAGAACGCGCCGTCCGGGATCATCCTTCCTTCCGCGGTCCGCTCCTTCACCCGCTGCCAGAGCTCCGGATAGGATTCCTTCAGATATTCCAGCACAGGAGGCTCGCAGAGCAGGAACTGATATTCCGGATATTCCTCCATCAGCGCCAGCTGATTGCTGTAGGTACGCGCCGCCTTGCGCCTGGTCTCCTCCAGCGTCCACAGCCAGGCCAGATCCAGATGGGACTGGCCGAAAACGGTGAACTCCGGCGCGGTGGAGCCGTTGGTGCAGGAAAGAAGCGGCTTTAAAGCCTCATCAGCCTTTGCAAGGTTCTCTGCCAGCTCTTCCTCCGGAAGCTCAAAATCCGAAAGCAGGGTAAACTTCTTCAGGCCCTCGGTCACCTTCATCGCCCGCAGCGACCGCTCCGGGAGACGGGACAGCAGAGAATACAGCGTCAGATAATCCATGCCCGCCTGAAAGATCTCTTCCTGCCACACGCCCGCGAAGGAAGGCTTCGTCACAAGCTGCGGGCCGTCCGCATCGGAAAAGGGCTTCTCTCCCTTCCGGCAGAAACAGCCGCTCTCCATTCTGGGGCCGTGTCCCGCGTAGCATTCCGCCGCGATCAGGAAGCGTTCTCCCGCCTCCGCGCTTTTCGAAAGGGTGATGCAGGAATGCTTCTTATCCACGGCTCCGCTTTCCCTGCCGTTCACCCATACCAGCATTTCCTCTCCAAAGCCGGGCAGGAAGACCAGCCGCTTTCCGGCCAGCCGTTCCGGAACGGTATATTCCAGAAAAAACCAGCCGTACTCCCAGTAGCATCCCCAGGCCGTTCCTTCCGGAACGGGCTTTGCTTCCCGCTCAGCCCGTTCCAGCGCTTCGTTGTAAGCCAGCCTTTCTTTCGTAACAAAGCCGCTGACCTTCAGTTCCTCTTCCGGAAGGATATAGTGCTTCGGGAATTCCTCCGCCCACATGTCGAGCCTGTCCTTCCACTGTCTTCCGGGATAATTTCTGCCGTAACTCATTTATCGTTTTCCACTCCGCTTTCGATCAGGAATAAGATTGCCAGCGCCTGGCCGTAGGGCATGGGCTGGATCGGGATGGTCTTGTAGAAGTCCCTGGAGATCCGTCCCATCGGCGTGCCGTAGGAAACCTGATTCACGACCCCGTCCTCAGAGATCAGGGAAAGGATCGGACGAAGCGCCTTCCTTGCGACGCTCTCCCACTTCTGATCCAGCAGTCCCGCATGCACGCCCCTCAGGATGCCATAGGCAAATCCGGCGGTGGCGCTCGCCTCCTCGTAGGAATCGGGATCGTCCAGCAGCGTATGCCACATGCCGCTTTCGGCCTGGCATTCCGCCAGCGCCCGCACCTGATTTTCCAGCGCGCCCCTGAGGATCTTTTCAACGGCGGGCGGGCATTTCAGCGTATCCAGGAATTCCGGGATGGCGATGGTGATCCAGCAGTTTCCTCTGCCCCAGAACGCGCCCGCGAAATTGTTCCGCTCTAGGAAGGTCCAGCCGTGATACCAGAAGCCGGTCTTTTTATCCTGCAGATATTTCATGTGGAGCAGGAACTGATACTGCGCCTCCTCCTGATAATCCTTTCTGTCGAGGATCCGGCCCATGTTGGCCAAAAAAAGCACCGTCATGAACAGGGTATCGTCCCAGATCTCGCCCTCGTTCCAGTCGTCCGAGGTCTGATGCTGGATGCCGCCCTCTTCGGTCCTGGGCATCTCGGTCATGATCCACTCCGCGGCCTCGCGGCAGGGCGCCATGTATTCCTCGCTCTTCAGATATTCCGCCAGATAGGACATCACCAGATAGGGCGCCATGGTGTTCACGTTGGACGGAGGGAAGCCCACTTTTTTCTGGTTGTCATAATATCTGGTCAGGATATCCAGATATTCCTGCTTCCCGGTCATGGAAAACAGCTTCCAGATGCCTACCAGACCGACGCCCTGCGTCCACTCCCAGTGCGCGTATTTCTGAAGCTCCTCCTCGGAAATATGCTTCTTTTCCCTCATGTTCTTCATGAACTGCGCGTCGTCCTCATAGAGGATCGGAACGAACGCGTCCACCAGAAGATCCAGTTTCTTTTTCGCTTCTGCTTCCATCTTAGCCTCCTCCTCGTTCCATTTCTTTTCCAGCTCTTCCAGCAGCGGAAGCAGCTCGGAGGGATGCTTTACCGTGTAGTCCGGCTTCCAGTCCTCTTCTTCAAATTCATGGAAGTACCGGGGCGACCAGTCCAGCCAGATGGACGTGATCCCGAAGCGGTTCGCTCCGGCCACATCCTTCTTCAGGTTGTTTCCGATCATCACGATCCTGGATTTATCCGCATCCGTCAGTCCAAGCTGATCCATTGCCGTCTGAAACATGATCTGCGCGGGCTTCTGCTGTCCCACCGTCTCCGACACCACCCAGGCGTCAAAGCAGTGCTTCAGCCCGTTTTCCCGGTATACATTCTGGAAGGATTCCTCCTCGCCGTCCGCCACAAGCGCGATGGTGTAGCCCGCTTCATCCATCCGCTGAAGGACCTCCCCCGCATCCTCAATGAAATCCGCCGTGGTAACGATCCCGTCCTCCCTGAGCTGCTGGGTGGCCTCGTCGATGATCGTGTCCCCGCTGTCCGTGAAAATAATGATCTTTTTCTGTTCCCTCATTTTCCTTTACTCCCATCCGCGCCATCGCGCATTTTTTGCGTTTTTATAAAAATATTGCATCTTTTGCGTTTTTTCAGTATACTGTCAGAAGAGCGTATGCTCTCACTCCAGAGAAAGCAGGTCGATTTTATGCTGAACCAGATCAATTATGAAGAAAAACGCTTTATCATTGTCAATGACATCCAGAATACGCTGTTTTACTTTTTTGACTTTGACACCCGCTCCAATTCCAAAAACATGGAATTTGAGCATTTTCATTCCTACTATGAGATCCACATCCTGCTCAGTCCCCATGCCCTCCATTTTATAGAAGGAATGCCCTATCCGATCCAGGCGAACGATTTCGTCCTGCTTCCGCCCTCGCTCCTGCACAAAACCGGCTATCCGGAGGGCGTGCCGTCAAGAAGGCTCGTCATCACCTTTATGTACAAAAGCGACGGCTACGGCTTTCAGGATGCCTACGAGGAAATGCTCGCTCCCTTTCACGCCCCGCTTCCCATCTACCGGTTCCCCGATGAACAGCAGGCCGTCCTCATCGGCCTGATCAACCGGATCGTGGAGCTTTCCCGCCGGGCCGGCACCCAGGAGCTCACCGGGGTCAACGAGCTTCTTCTGCACAGCATCTTCACGGAATTCCTGTTCTGGCTGAACCGCTTTAAGGACAGCAACATCTATCACACCGAGCACGCGGAGGATACCGTTTCCGAACGGATCTACGCCGTCTGCAACTATATCCATACCCACTATATGGAGGAGCTCTCTCTGGAGGAGCTTGCGAAGGAGGCCTGGATGAGTCCCTACTATCTGTCCCACCAGTTCAAACGGATCACGGGCTATACCATCACCCATTACATCCATCTGGTCCGCATCCGCAACTGCCAGTTCCTTCTGATCAACAGCCGGAAAAAGATCACCGAGATCGCTTCCGACTGCGGCTTCACCAGCTTCTCCCAGTTTAACCGGGTCTTCCGGCGCTTCTGCGGAGAATCCCCTTCCGATTACCGCCGGAGCCGGTTTTCCGGGACAGCTCCCATAGCCGGGGCCTCCTCCATCGCCGGATCCGCGCCCGGTGCGGAAACCGACGCCTCCATGGATGGGGCCGCTTCCATGGCCGCGCCCGCCGCGGCCGAAGCCTGACCTCCGATGCTATAAGCAGTTTACTTTTTCGCAGATGAATTATCTACACCAAAATTGTTTTTCTTCATGCATGATGTTGCATTTTTTGTTTTTCTTTTGTGAAATATGAACGAGAGACTTTGTCAGAGCGGACAGTCATTCAGCGCTGCGATGCTGACCGCATAGATCCTGAGCGCCTCCAGCAGCTGCCTGAGATTCAGCCCTTCATCCGGCTCATGCGCGCCTCCGCGCCCGGGGCCGAAGAGCTCCGCCTTCTCCCTTTCCTCCTCCCCGGTCTCCCGCAGGCCGCCCACGCCGTAGGCAAAGGCGTTCGGGAGCTTTCTGGCGTAGGTGCCTCCGCCCATGACAAAGCTTTCCGTCCTTTCCCCCGTGATCTCGTTGTAAAGCTCCGTCAGGATCGAAACGGCGGGATGCTCCTTCGGAAAATAGTTCGGAGCGCTGTCCCTTTCCTGCCTCCACCGCATCGCGCGCCCGGCCGCCGACCTGCAGATCGCTTCCGTCATCCGCTCCGCATTCGCCGTAATGGCATAACGGATATTCAGATGCAGGACGGGGCGGCGGTTTTCCATGGAAAGCACCGTGGCCGCGCAGGTCGTCCTGCCGGATATCCCGTCCTCATAGCGGATCCCCGCATTTGCTCCATAATATTCCTGTGAAAAAAAGGCCAGCGTTTCAAACAGGCTCCTGTCCCCTTCCGGGAGGGCGGAAAGCTCCTTCAGAAAAGAGGCAAGCTCCCAGATCGCATTCCGGCTTCCCTCCGGAAACGCGCTGTGCTTTGCCGTCCCCTTTGCGGATACCCGGATCCCTTCCGCCGTCCGTTCCGCAAAAAGCGTTCCGCCTGCATTTTTTTCATCGATCCGGCGCAGAATTTCCTCATACAGCTCCGCATTTTCGCGAAAAACGGCATGGGCCTGATCCGGGATGATATTCCCGGCGCTTCCTCCGAAGCAGGAGATCACCGCGTCAGACCACTCCCTTTCAGAGACCAGCCCTCCCTCCAGGATCCCCTTTTCTCCATAGCAGACCGGAAATCCGCTGTCCGCGATCATGGACATGGCCGGGCAGGGATAATGGGCGGCATACCATTCCAGATCCTCCATCCCTCTCTCTTCGTCGCAGCCCACGAACAGGCAGAGCTCGTGCTTCAGCGGCACGGCAAGCTCCCGCAGGCACTGCATCACATACAGCATTCCAACCGCGGGCCCCTTGTTGTCCTGCGCGCCCCGTCCGATCAGAAAATTTCCCTTTCTCACCGGCTGAAAGGGTTCATACCTCCAGCCGTTCCCCGCAGGCACCACGTCCAGATGATTCCAGAAGCCGATCATGTTGTCCCAGTTCTTTTCCCCGGTCCCGATGCTTCCCACATAATACCCATAATTTTCCGCGACGAAGCCGTGCTCTCTTCCGATCTGCAGCATCTCGTCCATCACTCTGCGGCACCCCTCTCCGAACGGAGCCGTGCCGGAAGCCGGGTCGGAAACGCTCGGGATCCGCACCAGCCGCATGATGTCCGCGGCCAGCTCCTCCCTATGCGCCTCAAGCCAGGCGCCTGCCCTCATATACAGCTCTCTGTCCATATCCCTGTTCCCCTTTCTTTCCGCTGCCGCCGGCGGCAGCTTTCCTTCTTTTTTATCATAGGCATCCTTTCCGGGAAAAATCCCACGGAAATTCTTACGGAAAATCTCCTGTAATTTTTCTCCCAGGGGGGATGCTTTTTTCTGATTCCATGCTATAATCAGTAATTGGGCTTACCAAAAGCCCAATTTTCATCAGACAGGATTATCACACAGGAAGGCCCCGTTCCAGGGCCGGATGGAGGGATACTTATGAAAAACAGCAGCCAGTCCGTACCCATGACCGAAGGATCCATCGCCAGGCGGCTCACCGCCTTTGCGATCCCGCTGTTTCTGGGGAATCTGTTTCAGCAGCTTTACAATACGGCGGATTCGCTGATCGTCGGAAATTTTCTGGGAAGCGAGGCGCTGGCGGCCGTCAGTTCCTCCGGGAGTCTGATCTTTCTTATGGTAGGATTCTTTAACGGCATTTCCATCGGCGCGGGCGTGGTGATCGCCCGTTATTACGGGGCGAGGCAGATCGACAGGGTGCAGAAGGCCATCCACACCACGGTCGCCTTCGGTCTGGTGGCAGGCGTGCTGCTTACCGTCATCGGTCTTGTTCTGGCCCCGCTTCTGCTGGTCTGGATGGGAACGCCGGAAAATGTGCTGCCAAATTCCATCGTCTATTTCCGGATTTATTTCTGCGGCTCCATCGCGTTCGTTCTGTATAATATTTTCGTGGGGATCCTGCAGTCCGTGGGAGACAGCACGCATCCGCTGATCTATCTGATCATATCCTCCGTGGTGAATATCGTGCTGGATCTGCTGTTTGTAGGCGGTTTTCACATGGGCGTGGGAAGCGCGGCCTTCGCGACCATCCTTTCCCAGTTCGTCAGCGCCATCCTCTGCCTGATCCAGCTGTTAAGAAGCCCGGAGGAATACCGGATCGATCTGAAAAAAATCCGCTTTCACGGCTTCTATCTGAAGCAGATCATCCAGAACGGCCTTCCTTCCGGCTTTCAGAACTCCATCATTTCCGTGGCAAACGTGGTGGTACAGGCAAACATCAACAGCTTCGGCGCGCTGGCCATGGCGGGCTGCGGGGCCTACTCCAAGATCGAGGGCTTCGGCTTCCTTCCGATCACCTGCTTCGCCATGTCCCTAACCACCTTCATCAGCCAGAATCTGGGCGCGGGACAGTATGAACGCGCAAAGAAAGGCGCCAGGTTCGGCATCCTGTGCTCCGTTATCATGGCCGAGCTTGTAGGGCTCGTCATCAACCTGGCCGCGCCGCTTCTCATCGCCGCCTTCAACAATGACCCCGATATGATCGCTTACGGCGTGGCGCAGGCAAGAACTGTTACGCTGTTTTATTTTCTGCTGTCCTTCTCCCACTGCGTGGCTGGCATTCTGCGCGGCGCGGGAAGGGCGACGGTCCCCATGCTGGTCATGCTGGTCTGCTGGTGTGTGATCCGGATCAGCTATATCACCGTCGCCGTCCGCTTCATCCCGTCCATCCGGGTGATATTCTGGGCCTATCCTCTCACCTGGTGTTTAAGCTCCATCCTCTTTTTGATCTATTTCCTGAAAGCGGACTGGCTGCACGGCTTCGATAAACAGGCCTAGAAAAAAGCGTCAGTCCTTCAGCGCCCTCTGCTTCAGGACAAGGATCCTGGTATCTGCGGGCCGCGGCTGTCCGGCCTCCAGCCGGGTCGTGTCTGCGTCATAGACGGTCACGTTTTCGCAGTCCTTCAGATATTCCTCGCAGGTCTTCAGGACAGGATATCCGCTTTGGGAGGTACGGTAATGCATGGGGACCATGGCCGCGGGAGAAAGGCGGCGGATCAGTTTCCGGATCACCTCCGGCTCCGCCGTGTAATATCCGCCGACAGGAGCCAGGATTACGTCCGCATGTTCCATCCGCTCCAGCTGCCAGTCCTCCGGCATGCAGCCGATGTCGCCCAGATGAATGACCTTCAGGCCCTCCGCCTGCAGGATATGAATGGCATTGCCGCCGCGAAGCGCCCCTTTCCTGTCGTCGTGCCAGCTTTCCAGCCGCTCGATCTGAAACGGATTCGCAGCCCCGCTGTTTTTCAGCCGGACGCATTCCAGGCCGCAGTGATCTCCATGCCCATGGCTGCACAGGCACTGATCCGCCTCCACATCCAGACAGTTCAGTCCCGGCACCGAGTCCTTTTCATAAGGATCCAGCACGATCTCGTAGCCCTCTGATTCCAGTTTAAAGCAGGAATGTCCCAGATACTGCAGTTTCATTCTGATCTCTCCTTTCCTTCTTTCTCTCCTGTGTCCGCCGCAGGCGCACTTCGCGGCAGAGACGAACCGGATCGGATCCGCCGTCCTTTTTCCTTCCGCCGCGGAAAAATCTTTTGGTCAATTATACCGTAAACACCCTTCTCTTTTCAACCGCTTTTGATAAATTTTAACAATCAGACGGCATTTGACAACGCCTTTTTCTTCGTATAAACTGTATCCACACAATAAATGGAAAGGAAACAAAATCACATGAACGGTATCAATCCCCTCAAACTGCTTCAGCTGAAGAGCTCCTGGGAACAGTTTCAGAACCGCCATCCCAAATTTCCGGCCTTTCTGAACGCGGCGGCAGGAGCCTCTCTGGAAGCAGGAACCATTATAGACGTGACCATTACTTCTCCGGCCGGCAGGCGGATCGGAACCAACCTGAAGCTGACCGCCGAGGATATTCAGCTTCTTCAGGAGCTGAAGGAATTAAAAAAGTAGGCCGCTTCTGTTCAGGCTGTACCGTCCGCCTTTATGGCAGAAATCAGAACCCCCGGATGCACTGCGCATCCGGGGGTTCTGGATATCTGTCTTATCATCGGCATTGGATCAGTCCGCCTCTGTTTTCCCTGTTCTTTCCTTTTGCTTACGCTCCATAAAGGGCAAGCTGCGCGTTTGAACGCTGCACGGCGGCAGCCAGGCTCTGAATGTTCAGAAGCGCCTGCTGGCAGAGCGCCGGATCAGCCTGCTGCTGATAAAGAAGAACGGCCTGCTGCTTGGCGGCGATCAGCGCCTGCAGCTGCGCGCACATATCCGCGTAGGTCTGGATCATGGCCGCATCCGCCGCTGACGCAGTCGTTCCGTAAAGCTGCTGCATCGCCGCAGCCTGCTGCGCCATTCCCGCCGCCATCAGCGCCTGCTGATTCAGAAGCGCGAGCTGCTGATTTTCCAGAGCAAGCTTCTCTTCCTCGCTCATGGCGTCCATAGCCGCCACACGATACAGATGCTCAGCCGCTTCCCGGGCAAGCTCCGCCGCGTCCTTTACCGCGGTCACATTTCCCGCGTCATCCATGACCACGCTGGATACGGCGCCCGTCTTCAGCTTTGCCAGAACGTTATCAAACCGGTTATATCTGACAAAATACGGATCCGAAGCGGTTTCCATCATAAACTGCGTTACCGCGTCCGTCTCCTGCGTAAACAGAAGTCCGTTTACCCCCGCTTCATCCATCACATATACCTGTCCGTAAACAGGCGACTGGATCAGCTCCGCCGCATCCGCTCTCATCGGCGCTGCGCACAGCAAAACTGCCGCTGCGGCCGCGGCCGCACCCTTCAGCCATCCCCAAAGCTTCATTCCCCTTCCTCCTTTTTCTTCCTGCCGGCGGAGGAAAACGCAGAAAGCCGCTCTTCCGCCCGGCTGTTTTTTTCTTAATCATAGTCCCATTTTCGGAAAAAAACAAGCCTCTATCTTCTCCACCGCCTGCGTCTGCGCGCCTGGATATGGTACACATGATTCCTTCTCACATGGCGGCGGTAGACCGTATCCCTTCCGCCGTATCTCCTTCTTCTCCACCTGGACTTCCAGATCTGGCGGCGGACAAACAGATACCCGCCGCCCGCCAGGGCTGCCGCTGCCAGGATCCCCAGGATCACATACAGCCACCAGAAGCCGGTTCCGCTCTTCTCCGGCTCCTCCTCCGCCGGGATCTCCGCCGTCGTTTCCGGTTCCTCCGGAATGACCAGAGAAGCGGGAAGCGCGATCTGTCCGCCGCCGACCTTACGGCCCGCATAGCTGTATTCCAGCGTCGCGGCCGCTCCCTCGGACGCATTCTCCGTGTCATAGTACAGATCCGGCTGAAGCTGGCTCAGCATTACGGTATCCGGCAGGATCACATAGCCCTCCCCTTCCGGCCGGACCGGGATCTCCGCCGCCGCGGGCGAACCGCTTTCCGCGCCGTTCGTCCTCGCGTGAATGAGCGCCGTCGTGCTGCCGCCCGTTTCCTGTCCGATATCCACCTTTTTGAAATGATCGAAGCCGTAATCGAACAGCGCCGCCGCATCCACATAGACCTGCTTGCCCTGGGTTTCCATGGTAACGCTGATCAGAACCATGCCGTCCCTTTCGGCGCAGGTGACCAGGGTATTCTGAGCCACCGTGGTGTAGCCGTTCTTTCCGGCGAAAGCGCCGTCATAATGGTAGGTTCCCGCCTGAAGCATCGCGTGATGATGGGACATGGGGATCAGATCCGGCTGTTTGTCCGAGGGCTGGATCTCATAAAAGACCGTTCCGGAGATCTCGCTGAAAATATCATATTTCAGCGCTTCTCTGGTGATCAGAGCCATATCGTAGGCGCTGGTCACATGATTCTCATCCGGCAGGCCGTGCGGATTCGTGAAATGGGTATCCTGACAGCCCAGCTCCCGCGCCCTCTCGTTCATCATATCGGCAAAGCCCTCTATGGAACCCCCGATGTGCACCGCCAGAGAATAGGCCGCGTCATTGGCGGAAGCCAGCAGGATCGCGTACAGGCAGTCCTCCACCCGCAGCTCCTCTCCTTCATCCAGGGCGATGTGGGAACCCTTGTCCTCCATATACACTGCCTCATGGGGGACCGTCACCATCTCGTCCATGTCACAGTTCTCGATGGCGAGAAGGGCCGTCATGATCTTGGTGATGCTGGCCGGATAATGCTGCTCGTGCATGTTTTTGTCATAGAGCACCGTCCCCGTGGACGCTTCCATCAGGACGCCGGAGGGCGCTTCTATGAAGGGATCCTCGGGCCATTCCTCCTCCGGCGAAGTCTCCGTTTCCAGCGTTTCCTCTGCCTGGGAAGAGGACGCCAGGATCCGCACCGGCTGAAAAGCCGTAAAAAAAACCGTCAGACAGACGGCCGTTATCATAAGCCTGGATCTATATTTCATGGGGAGTATTCTCCTTCTTTTTTCGTTGAATATCAGACAGGATTTCAGAATATGCTGCAATGCTTTTCCATCCACTTAACAGATTACCCCCCTGATGTCTATCCGTCAAGCGCAAAATTTCTTAATTTTTGAAATAAGAGTGTTACTTTTCATGGGTTGGGAAAATATGAGCGAAAAAAGTTCTGTAGAAGACTCTGCAGAATGTTTTCCTGCACAAATTTATGGAATATTCCGTCTGGTTCCCTGCCCCGTGAAAAGTAACCTAAGAGTTACTATTCGTTACAGTTCACTCCGCCCGGGACAGCCGCTCCCGGAACTGACCGTAAAAGTCCTCCTTTTCATAGGGAAGCAGGTAAAACAGCTTCAGCACGGACATGGTCAGCTCCTTCATCCGGGCCTCCTCCCGCGCCTGCTTCACCTGGCTTCCCACTTTTTTCAGATAATCGTGCCAGGCCAGCACGAAAGCCTCGTACTGCCTGATATCCGGGATCCCCAGCCACTTTTTCACCTTTACCTTGGAGCGGTTCTTCTTCCCGCACTCATGGACCTGGATAAAATAGCGGAATCCTCCGTCCTCATAAATTCTTCCCAGCGGAAACAGCCTGCACAGTCCCGGCCGGAAGGGATGAATGGAACATCTTCCCTCCGCATTCAGGAAGCCGCAGCCCTCCCCGTTTTCTCCCAGCTTCAGGTTCGGCAGGATCACGCCGTCCGCCATGCGCAGCTCGATCCTCCCCTGTCCGAGAAGCGCCTCGAAGGTCAGGCCCGTCCCGCAGCCCAGCTGCCAGATGTCATAAGGATCCAGCAGGATGGTGTTTCCCGTCTCCCGGCAGCAGGAGGAACAGCCCGCGCAGTCCCCGCAGCCCACCTTTACCAGATCCTCCGCCCCGTACAGCCTTCCGTCCGATATTTCCGCCAGATCGATCTCCCGTTCCATTCCTGTCCTTTTCCTTTCCCGCCCTCAGGCGGCCTTTTTGTTTTCTGTCATTATAAGCTTTTTCCGTCCATTCTACAAGAAAGGAAAAAAGGGATTGACAAATCCAACCAGTTAGTTTAGACTATCTACGAATCGAGGAGTTAGTCGTGTCTATCTTTTGGCCCGCTGTCTCCCCGGCAGCCGGGAAGACGTATTTTCATGGCTCCCTCAGCTGCAGAATCTATTTCATTTATGAGAGGAGGGACATCTGTTCCCATGACTTTACTGGATGCGAAGGAAGGAGAAGAATACCTCATCAGAGACATTTCCACGGAGGATGAGGAGCTGGAAGCCTTTCTGTTTTCACTGGGCTGCTACAGCGGCGAGCCGATCACCGTGGTTTCCCATTTAAAGGGCGGCTGCGTGGTTTCCATCAAGGATGGACGCTACAACATCGATACTGATTTAGCGCAGGCTATTTCAATATAGGAAAAAGTGGCTTCGGCCATTTTTTTCAGTCTGGCGGTTAGTATGTTCTAACTAAAATAAAGGAGGAAAACAGGTATGAGAATCGCTTTTGCGGGCAACCCCAACAGCGGAAAGACAACCATGTACAACGCGCTCACCGGCAGGAACGAACGCGTCGGAAACTGGGCCGGGGTTACGGTCGAAAGAAAGGAAAGCCTGATCAGAAAGGCTTATTATGACGGAGGCGAGGAGCTCGTGGCAGTAGACCTTCCGGGCGCCTATTCCATGTCTCCCTTTACCTCGGAGGAAAGCATCACCAGCAGCTATGTGAGAAACGAGCATCCGGATGTGATCGTCAACATTGTGGACGCGACCAATTTAAGCCGCAGCCTGTTTTTTACCACTCAGCTTCTGGAGCTGGGCGTTCCGGTCGTGGTGGCTCTGAACAAGAGCGATCTGACGGATAAGAAGCAGACGAAGATCAATGAAAAGCTTCTGTCCGAGAAGCTTGGCTGCCCGGTGGTAAAAACCGTCTCCACCTCTTCCGGCCACGACGGGCTGAAGGAAGTTGTGCAGGCCGCCGTTTCCGTAAGCGGCAAAGAGCAGAAGGCTCCTTATGTCCAGGAGGACATTGATCTGACTGACCGCGCCGCGGTGGAAGCCGCCGACAGAAACCGTTTTACCTTTGTCAACGGTCTGGTTTCGGAAGTGGAAAAAAGAAAAGTCTTCACAAAGGATAAAAATTTTCAGGATAAGATCGACGGCGTGATCACCCACAAGATCATCGGGATTCCGATTTTTGCCGTGATCATCTTCCTGGTATTCTACATATCCCAGTCCACCGTCGGGACCTACATCGCGGACTGGCTGGTCGCCTGGATCGAAGCCTTCCAGGGCTGGGTAGGGAATCTTCTGGAAAACGCGAACCCGCTCCTGTACGCGCTTCTGGTGGACGGCATCATCGGCGGCGTCGGCGCGGTGGTCGGCTTCCTGCCTCTGGTCATGGTCATGTACTTCCTGATCGCTTTGCTCGAGGACTGCGGATATATGGCCCGCGCCACTGTCGTTCTTGATCCGATTTTCAAGCGGGTCGGCCTTTCCGGCAAATCCATCATTCCCATGGTGATCGGCACCGGCTGCGCGATTCCCGGAATCATGGCATGCCGTACCATCCGTAATGAAAGAGAACGCCGTACCACCGCCATGCTGACGCCCTTCATGCCCTGCGGCGCGAAGATCCCGGTCATCGCACTGTTTGCAGGCGCGTTCTTCTCCAATGCCGCCTGGGTATCCGCCACCATGTATCTGGTGGGCATCGTGCTGATCTTCCTCGGCGCTCTTCTGGTAAAGCGGATCACCGGCCAGAAGTACCGCAAGTCCTTCTTCATCATCGAGCTGCCGGAATATAAGCTTCCCAGCCTGAAAAGAGCCGCCGTTTCCATGCTGGAGCGCGGCAAGGCCTATATCGTTAAGGCCGGAACCATCATCCTGGTATGCAACACCGTGGTACAGATCATGCAGACCTTCAACTGGCAGTTCCAGCTGGTAGAGGAAGGCGCGGAGAACACTTCCATTCTGGCAAGCGTCGCCCATCCCTTCGCCCTCCTGTTCATCCCTCTCGGCTTCGGCGTATGGCAGCTTGCCGCAGCGGCGATCACCGGCTTTATCGCGAAGGAAAACGTGGTCGGAACTCTCGCCGTGGTGTACGGCGTTACGAACCTGATCGACACGGAAGCGCTGGAGCTTGTGGGCGCAGGCGGCGATGTGGCGTCCGTCCTCGGCCTTACCTCTGCGGCCGCTCTTGCGTACCTGATGTTCAACCTTTATACCCCGCCCTGCTTTGCGGCCCTCGGAGCCATGAACTCTGAAATGAAGAGCGGGAAATGGCTGCTCGGCGGCATCTGCCTCCAGCTTGCGACCGGCTATACCGTGGCCTTCCTGGTCTATCAGATCGGAACCCTCATAACGACCGGCGCTCTGGGAACCGGCTTTGTTCCCGGCCTGATCGCGGTGCTGGTATTCGCGGCGGTGATCGTCTGGCGGATCCGCGTATCCGATAAGGAATTCGCGGCGGAATATAAGCTGGGCGCACAGGCGTAAACAGAGAAGATATCATGATGGCAGACAGTGGACAAAGGACGCCTTCTTTGTCCACTGTTTTGCGCGATAAGCCCGAAGGGCAGCCTGCGGCATTTATGCCGCAGGCCGCCGATCGAAGGAGGAATAGCTATGACAAATCTGATTGTAAGCGTCATTCTGGTGCTGATCGTCGGCGGCGCGGTTTTTTATATCATCCGGGCGAAAAAAAGCGGGGCGAAATGCATCGGCTGCCCTGCCGGCGGAAAATGCTCCGGCAGCGGCTCCCTTCCCAGGAAAAAGCTGGACGGCCCCGTCGTCTGCAAAAAGACCCTGTCCATAGACGGCATGCACTGCGAACACTGCGCCATGAGCGTAACACAGTGTCTGAACCGGATCGACGGCGTCAGCGCGCAGGTAAAGCTTTCCAGAGGCAGGGCGCTGGTTTCCTGCAGCCGCCAGGTAGACGATTCGGTTCTGAAAAGCGCCGTGGAAAAAGCCGGCTATCATGTTACGGCCATATCCTGAACTGCAGGCAGCTCCCGCCGCTGTTCACCGGCAGACCGGCGGACAGCGGCCCGCTCCCCGGGCCTTTCTGCGTCCTTTCTGCGTCGCATCGGAATCGGACTTGTCAGCCGGCAGGTTTTAAGGTAATATGATTATAAAATCTGCCGGACGGAATCTTTCCCGGTCCGCATCGATCATATTCGGGCAGCCCATCAAAAGGAAGACAGGAAAGGGAAATAAGGGTGAGCGTATGATACATGTAAATGAATCAGCAGAAAACTATCTGGAAACGATCCTCATTCTGAGCAAAAAGCATCCGGCCGTCCGTTCCGTAGATATCGCCGAAGAACTGGGATTCAAGAAGTCCAGCGTCAGCGTGGCCATGAAAAACCTGAGAGAAAAGGAGCACATCGTGGTGTCGAAGGAAGGCTTCATCACCCTGACGGAAAGCGGACGGGCCATCGCGGAGATGATTTATGAAAGACACGAGCTTCTCTCCGACTGGCTCATCCGCCTCGGCGTCGATCCGGAAACCGCCACAGAAGATGCCTGCCGCATCGAGCATGTCATCAGCGCGGAAAGCTTTGAAGCGATTAAACGGCATATTCGGACAAAGGAAATCGGACAATAAAAAGCAGGGATCAAACGGCAGGAGCCCGTAAAACAGTTATAATAACAATTGTCTTAAAGCAGTCATAACCGACGTATATTTGATTTCTTTGGCATATGCGAACTGCCTGCAATACTTATCCCACATTATTTGGAGTTCCGGGCTTTCTTCGATGTTGTGAAGAATAGAGGGAATATCTGCTATCTGCTGAGCGGTACCACGATGGTTTGCAGTTGCCTTCAGAGCCTCTGCAAATACTGCCTTATCGAATCTTTGTGTTGTAGTCAGTATGTAGGCATCGTAAAAATCTCTTGGCCGGGTGTTGAACACGCCGCGGCGCAGGATCGTTTCCACCTTTTCGGCCATCACAGTTTCGATATTGTATGCCCACAGTTCATAGGATTTCCCGTCATTAAATATTTCAGAGAAGCTATACTGTACCGCATGAGGCGTGATAGCGTCGCCCATGGATAGTTGCCCGGTTGTCGAGCCCAACAATCGCGGCTACCAGCATACCACCCTTTAACACAAATTTTTCTTTGTATTCGGAAGCAGAAAGGCGGACGAGCAGACGTTCAAACATGTAGTTCTGCAAAATGACCTGCGCAGGGATATTCTTCTGTCTGGCAATATTGCGAATTTTTGCTTTCAGACTCATTGCTTCACTCACAGAAGCACCTCCAGATACTGACGCAGGACATTAGATACCCGCATCTTTTTTGCATAAGAGTTCAGCTTATTCAAATCTTTCTTTGGGTTAACCGCATACAGTTTTAAGGCTGCCAGAAACGTTTCTGTTCCCAGTTTATTGCGGCTGCGAATCACATCACAGATTGTACGTTCAAGATCGTATGCAGGGACGTTATTTCCCGAAGGTGTTCTCAGTGTTGTTTTTCCAAGTTCAAACAATTCAGGCTTGATGTAATATACCTTACATTCAGATTTAATTGCCGCTGATGGAATACAACCGGATGGCGCAGTAATTGTATGTTCAAACGGTGTACGGTCAGAAATTCCGTGAAGGTAAAGTGCCGTTTCGTGAGAAAAAATGACCTTTTCAGAACGATTACTGATCGCCAGCAGTTCATCCTGCATATCGTCTGGAAGAATGTACTGCCCTTTTACAATGCGATGGATTTTATCTTCTTTGCACAACTTATAAAGCATCGCTTTGGAGATGCCGCGTTGTGCTGCCGTTTTCGTTTCAATGATTCCGCCATGTGATTTTGCAATAGCGGCGATTTCAGCCATGTAATCCATATACTCACCTCGCTTATAACAACTGAATAATATTGTAAATATAATTACGATGTAAGTCAATGGATTTTGATGAACATTCAAAAAATATTCATAATAAAATTACGATATAAGTCAACTGTGACTCTGCACGATATTTTGGGTCTCGTCTCATTCACTGTCCGGAAGCAGTTTCACGCGCACCATGATTTTGCGCGCCACTTCTCCCTCTCCAAGAGGAATGTCCTCAATCGCCGTCTGGTTCGGCAGAAAGCAGTCGTCCTCCTCCAGCTCGGAGAGAATCCAGTTATAGGCCGCCTCCATGGCATTTTCAATTGCGTCCTCCATATCGGCGCCGAACGCCTCACAGCAGGCCAGATCCGGAAAACTGGCGCGGTATCCGCTCCCATCCGCCTGCGGGGTAAAAACAGCAGGATATACAAATGTCATTGTCTTACAACCTCCCGAATGATTTCCGTCCCATTATAAGCCAGAGGAAGGATTCCTGTCAAATTCCGCGCCGCGGCGATACTGCGCCGTGCCACGACGATGTCAGGTCCTGGCAGTATGACGCCGCGGCGATGTCCCGTCGGGCTGTTCCAGCGGAAGAACCAGAAGGAAGGACGCGCCCTTTCCAAAAGGAGAGGGCTCTTCCAGCCGCACGCTTCCCCCATGAAGCTCCAGGATCTTCGCGGTGATCGCGAGGCCCAGCCCCGAACCGTGTCCGCTCCCCCGCGCCGCGTCCCCGGTCGCAAAGGGCCGGAACAGATCCCGCTTCAGCTCCTCCGGGATTCCGATCCCGTCGTCCGCGATCCGGATCTTCGCGCGTCCTTCTTCTTCTGCCACCTCTACCGTCAGCTTCGTTCCGGGCGGATTGTAGGCGGCCGCGTTGTTCACGATGTTCTCCATGGCGCGTCTGAGAAGCGCCCGGTCCGCACAGACCGGGATGCTTTCTTCCGGAATGGACGCTTCCACCTCAAATCCCGCAAGCTCCAGCTCCTGATACCGTTCCGCGAAATATTCCCGAACCAGCCCGCAGAGATCCTCCTGCCTTCTGCTGACGGGCATATCCGGGCGGTCCAGACGGCTGTACTCATGAAAGGTCTGAAGCAGCTCGCTGACCCGGTCTGCTTTTTTTGAAATGGCATCCAGATACTTTTTCTGATCCTCCGGCGCCGTCAGGCCGTCGCGCAGCGCGGACGCATAGCCCTGGATCACCGTAACGGGCGTCTTCAGGTCATGGGAAATGTCGGAAAGCAGCTTTCTTTTCTCTCCGTCCAGCCGCTGCCTTTCCTCCTCGCTTTTCTGAAGGGCCTTCTCCAGATACAGGAAATTATCGGCCAGCTCCTTAAATTCCGCCGGCCCGCTGTAGCCCTCCAGCCCGCTGGGCCGGTCGGCGGCCAGATTGGCTGCGGCGGCGTTCAGCGGGGCAAGCAGCCGCTTCACCCGCCGGCTCAGCCAGAAAATGCAGAAGGCCGCCGTGCCGAGATAGATCGGAAGGATAAACCATTTGATCCCGTCCACCACCCGGTAAAACAGGCGGTATTCCTTAGAACCCGCTTCCCTCATCCAGAATACCGCCTGTCTGAAAAGGCCCTCCGGATTCTCATAGGAATGCCGGTAGATGCTGCGCCCCTGTCCGTCGCGGCCCATCAGGTACTCCAGTTCTTCCGCCGTAAACGGACTTTCCCTTTCGAGAATTGTGCCTGATTTCCACGCCCGGTTCTCATCCAGGAACGCGTAGCCCGTGATGGCGAGGCTTTCGTCCTCCAGATAGGCCGCGCGGGTCAGCAGATATCCCCCTTCCGGCAGCTCCGCGGCCAGCACACGGCTGTCCGCATAATAATCCGGGATACAGGCGAGCGTCTCTTCCGGAAAGGAGCTGTCCCCGGCATCTCCCTGCCTGCACAGCACGTTTCCTTCCCCGTCCAGCGCCAGAAATCCGAAATCTCTCCCCAGCCAGGCGGATACCTGCAGGCGGCCAAGCTCCTGGTCCGAAACGTCCGGAAGCGCTTCCAGAAGCCCGGCCGCGTCCGGGGTGGGAGCCACATGCTTCCCGTACGCCGAGAGCACCAGATAAATTCCCGTCAGGATCACCAGATTCATCACGGTGAAAAACACATAATTTTCCGCCAGGAAACGGAACAGGTCCTCCCTTCTTCTATTTCCGGTCTTCAATTTTATATCCCAGCCCCCTTACCGTTTTGATATACCGCGGATTTTTGGGATCATCCTCGATCTTTTCCCGCAGTTTGGAGATATGGACCATCATCGTCTTATCGTCGTTTTCAAAAAATTCCCCGTTGATGCTCTCATAGATCTGCGCCTTCGTATAAACCCGGCCCGGGGAACGCATCAGCTTCAGCAGGATTTTATATTCCGTCGGCGTCAGAAAAATCTGCTTTCCGTTTTTGGTTACCGTCATTGCCCCCGCGTCCAGACACAGCTCGCCAAGCGTAAGTCTCTCCGGCCGTCCCGCGTCGTTTGCCGCCGCTCCCAGCTCATAGAAGCGCCTGAGATTGGAATGGATCCGGGCCGCCACCTCCATGGGGTTAAAGGGCTTGGTCAGATAGTCGTCCGCTCCCAGATTCAGCCCCAGAATCCGGTCGTAATCCTGGTCCTTTGCCGACAGGATCAGGATGGGGATATTGCTGATCTGCCGGATCCTTCTGGTCAGCTCATAGCCGTCCATCCGGGGCATCATCACATCCAGAAGCGCCAGATCCACATGCTCTCTTTTCATCAGCTCCAGCGCTTTTTCCCCATTGTCGGCGGATATGACGCGGTAGCCGCTGTTTTCCAGGTACAGGCGCAGAAGCTCGACGATATCCCCGTCGTCCTCCGCGATCAGAATCGTATATTGCATGGTATCTCCTCTCCTACAGATGTATCCTCCGGAACGTTCCCGGCGTCATTCCCGCCGTCTTTCGGAACATCTGGATAAAATGGCTGGTATCGCTGTATCCCACCTCATTGGCAATGACCTGAACCCTTCTGTCCGAAAGAAGCAGAAGAAGCTGGTAGCTATACAGAGAGGCCTGGTACAGGTTGACCGGCGTCTCCTCAAAGCACTTCGCCGCTTTCTGTACGATATTCCGGATCGCATGTCCCTTTTCTCCCTCCGCCAGCAGGACCTGCGCATTCCGAAGAAGCGTTGGAATGCTGTCCTGCAGCAGGCCGCTGAAGGTGGCAAAAAGAGTGGTCCATCCGCCGCCCTCTCCATGATATTCATGAGGTACGCCCGGGGCCAGCAGGATCCCCCTGTCCTCCTCCAGAAAATAGGTTTCTTTCCCTACGGTGACAGAGCCGACTCCCTTCTCCGTCTGCAGGTAATGATACAGGGGAAAACCCTTCGGCCTGCGGTTTGGCTCCTGTTCCCAGCGGATACCGAGAGAATCGAACTGAAAGGGCTCTCTGCTCAATGTGCTGTTAAAATAGATCGGCATATCTCCCTCCCCTTTTCCCGTTCTGTTCTCTGAGCATAGCATATCCCCCTCTGGCCGTCAAATATTTCATAATCTTACATTTTATGGGATATATTCTTATACTTTTTCTTCGGAATTCCTTTATAATTGCTTTATGGTTTGAAATAGAATTGCTCTCACCTTGCAGCTCGTCCTCGTGGGATAATCTCGGATAAAGGGCGGTAATAAGGTTTCGGGTGGTCTGTCTTAACATAGTGTCCTCCATTTCCGACAGCCAGCCCCACTA
>DXDD01000093.1 GCA_019115665.1 Candidatus Eisenbergiella pullistercoris | reverse complement strand
AGCCATCTGGTGCTTGCGGCTCCCACCTACAACAACGGCATTTATCCTGCCATGCTGAACTTCCTGCATGACTGCAAGGCGCTGAACCTGCAGAACCGCACCATCGGCCTGATCGAAAACGGAACCTGGGGTCCGGTCGCCGCAAAGCAGATGAAGGAGATCCTGGACGGCCTGAAGAACATGAGCGTCCTGGAGCCGGTCGTGACCGTGAAGTCCGCGCTGAACGACGCTTCCCTGGAGCAGCTTGACGCCCTGGCGGATGCTGTGGCGGCTTCTCTGGCGGAATGATCTTCTGTTTTTCTTGACTTTACAGATGCATTTTTATACAATATGAACATCCATTCAGCCAAAAAAGAGGTATCTTATGGGAATGGATCAGAAAAAGACAGGAGGGAGACAAAAGATGGATCAGGGAACAAATCAGAACGTGAATCAGGGCACGAATGCGGCGCCGGTGAATGACAAGGGCGGTTTCCTCTGGGGACTGCTGGGCTGCTGCGTTCCGATCGCCGGGCTCATTCTTTTCCTGGTATGGAAGGATCAGAAGCCGAAGACGGCAAAGGCGGCGGGGATCGGCGCGCTGGTCAGCGTGATCATCGGCGTTGTTTACTACATTATCATGATCGCGCTCGGTATCGGTTTCGCGTCCATGGGAATGTAAGATGGGAAAATTTCTGCGGATTTTTTTCGGATGTCATGCCAGGCCGGACAGATCTTTTTACTGGCACGGCCGACAGTTTCCGATCTGCGCAAGATGTACGGGAGAGCTGGCAGGGATCCTGATGGGGATCCCTGTCATCCTCATTTGGGGACTTCCTTCCGTTCCGGTCATGGTCCTGCTGATGATTCCCATGGTCGCTGACGGGTTCCGCCAGCTTCTGACAGAATATACCAGCACCAATCTCCGCCGCGTGTCAACGGGATTTTTTTTCGGGATCGCTTTTGACGGCCTTCTCGTTTATTTCCACCGAATCTGCGTGACGCTTGCGGGAGAACTGGTGAAGCTGATCCTGGGAGATACCGAGGCGGTAAACCGGGCCATCGAAATGTTTTTGTGAAAGGTTTTCTTCAGCCGGCGCTTTTGTCCTGAGGGCAGGAGCGCCGGATCTGTCTGTCAGGGGGACAGGATGGCAGAAAAGGCGGAGACGGGCCGGAAAAAGGGATTCGGAAAATAAAAAAGGAAAATGCACATCCATGCATTTTCCTCCTGAATAGCGAGAGGGGGATTCGAACCCTCGACACTACGGGTATGAACCGTATGCTCTAGCCAACTGAGCTATCTCGCCATATCTATGGGACCTATAGGGCTCGAACCTATGACCCTCTGCTTGTAAGGCAGATGCTCTCCCAGCTGAGCTAAGATCCCATGTCTCACAAGTTTCAGGAATTTGTCTCACCCGCAACCTGCTTGAACAGTATACAAAAATTGGGGCAGATTGTCAACAACTTTTTTCGATTTTTCACCCGAATTTTTTCGCAAAACTTTTCCGGATCTTTTTCCGCCGTTCTCCGCGGTCGGGGCGGGCGTCAGCGCTTCAGGGTTTTGCGGGAAGAACCGGGAAAGAAGGATAGGATGCTTTCCCGGTTCTGTCCCGCTGAGAGCTTCGTTTTCAGGAAGCGTCAGGCCGCGTCTGCGGCTTCCGCCGCGCCGACGACCTGAATCCTTCCATCCCCATAGGGATTGGCGTAGCCGCTTCCGATGGTTCCGCCGAGGTGATCGGTAATGTAGTCGATCAGAAGCTGGTTATCCAGCATGGTGCAGTCCTGGAGAAGCGTATTGTCCATGAACATGCTGAAGCCGCTGCCGCCTTCTTTGATCATGTAATTGTGGGAGGCCACGGTATAAACGGCGTTAAGGTCCAGAGGCTGTCCGTTCACGAGAACATCGGTGACGCGATAGGGACCGGCCACGCCTGCGAAAGCTCCGCTTTCATCCAGAACGACGGAAGAAGGGACAGAGGCGTCGATGGTGAAGGTGAGGCCGGATACATGCTGGAAGCCCCCGTCCTCGGCAGGGTAATTCATCACGCCAAGCTCCAGAGCGTCCAGGATTTCCTGACCGGTGGCTTCAACGAGGCACATTTCATTTCCGTAGGGATGAACGTTGATGATATCCTCATAGGTGATCTCCCCTTTTTCAAGGTCTGCACGGATGCCGCCCCCGTTTACCATTCCGATGTCAGCGCCCATGACGACGCGGTAGGCGTCGGCGACCAGATCGCCCAGATTGGTTTCCCCGTTTCGGATCCGTCTCAGACCGGTTGCGGGATCCATGGTGGTCAGATCCACTTCAGAATCAGCGACAACCTGATCCAGAATATCGGAAAAACCGGCCTCTAGCGCCTGGAGGAAGACAGTCATGACGGGCTCCTTTGCCGTATAGTCGGTGATCAGCTCGGAGCTGACGTCTCCGGAAGCCGGATCGATGACCACTTTGCCGACAGCGGTAAGCTTTGTGCCCGTCTGAGCCAGAAGAACATTTTCACCGGCGGCGTTTTTCACACTCCGTTCGCAGGTCTCATGGGAATGTCCGTCGATGAATACGTCAATGCCGTCGGTATGGGAGATGACCGCTTCCGAGGAATATTCCGGCGTGATGCCTTCATTGCCGAGATGGCCGACGGCAACCACATAGTCGGCTCCCTGCGCCCTTGCGGAATCCACGGCGGACTGCACGGCAGCGTAGAGAAGCGCGCCGTCCTGGCCCTGGCAGAAGCCATAGATGAAATTTCCGTTTTCATCCTGGAAACAGGCGGGGGCGGTCTTGGTCAGGCTCTCCGGCGTGGAAATGCCCACGTAGGCGATCTGAATGTCGCCGTAATCCTGGATCAGATAAGGGTCAAGAGCAGGCGTTCCGGCGGTCAGATCCATGAAATTGCAGGAAAGCCAGGGGAAATCCGCCCGGCTGTCTGCCAGCGTAAGGAAATTTTCCATTCCGTAGTCAAACTCGTGATTTCCGGGAACCGCAAGATCATAGCCGGCCTGATTCATGATATCCACCACAAAGGCGCCGTCGCTGAGGGTTCCCAGCGCTCCGCCCTGAATGGCGTCTCCCGCATCCAGAAGGGTGACGCGGTCGGCTCCGTATGCGGCTTCCATTTCCACCTTATATGCGGCAAGCCCCGCATAACCGATTGCGTCGTCGATACCGCAGTGCACATCATTGGTATGAAGAATGACGATGGGCGCAGCGTCCGCCGCGGAATCGGCAGGGGGAGCTGCAAAAGTGACCATGGGCAGGGACAGGGCCAGCGAGAGGCTGACGAGCATGCCTGCCAGTTTCCTGTGCTTCATAAAATATCCTCCAGTCTTCCGGGAAAGGTATGGTATGAAATCCCGAATCTGTCAAAATTATAGCGGACGGATTCTGCGGATACAAGCGGATGCGTGCAGGAGGCAGAAAAAGCTCTTTACAGGACGGCGCAGCCTGGACTTCCGAAAATGTCCGGCTTGCATATCCTGCCGGGGACGAATTATAATAGAAGATGAAAAAGAGACCGGAATGCCGGAAAAAGGTCCGGCACGCGTGTCTCTAAACGAAACGCCTGGGCATGGAGGTAAGTATGAGGATCGGAACAGGATATGATGTGCACCGTCTGGTGAAGGATCGGAAGCTGATCATCGGCGGCGTGGAAATTCCATATGAGAAAGGGCTTTTGGGGCATTCGGATGCGGACGTGCTGCTGCATGCGGTGATGGACGCGCTTCTGGGCGCGGCTGCGCTGGGAGATATCGGAAAGCATTTTCCGGACTCGGATCCGGCCTATGAGGGGATCAGCAGCCTGAAGCTTCTGGAAAGGGTGGGGCGGCTTTTGGAGGAACAGGGCTTCCTGATCGAGAACATTGACGCGACCATCATCGCGCAGGCGCCCAAAATGCGTCCTTTTATCGAGGATATGCGGAAAAATATGGCGGAGGCGCTGCAGATCGATATCAGCCAGATCAATGTGAAGGCGACCACGGAGGAGGGGCTTGGCTTTACCGGAAGCGGGGAAGGGATTTCTTCCCAGGCGGTCTGTCTGCTGAATACGCCGTACGGGCTGTACTCCCGGGAAGTGGGAATGGCGGGCTGCCCGGGATGCGGCGAGTGTCCGGGACGACAGGACTGAGTCCGGCTGAAGAAGCTGTCCGGAACGACCGGGCTTCGGCCCTGCTGTCCGGACAGAAAAAAGAAGGCGTCAGTCGATATTGTAATCGGTCTCCAGAACCAGGATTTCGTAGCTGTCAAAGGAAAGAAGTACGGAACCATCCGGTGTGGAGATATAAGGGGTGCTGAATTTTACAACGCCCTGTTCTGCAAGATCGTGGATATACTGCGTTGTGATGCCTGCAGGCTGTCCCGCCTGATAATAAATGCAGGCAAGTTCCACATTGTTGAAGGTCAGGCCGGCAGGATTGGCGACCGCCGCGAGGACGCTTCCGTCAGAGCCGATGTTGGAAGCGATTTCCAGGCTGGCTCCGTAATTGCGGCATTCATAGGAAGGATCGATTTCCTCTGATTCCACGATGAACTCGTAATGGTCATAGGCAACCGGAGCATAATCCTGGTCGCGTGGGGCAGGGATGGAAATCACAGATCTGCCGCCTGCGGGAATGCTGTTCAGATAACGTTCTTCAATGGAAAGCATTTGGTCGTCTCCGTCATAAAAAATGACGTTCATATGCAGATTTACATCCGTCAGATTCCCGTTTTCAAAGAATACGAGAAGCTGATCGGAAAGCGCGTATTCCTCACGGGTGAGGTTGGAATCTCTTTCCTGAGCCGCCTGCCTTTCCGACTCCTCTGCGCTCAGGGCGCCGGGCTGGCCCGTTTCAGGAGAATCGCTGCGGGTATCTTCCGTCTGTGTTTCGGACGGAGGCCGGATCCCGCCGATCCGGTGCGTGAATATGAAAAAGGCCCCGGAGCTGAAAAGAGAGAAAAGGGAAAAAATAACTGCTGCAGCAGCAAGGGCGCGTCTCCTCTTTCTGACAAACGCATAAATACCCAGACAGAGTGCGCAGAAATCCAGAATAAAACCGAATGGAAAAAGCCTGATGAACAGTCCGGCCAGTGCCAGGCTCAGGGCGGTCAGGGCGGTACCTCCGCCGTTTTCCGATTCTTTTCTGTCATTGGATGAGCTTCCTGCCGGGGAGGAGGCTCCCCTCTTTTTATACGAGCCGCTCTCATGGTCGTAGTAATAATCATCCTGTGGATAACAGGTGTTTTCTGTGCCGGGATTCTGATTCATGTTACATCCTTTCTGTCAGCTGATATAGATACAGGAGAAGGACCGGGGAGCAGTCTTTTGGTTTTCTCTGCTTTTGCGCTCCCCGCCGCTTTTATTATAGCTGATCGTGAATGCGATTTGGATGCTTCTTCTTATAATCCGTGTAAAATCTTCATAAAATTAAAGTAAGATATGGAATTTAAGGAAATATTCACTTTTTTTACAGGAAATCAGAAGTTTTATCCGTTATACTCACTTTTGTAACGAAGCTGTCGGACCGGGTGCGGGATATAACAGAGGATAAGAAGGATGGAACAGATAGAGGTTCCCGAATGGAAAAGGGATGTACGGCCGAAGAAAAGGGGATATGGCCGTTCGGCAAAGAGCAGGAGGAGACGCCGGCGGCGGTATGCCAGGCTGCTGTCAGCCGGCTGCATTCTTCTGGCAGGACTTCTGCTGGGCGTTCTTGCCTGGGGGATGCTTTCTTCTGCCGTCCGGTATATAAACAGGAAAAGCGAGGGCGCGTTCCTGCCGCAGGAGGAGGCTTCTGACGGGAGGGAGGCGCAAAAGCCTCTGATCGAGGAGGCTTTCCTGACTCCGAATCCGTATTCCAGGCCCGGGGAGCCGCTGCCTGAGGTAAAGAATATTTTTATTCATTACACGGCGAATCCCGGCACGACGGCGGAGCAGAACAGGAGCTATTTTGAGAATCTGGGGATTACGGGGGAAACCTCGGCCAGCGCGCATTTCGTGATCGGCTTCGACGGGACGATCCTCCAGTGCATCCCGCTTGACGAGATCGGATATGCGGTGAAGACGAGGAACTATGACTCTGTTTCCATCGAGTGCTGCTATCAGTCGGCGGACGGGAGCTTTACGGAGGCAACCTATGATTCCCTGATCAGGCTGACCGCCTGGCTTTTGGAAAAATACGGCCTTACGCCTGCGGATGTGCTCCGCCACTATGATGTGGGAGGCAAGAAGTGCCCGCTTTATTTTGTGGAGAATGAGGAGGCCTGGGAGGGGTTCAGGCAGGAGCTTTCGGACTATATCCGGAAATCATGATGTTTTTTCGCCCGCATCAGAGCAAAAAGGTTCATCGGAATGCCATATGCGGCACGGGTTATGCGATTCCGTGAAAAAACAAAAAAGCGGGATTGACGGATTCCGGAATGGATGGTATGATCTGATTTACAACATAACCGCCGCAGGGCGGCCAGTTCTGTTTTTTATTCTGTAAACTCTGAAGTCCGCCGCAGAGCGGCATATCTTTTTCTTATCTGAAAAAGCCTGCATTTGGCAGGAGTCAGTTTTTTCAGCAGCTATGGTATCAGGGAAATTCTGTCTGATCTGTTATTTCTGAAGCAAATTCTGTCATTTTATCTGAAATGTCTGTCGAAAAGCAGCCGTATATTTGGCTGCGGAGCAAGTCTCTTTTGGCTGCAGCAGCCGGAAAATCCAGTGTGCCGGGGAAGCTTCCCTTCGGGGAAGGATAAAATAAAGCGTTCACTGCGAAGGGAGGGATCCTGAAGAAAAAATTTTTACTGGAACTGATAATAATCAAAAAAAGGATGGTGGAAACGAAATATGAAAAAAGAAGATGCAGTAAAAATCGTAAAGGATAAAAGGATCCTTGCATGCATTGCGCTGCTGCTTGTCCTGATCATAGCGGCGCTCTGTGCGGCGGCGCTGAAGCAGAATGCCGGACGCCGGGCTGGCGGGATGGCCTCCCTGATGGCGGACAGCCTGGAAAATTCAGGATTTTCCTGGCTTCCTTCTGAACGGCGCGAGCTGGAGAAGGCGGCGGAGGCGGCCGCAGAATTTCTGGACGAGCTGGTCAGCATGGGAGCGGGACGCCAGGAGATGGTGGACGGCCTTCGGGGCTACCTGTCGGAGCTTGGATGGGGGCTGACGGAGGAACAGGCGGCCGAACTTGCGGAATGGCTTGTGGATCTCTATCTGCAGAATTACGAGTCCGTCTATGGAAAACCGTCCGGGGTCGAACAGACGGAGACGGGGATTTCTGAGACTTATCTGGAAGAGATGCGGACGGATCTGGAAAACATTTCGGAATACCTGACGCAGCTGGACGCTTCGGTGACCGGCAATAAAGAGGAGCTTGTCAGCCTGACGGAGATACGGAACGGAAACTACGAAGAACTGACAGAATATCTGGAAGGCATGAAAAATGTGATTTCCGCAATCCGGACGGAGCTGTCGGAATATCAGAACAGCCAGTCGGAACAGCAGGTGGCTTCCAGCCAGGAGTTTACGGATATGAAGGCCCGGATGGACAGCCTTTCCCAGGCTATTCTGGAGCTGGAGGAGCGGCTGAAGGAAAGCATCCATAATACGGACGGAAACAACGGCGGCAGATATGAGGCGCTGGAAGAAGAGATTGACGGTCTTTCCGAAGAACTGCGGGATAAGGTGGAGGCGCTTAATCAGAGACTGGCCGCCATGCTGGCTGAACTGAAGTCAGATGGGGCAGGAATGAACGCCGGACTTTCGGAGCTGGTCAGTCAGTCGCAGAAAGAGCTTTCCAGACTGCTTTCCGATCTGGAAGCGGCGAATCAGCTGCGGCATGAGCAGGCGGAGACGGAAAATGCAGCCAGGAATGAGCAGACCAATCAGAACATCAATGAAAAGGTCAGCCTCCTTTCCGGAAAGCTGGATCAGGTACATGCGGATATTTCCGCAACACAGGCTGAAATTGAGCAGGTGCTTGCCGATATGGGAGCTTCTGACAGCCTGCGCATGGATGAGATCATGAAGAGCTTCACCGGGATCAATGCGGCTCTTGCGCAGATCAACACGGATATGGATACCGCGCATGGCGAGCTGAAGACACTGATCGAAACGGTCAGAACCGAAGCGGGAGAAAATCAGAAGGAGCTTCTTGGCGTTCTGGACCGGATCGATACTTCTTTCACAGAGCAGAACAGCCAGAACTATGACGCTCTGGTTCAGTCTCTGAATTCCCAGACAGAGGCGATGAAGGCACAGCTGGAGGCCATGAACAGCAGCATTACGCAGAATACGGCGCAGATCGCGGTAGAGGTAAGCGGCGGCAACGCGGAGATTCTGCAGAAGCTGGCGGATATGGAAAGCAGCACAAATACGATGCTTTCCGGACTGTCCGGCGACGTTCAGTCGGTTTTTCAGCGTGTGAGTAATGGCAAAAAGCTCCTTGCATCCGCATTGCTCACAAAAAACGTCGTAATTGACGAGGATGCAACCTTTCAGGAAATCCATGACGGGATATTAAGCATCGGACAGCAGATCGTGATCGGCGTGGATAAAATTCCGGGAACCATTGAATATGAATATCATTACCATACCGGAAGCCCGGAAAACGGCGGCGGCTGTTATACGGTGAAGGATGTCCATCAGCATAACGCCGGCTGTTATCAGCTTTGTACCTATTCCTGGACCGGCTGCGCAGGAAACGGATGGACGGACGGAAACAGCATTTCACACTGCCCTTACGAAGAGAGACACAGCATCTGCAACGGTGGGCAGACAATGTACAAGACATACAGCCATCCCAATCACGGAGGCAGCCAGTCCGGACACAGAAGCGGAGGATCCTCTACCCACGCCATTCTGGTCTGCGGCAAAACGGAAGGCCAGAATTATGGATGGAAAACCGGATGCGGCCTGCAGGATGGACAGATCATCGGCGCGCATATCGTTTATGACGCGGATGCAGTATCGGAAGCGGCAGCCGCTTATGAAAAGGCAGCAGTTCAGGATGCGTTATCTTTCCGGGAAATGATGAAGCTTATGGCGGTTCCTTCCGGAACGGACAATACAAAGTGGCCGGAAGCGGAACTTCCGGATCAGCCGGAGAGCGAGACAGAGGCAATGGAAGAAACGGAGACAATGGAAGAAACAGAAACGTCGGAAGAGCCGGAAGAGGTGGAGAAGACAGAAGCACCGGAAGAAACAGAAGAAACAGAAGAAACAGAATCGCCGACCGCTTCTGAAGAAACGGATGCCGGGCAAAAGCCGGAAGATGAAATACCGCCGGAGGGAACGGGAACGCCGCCGGAAGAGACAGAAATACCGCCGGAGGAAACGGGAACGCCGCCGGAAGGAACAGAAATGCCGCCGGAAGGGACGGAAACTGAAGAAAATGAGCCGAATCCGGAAGAGACGGAGAACGAATCGGAGAATTCCGGTACAGAGCCGGAGATGCCAAAGGCAGAACCGGAGGAGGCCGGGATCGATCCGGAGGAACCGGAAACAGATCCAGGAGAAACTAAACCGGAAAACAGCGTGAAGCCGGAACCGGAAGAAACGGAACCATAAACGAAAAACATATGACGGAAACGAAGGGTATTCGGACAGTATCTGTCAGAAAAGATATATGTCCGGATACCAATGAAGGAGAATAGTGTGAAAAATAAGCCCGATGGCTTATTTTTCACAGCAAAGCTTTGCAGCAATTATGTGCCGGAGCGTCACAAATTGCTTTTAGGCATCTGAGAAATCGCATCCGCGATTTCTCTTCACCCCGTCGCTACGCTCCGGAATGGAGATTAAGATGGAAAAACTGGATATGATACTCAACGGAATAGAACTCTTGAAGGAAACAGTCGGAGATATCAGCCATGATATGGCAGAGATGAAGGATACCATTTACAGACTTGGCGAGAAGGTAGACGAACTTGGCGATCGCGTAGAGAGTCTTGAGAGGAAGACGGACGAGCTGGGTGAGAAGGTAGAGAGTCTTGAGAGGAAGACGGGCGAGCTGGGCGATCGCGTAGAGAGCCTTGAGAAGAAGACGGACGAGCTGGGCGAGAAGGTAGAGAGTCTTGAGAGGAAGACGGATGAACTTGGCGGCCGGGTAGAGAGTCTGGAACAGAAGACGGAAGAGCTCGGCAACCGGGTAGAGAAGCTGGAACATAGGACGGATGAGCTTGGCCGGATGGTTAAAAGCACGGAGTTGATATTGGAGAATGAGACGAACCGAAATATCAGGATGATAGCTGAAGGCCATCTGGATCTGAACAGAAAGCTGGACAGTGCGCTTAGGATTGAAAATGAAAAGGAGCTTCTTGTTGTACGTGTAAATATTCTGGAAGGCGAAGTGAGGAGAATCAAGGAGAGGATGCAAAGCGCATAACGGAGAGAAGCGAGACGGGAAATACGCCGGCCGGCGTATTTCCCGGCACATGGATTTGAGCGATTTGGCGGGAAAAGGGAAAAGCATTTTGTTACCAGCTCCAGAGCGTCCCGGCTATGCCGTCGGCGATGGCTCTTGCCGTGGCGTCAAACTGTGCGTCAAGGAGGGCGTTGTCACGGTCGTTGTTGATAAAGCCTACTTCGACAAGAACGGCGGGCATCCTGCTTTGTCTGAGGACCACCAGGTTGGGACGGGCATTGACGCCAAGATTTTTGTAGCCGATCCGTTCCAGCTCCCGGTTGATGTTTGTCGCTATGGTGCCGGCAGGGAGCCATTCATTGTATACAAGACTTTCCACGCCGGAATATTGATTGGAATAAGGGCTGGAGTTGCGGTGAATGGAGATAAAGATATCTGCCCCGGAGGCATTCCCTTCTGCCGCCTTCTGATAGGGGGACTCGTAGATATCCTCTGTCCGGGAGTAGATGACGCGGAAGCCGTAGCTTTCAAGAATTCTGCCCACAGCAAGGGTGAGGGCAAGGGTATCGTCCTTTTCCTGTCTGCCATTGTAGACCGCGCCCGGATCAGAGCCGCCGTGCCCGGCATCAAGAAAAACAGTGTAGACGTAATCAGCCATGTTTGGATCACCTGCGAAAAAAGCTTCTTTCCTGATAATATATGGAAGAGAATCTGTCCCGGTCACCGGGCGGCAGGAAAATATCGTTCTTCTGAAGACGCATCCGATTTCCCATAACGGAAAATTTCATGGCAGGGTGAGAAAAGCGGAAAGTCCGTAAGGCTTTCGGAATATATATGTTCAGAAGGAAACCATAGGGATATTTCGGAGAGAGGAAGGCCTGGAGAAGATGAACAGAAAAAATGCCGGGAACGGCCCCCTTTTTTTCCTGCTGAGATGCCTGCTGTTTTCTTATCTGCTGACCGGAGCCTGTCTGCTGCTTCTGGCGCTGCTTCTTTACAGGCTGCGCCTGTCGGAGCAGGTGATATCCGCCGTTCTTATCGTTATTTATGTAGCGGTGGTGTTTCTGGCCGGATTTCTGGCGGGAAAAGGGATGAAGAGCAGGAAATTTCTGTGGGGTCTGGCGGAGGGAACCGCGTACTTTGCAGTTATGGTTCTGGTCTCACTTGCGGTGAATCATGGCCTGAAGGGACTGGATACACACTTTTTTACAACCATGATCCTGTGCATGGCCGGAGGAATGCTGGGAGGCATGCTGAGCTGATGCCGCGGCCCGCCTACGGCGGACAGCAGCCGGCTGTCGCTCCAACCAGTCTGCGGTCAGCGCCCCGCCGCCACCGCCTGGCTGGCTTCGTCCCCCGGCCGAAGCCGGGGGACGGATTCGGGTAACAGTTCAGCCTTCGGCAGAACTGTTACGGCATCCGGCCATTCCAATCGCTTCGCGATGGGCCGGATGCTTTCTGCCGATACGTTTTCGTACGGTCTGCGCAGTAAATGCGCAGACCTGGCTGAACT
>DXDD01000092.1 GCA_019115665.1 Candidatus Eisenbergiella pullistercoris | reverse complement strand
TTTATTTTCCTTCGTCTGTATGTGGCAATTATATGCCAATTTGACGAAGTTTTCAAGATTTTCTGTTTATATTTTACATTTTATCACCATAACAGGATTAACTACATAATTTTTGTATTTATAGCTTGCATTTTCCGTCACTTTTCACTATAATCCAGATAAAGATATCAGAAAAAGGAGGATACGCTGTGGAGGATCTGAAAAATAAGGAAAACGTTCATCTGGATCTGAAGGATATCCAGTCCGCGGCCATGATCGGCAAGGCCCTTTCCTCCGAGACCAGGCTGGAGATCCTCAGGTGCCTGGTGGACCGGGCGATGACCATCAGCGAACTCGCGGAAGCCTTTTATCTCCCCATGTCTTCCATGTGCCTTCATGTCAAGACGCTGCGGGAAGCCGGCCTGATCACGGTCGTTCCGAGGCCGGGCATACGCGGCTCCCAGAAGCTGTGCGGCATCCGGGCCTCCAGCGTCACGCTGGATCTGTTCGCCCATACCAGCAGGCCGGTCCATAAGCCGCCTGTTTTCGTTAATATGCCCATCGGGCACTACAGCAGCTGTGAGATCCATCCCCCCTGCGGCATCGTTTCCGTAAACGCTTATCTTTCCCAGGAGGACAGCCCGCACGGCTTTTACTCCCCGGAGCACACGGACGCCGCTCTTCTGTGGTTTACCTGGGGATATCTGGAATATCAGTTTTCCAACTATCCTCTGCTTCAGGATAAGGTCTCGCGGATCGAATTTTCCTTTGAGATCTGCTCGGAGGCTCCGGGCTACAACAACAACTGGCCTTCGGACATCACCCTCGAGCTGAACCGCCGGCGCATCACCACCATTCTGATCAAAGGGGATTACGGCGGCCGGAAGGGAATCTACAATCCGTCCTGGTGGAGCGATTCCGTGACCCAGTTCGGAGAATACCGGAAGATCTGCGTCACCCATGAGGGCTGCTTTATGGACAATGCGAAGGTTTCCGGCGAAACCATAGAAAGTCTCGGCCTTCTGGAAAATTATTTTTTCACCTTCACGCTCCGGGTGGATCCGGACAGCGAGCATGTGGGCGGGATGAACCTGTTCGGCAGCCGGTTCGGCGACTACGCGCAGGACATCATCATGAAGGTGGAGTATGAAAACAGCTGAACTCCCCCGCAGAGTTCCGGAAAAGGAAGGATACGTTATGTTTAACCAGGACAGCACATTTATGACGATTCTGAACAAGGCCGCGGACATGGTGATCCTGAGCGTGCTCTGGTGCGTCTGCAGCCTGCCCCTTCTCACCATAGGGGCCTCCAGCAGCGCTCTGTATCATACGGCGGTGAAGGTAATCCGTCAGGGACGGGGATACGCTTTTTCCACGTTTCTCACCTCCTTCCGCCAGAACCTGAAGCAGACCATCCCTCTCACGCTGCTTCTTGCCGCCTTCTATGCCGCCCTGGGGGCCGGCATATATCTTCTCTGGCCGCAGACGGAAAGCATGTTCGCCAACATTTATATCATCTTTTCCCTTCTGTGCATCCTCGTTCTGCTGACCGCGCAGCTGCACCTTTTTCCCCTGATCGGCCGCCTCCGGTTAAACAGAAGGGAGCTGATCACCGTCCTGACGCGGCTTGTATTCGGGCATCTCGGGAAAAATATCCTGCTGATCTGCCTGCTCGCCTGCGCGGTGGAGGCCGGCATTTACTATCCGCCTCTTCTGTTCATTGTACCGGCGGGATTTTCCCTGCTTGGCTCCTTCCTTCAGGAGCCGATGTTCCACAGACATATCAATTATGAAGACTGAGCGGCCGCAAGGAGACCGCCTTTCGATACCGGAGGCCCCGCCTCACGAACCCCCGCCCCCGCGGCGGACCGCAAATCTCTATTTTAAGAAAGGAGCAAGAACATCATGCAGACATTCACCAATCCGGTGCTTCCCGGCTGCGCCGATCCGGACGTTATCTACTTCGAGGGGACCTATTATCTGTACGCGACCAATACGGATATCAAAGATCCTTCCGAGCTTGGCTTCAAGGTCTATTCCTCCCCGGACCTGGTCCGCTGGACCTGCCGCGGAATGGCCCTGAAGGCGGAGGATTCCTGGGGAAAGGAAAACTTCTGGGCGCCCGACATCATTTATCACAACGGCCTGTTCTATCTTTCCTATTCCGTGGAGGAGCATCTGTGCATCGCCACCAGCCGCTCTCCTCTCGGCCCCTTTGTCCAGGAGAAAAAGGAGCCGCTCCATCCGGACACCAAGGAGATCGACAGCCACTTTTTCCAGGACGCCGACGGAAAATGGTATCTTTACTTTGTGCGCTTTTTCGATTCCAACCAGATCTGGGGCGCGGAAATGACGGATGACCTGATGGGAATCAAAGAAGAAACCCTCACCCGTCTTCTGATCCCGGATACTCCCTGGGAATGCGTCCAGTGGCCGGTCAACGAAGCGCCCTATATGATCCCGCACAACGGGCTGTATTATCTGACCTATTCCGGCAGCCACTGCGAGTCCGACTACGGCTCCGGCTACGCCGTTTCGGATTCTCCTCTCGGAACGTACCGGAAATATGAAGGAAATCCGGTTCTGCGCTCCACGAAGGAAATGCCGGGAGTGGGCCATCACTGCATCACCCGGTCGCCGGACGGGAAGGACATGTTCATCGTCTATCACAGGCATTTTGACGGAACCCGGATGAGCCCGCGCTGCGTCTGCGTGGACCGGATCCGTTTTGAAAAGCAGCCGGAAGGCCCGGATATCCTGGTGGTGGACGGCCCCAACGCGGGACCGCAGCCCTGCTTTTTCTGACAGCGGCTGCCGTTCTGCCATTTCTCCAAAAAGGCCGCGGCCCCTGCTTCCTTTCAAAGCAGAGGCTGCGGCCTCTTTTTTCTGCCGGGCGGACGCCCGGGCTGTCGGACGCTTCCTGACTTTTCGTTCAGTTCACCTCCAGCCTGGTCAGAGGCGGCAGAGGGCGGTACGGGCGGTGGGGCTCCAGCTGATACCAGAAGCCCACGGAGGCGATATCGTCCTGAAGGGGCAGATATCTTCCCTCGCTCCGCCAGCCGATCGCCTGGATCTCCACATGCAGGTCCTCGTCAAACCGGATCGGATCCGCGATATGGAACCGGTACATACCGAATCTCTGCTGGGACGCGTACAGGCCGTCCGGCCGGAGGATCTGATGCAGGCCGGAGTAGGGGGTGGAAAACCTGCAGTATTCCCCTTTTGGATACTCGAAATTCCATGCGCCCCCGATGTAATCCTCCGTTCCCGTGCCGCAGATGGTCGGGAAGGCCCCGTCGCCGTCCAGGAAAAACTTGATCTCCCCTTCTCCCCACCAGCGGCAGCTGTTCACGCCCCAGGCCAGGTAGGTTCCCACATACTGTCCCTTTCCCTGCGCCTTTTCAATAATACAGTGGTTCTTTCCGTATTCCAGCGGGTTGTCGCGGATAAACTGGGCGTGCAGGTAAGGCGCGTCCTCTTCCACCTTCGTTTCCGCATAGTCGATGGAATAGTAGATCACGCTCTTTCTTTCCTCCAGATTCTCCAGCTCGATCCGCGCATGCTTCCGAAACGGCATGGGCCAGTAGCAGTTCATCCCGCCGCTTGGATTCACGCACACCGCCAGGGACTGCAGAAGCCCCGGCTCGCACCAGCCCATGCAGAAAAAGTCTCCCAGCGGCGCCTCGATGGAGGGCTCCTTTTCCTCATCCCAGTAAAACCGGAGGATCAGGCATCTCCAGTCCCCGTGCGGACAGGTCAGCCAGATATGGCGGATGATCCCGCTCCCGTCGATGTCCGCAAGCGTCAGCTTTCCCTTCGCTTCGATTTCCACGGACGGGGAGATCTTCCAGCCCTGCCCCAGCTCCCTCGCCGCGGCTTTTCCCGTCCCTTCCACAGCCATGCCGCCCCTTCCCTTTTCCCCGGTGAAATTTTCCGGACTGATGGAACGGCTTTTTTCCTCCCTCAGGACGCACAGGCTGTCCAGAAGGCCGTTCTGCTGATTCATATTTTTACGTTCTCCTTTCCTTTGCTCCCTGGCGGGAGTGTGAATACATAACGACGCCGCAGGCCGCGGTCACCGCAAGAAGGATCAGGCCATACCAGAAATAGGTCCGGGTCAGGCCGATCCGTTCTCCCAGCCAGCCTCCCGCGATATTGCTGAAGGTGGAGGCGATCCCGGACTGCACCATATAGAACAGGGACTGCCCGGTCCCTCTGTGCTCCCTGGGGAAGTTCTGATCCATGAACATCACGCAGCCGTAATACATGATCATATAGGTCATGCCCTGAAGGGCCTGCCCCAGGAAAATAAAGGCAATGCTTCCCGTAAGAGGAAGCCAGATCCTCACCGTCATCGCCGCGCCCGCCGTAAGAAGCAGGTATTCGATCTTCACCTTTCTCATCAGAAAGCGGATGCACAGAAGGACCGGAAGCTCGCTGAGCGCGGAAACGCACATCAGGCGGCCGATCATCGCGTTGTCATATCCCATGTCCGTGACCACAACGCCGATAAAGGAGCCGTAGCATCCCAGAACGATCTGGAAAATACAGGCGTAGGCCAGGACAAACAGGATCTTCCGGTTCTGAAAGCAGGACAGAACGCCCGCCTTTTTCTCCGTTTTATACTTCTTCACATCGCCGCGCATGAACCAGGTGAGAAGGAACATGGTCCCCCACGCCGCCGCCGTGATCCCGAAGGACGCGGTCGGATGGTCCCGCAGGAACACGCCCGCGAAAACCACAACCAGCGCATAGGCCAGCGTGCCGCCCATCCGGATCCGGGAAAATTCCAGATCGTTCTCCCGCGCCATATCGAGCACAACCGCGTCTCCGATCGGCCCGATGGCGCAGTTGAACAGTCCGTAGATGAGGATGCACGCGGCGAACAGCCAGAAGGTGTCCGCCCGGTAATAGCACAGGACGCCGCCCGCCGCTCCCAGCAGGGCGATCCGCAGCACCGCCATGTGTTTTCCCGTCCTGTCGGAAAGCATTCCCCAGGCCGGCTGCATCACCAGCGCCAGCAGAGGGCCCATCGCCGAAAGCAGGCCGATCTGGGAAACGCTCATGCCCTTCGACTGATAATACACGCTGATGTAGGCGCTGAAGGTCGCTCCCGGGATATAATACAGGGCGTTAAATCCGAACAGCATCCAGAACGTCATCCATCTTTTTCGATCCGCTCTCATAAGCATCATTCCTGTTTTCCATATCGGTTCGGCAGATCCGCGCAGTCAAAATGGATGCCCAGGTACCGGCAGGCCTCCCGGATGATCTCCGCATAACGTCCGTGGATCCCCACCACATGATGGATGTAGGGGCCGAACATGAATTTTTTCTCCCACTTCACCCAGTCGTCCACCTCAACCCACAGGTAGCTGCCGTTGGTAACGGGCCCTTCCACGCCCTTCGCCTCTCCGGCGAACATGTAATATTCCCCGTCCAGCCCGTCGAAACGCAGGATGGTCACATCGCCGCCCTCCAGCTCGTAAAAGCCCTTTCCCGCTTCCACGATATAGCCGTCCGCTCCCTTTTTCTTCAGCCGCTTGGCGAAGGAGCCGCAGTGCCAGAGGAGCTCCGCGTTGTCGTTTTCCGGATGTCGGATGGTCAGATCCGCCACAAAGGACGGCGTCCGGTATCTCGCAGCGGCAACCGCCATCACGGAGGTGATCGCCGCGTGCACGTCGTTCTCACAGGCCGCGGGGATCCCCCTGTCGTTCAGGTCTCCCAGGATGAAGCAGGGCGAGATTCCGTATTTTTTCCGGAACAGATTCCAGCATTCGCAGGAGATCGCGCTGCAGTCATGGTCCGCGGCAAAATCCATCAGCGCCAGCTCTATGGCGGCAAGGGGATAGCGCTTCTTTCCCAGCGCGTCAATGTTCAGTCCGGCGTCCACCAGGTCCTGCAGCAGCTCTTCCATCCGTTTTCCGTCGTTGTTCAGGATCCTCTCCACCCGGTCCAGAATCACGGTCGGTTCGCCGGGCACCAGCTCGATGTCATATTTCTCCAGAAGCTCCGCCTCGTTCACCATGACGCTCAAAAATTCCTTGGGTCTGGTGCTGATCCGCGCGATGCGCAGGGCCCGGAACGCCTTTACCACGTTTGCGGCGGCAAGGAAATCCGCAAGTCCCTCCTTCAGGATATCGCTGTCCGTCTCACAGTTTTCAATATAGGAATACTTCACCCCGTAGTGCATCAGCAGCTTCGTGGTGGCGAACATCCCGCACTGGGCGTCCGTGGGCCGCCATTCCAGCCCGTTCGGCCAGCCGTCCCTGGGACCCCAGATCAGCACGGGAACGCCCATGTCCTTCGCAAGCCTTCCCACCGCTTCCTCCTGCCCGAAATTGCAGTGCGGGAAGATCAGGGCGTCCACGCCCGCGGCGGACAGCTTCGCATAAGCGGCCTTTACATCCCGGTAGGTCATCAGAAGCCCTTCCTCATTGATGTCCTCAATGTCCACCATGTCAAAATCCAGCTCCTTTGACAGCTGGCGGAAGCGCTTCATCACCTCCTCCTTCTGTCTCGTGGTGGTTTCGTTTTCAAAAGCCTCCCTTCTGGTCGGGACCACTCCCACCAGAAGCCTTTTATCCATTTTCTTCATAACGCATTCCCCCATAACCTGTCTGCGCAGCCCCCGCATGGCAGAACGTATCCCTTTCCCTTCACGCTTCCATTTTATTCTTCAATGGTCTTGTCAAAAAGCGTTCTGTATCTGGGCAGAGTATCCGTAAACCGCCTGCTGGCCTCATCCAGGATCCGCATGTCCTCTTCGGCCAGCTCCCAGCCGGCAGCCCCGAAATTGTCCTCCGCCTGCTTCCTGTTTCTCGCCCCGACGATGGGAGCCGTCATGCCCGGCGTCTGCGCCACCCAGCGGATCGCCGTCTGCGCGGGCGTCTTATGATACTTCGCGGCGACTTCCTTCACCTTTTCCGTCACCTGGAGGGCCCGTTCAAAGTTCTCCGGCGCGAAAAGCGGCGTGTTTTTCCGGGAATCCCCCTCCCGGAAGGTATGCCCCTTCGCCATGGAGCCGGTCAGGATCCCCTGTCCCAGCGGCGAATAGGGAACGACCGCGATCTCATGTTCCAGACAGAAGGGCAGGATATCCCTGTCGATAAAACGCCACAGCAGGCTGTAGCAGGGCTGGATCACATCGATCTGCCCGTACCGCATCGCTTCCTTCATCTGCTCCAGGCTGAAGTTCGATACGCCCACCGCGCCGATCCTTCCCTCCTCCTTCAGCCGCATCAGCTCCGTCATGGTTTCCGCGATCGGTACGGTTTCCGAAGGATAATGGATGAAAAACACGTCGATATAGTCCGTTTTCAGCCGCTTCATGGCGTCTGTCAGGCCGATCTCCACCCGTTCCTTCGCCATATCCGTCTTCCAGAGCTTTGTGATCAGCACGCATTCTCCGCGTTTTCCTTCCAGGGCCTTTCCCAGAAGCTCCTCCGCATGTCCCTTTCCGTAAATGTAAGCCGTATCAAAGGTGCGGAAGCCGTGCTCATAAGCGCACCGGATGGCCTCCATGGACTCCGCGTCCTCCGCTCCTCCCCAGTAATCCTTTCCCATCACCCAGGTTCCCTGAATGATCTCCGATACCTGTACCTGCGTTTTCCCCAAACGTACCATAATTTTCCTCCTTTCGCCGCAAGGCGGCCCGTCCGCGCTAAAAATTCTCCCTGTCATGCGCCGGGCGGCTCCGTCCGCGTTAAAAATTCTCCCTGTAATGCGCCAGCCGCCGCTCCATCTGCGACCGGTCGATCTCTCCGGTCTGCAGGAAGTGCTCCGCCGTACTCCTGTCCGGAATGCCGGTCCTTCCTCCGATACAGGTGCACTTGACGGCGGCCACAGCGCTGGCAAAGACCGCGCATTCCCTGGGCGCCATCCCTTCCAGAAGTCCGGCGATATACGCCCCGTGGAAAACGTCCCCGGCTCCCGTCGTGTCTCTCACATCCACCCGGAAGCTTTCCGTCCGGAAGAAGCCGTCTCTTTTCGTCATCCCCACGCTTCCCTCGCTGCCGAGGGTGACGATCGCCGTATCCACGCCTTCCTCCAGGAGCTTTTTCAGGCCCTCCTCATAGTCCAGCGCCCCATACATGTCCCTGTAAAAAAATTCAGAGGCGATGAACACATCCAGCCAGGGGATGAGCCTGACGATCCCTTCCTGATAGTTATCCGCATCCATCACCGTCACGATCCCGTGCTTTCTGGCAAAGCGGGCCGCCTGCGCGCTCGCTTCCTCCCCGTTTTCCAGATGAAGGACCTTCGCGCTCTTCACGTAGTCCCAGTCGATCTCATCCGGCTGAAGCTGCCCGGCTGTTCCCGGCTTTCCGATGAAGATCCTCGTCTTATGCTCCTCCTCGGACAGGGAAAGGCAGAAGGGGCTGTCGGTCCCTTCCTCTCCCGTCACGCAGGCCGAAACATCCACGCCGTTGTAGCGGAAATCCTCCAGAATAAATCTGCCCTTTCTTCCCGCTCCCACCTTCGCGATCATTCCCGCCTTTTTCCCAAGCCGGGCGGCGGCGGCCATGGCGGTGGCCACCTTCCCTCCCCCCTGGAAAAATACCTCGTTTGCGCCCGTCGCTCCGTCCCTCTCCGGCATGCGGCTGACGTTCATTACCATATCGTACATGGGTACCCCGATCCCCACCACGTCCATAAGCCTTACCTCCCTTTCCCGCAGACAGCACATTCCGGTTCAGCCTGCGGCAGAACCGCAGGCTGCATCGTTACAGGCTGAATCCGTAAGGATTGATCCTCCTGATCCGTCCCCTCACAAATTCGATCACCTCTTCGCCCGCTTCCTTATAATGATCCAGGACAAAGCCGTCCTTTCCCATATGCGCCCCGACTGAGGTTTTGCACTTTTCAAAAAATTCCGTACCGATATTCACCTTATTGATCCCGTATTTCACGGATTCGATCATCTGCTCCGCCGGGATCCCGGAGCCGCCGTGCAGCACCAGCGGAACGTCGATGGCCTTATTGATCTCGTCCAGGCGGCTGATGTCCAGATTGGGTTCGCACACATAATGGCCATGGCTGTTCCCGATGGCCACAGCCAGGGAATCCACGCCCGTCCTCTGCACAAAATCCACCGCCTCCTCAGGCCTGGTATACAGCTCGGAGTTGCAGAAATCCTCTTTTCTGCTTCCCTGTCCCACCGTGCCAAGCTCCGCTTCCACGTCGATCCCAAGCACGTGAGCGCATCTGGTCACGCTGGCCGTGACCGCCAGATTCTCCTCATAAGGCCTTGCGGATCCGTCGTACATGATGGACGGGAAGCCCGCCGCGATTCCTCCCACGGCGACGTCATAGCTCTTTCCATGGTCCAGATGCACGCCCACAGGAACCGCCGCATGCTTCGCAAGATCCAGGGCGATCGCAGCCATGGTCGTAAAGGGGATAAAGGAAGACATGTCCGGATAGAACATGAGCAGCACCGGCATCTGCTCCCTCTCCGCCGCCTTCACCACCCACTCCGCCGACTGGTAATCGAACACATCGATCGCCGCAGCCGCAAAGCGGTTCTCATCCGCCATCTTCAGAATGTCTTTTACTCTTGTCAGTCCCATTGTTTACCCTTCCTTTCTTTTTTCCGCCGGAGCGCTTTTCCTACCAGGACGCCTTCCTTGCCGGAAGCGGGTCGCAGGTCTGCGCCATCCGGTCGCACATCAGCTCTAAAAGGCGCGTTTTCACCTCTGAAAAAGCCGCGTCCTCATAATGGTTGTTCCGTTCCAGAGGAGCTTCCGAAAGATCGTACAGCTCTCCTTTACAGCCATCCTCCCCCGGCCTCTGATGCACCTTCACCAGCTTGTATCTTCCGTCGCAGACGCAGGTGGCAAAGGCCAGCGGATGCCTGTGGTTGATGTTGCTGTTGTAGTACTCGCAGTAAATGCTGTCTCTGTGGAAATCCTCCTTTTTCTCCCCGGTCAGAAGCTTCCAGAAGGATTTTCCCTGAAAGCCTTCATAAGGGGGCAGTCCCGCCGCTTCGCACAGGGTGGGGGCCAGATCCGCAAGCTCTATGAGAGCGGCGCTTCTCTTTCCCTGAAGCACGGTTCCCGGCATGCTGACGATCAGCGGGACATGGATGTTGTTTTCATAAAAATACGGCCCCTTCAGATACATCCCGTGGTCCCCCAGATTTTCCCCGTGATCCGAATGGAACAGGATCAGGGTATTTTCCCTCTGTCCCGTCCGGTCCAGATAATCCAGAAGCCTTCCCACCTGATGGTCGATCAGATCGATCATGGCCCAGTAGGCCGCCGTGATCATCCGATGGTCCCTGTCGGTCATTTTCTCATAAGGGAAATAGCCGGGCGTATCATACGCTCCTTCGTGGTCCTTTGTCTGAAACACCGGTTTTGCGTCCAGCTCGCCCTCTTCGTAATTGGGAAGCGGGATCTCGTCCAGCCGGTCCAGATAGGGCTGCAGATATTCCGCCGGCGGATCGAAGGGATGGTGCGGGTCAAAGCAGTTCAGGGAAAACATCCAGCTTTTCCCGAACGTTCTGGCCCCTTCCATGAACCGGATCGCCTCATCGACGCACCAGGTGGTCTGATGGTATTCCTCCGGCATTCCCGTCTGCACATAGGTGCAGTCCTCGCGGTCCGGCGTCACATAATCCAGGCCGTGATCGATCAGGAACTGATTGTAGGCATTGGCCGGCCAGTTGGTGCCGGCATGGGGCTGGGGATGATGCGACCAGCTGAAAAAATGGTAGCCGTCCCGGATCCTCGGCTCCATGAGCCGCCCCGTGGAATCGTGGCAGGCCGACAGATGCAGCTTCCCCGACAGGCCGCAGTAATAGCCGTGATCCGCCAGCATGGCGGGAAACAGCCGCTCCCTTTCATCGATATCCTGCCCGTTCTGTCTCGGCCCGCAAGTTCTGGGATACCGTCCCGTCAGAAAGCTCCCCCTGCTCGGCGCGCATACCGGGCTCTGGCAGTAGGCCCGTTCAAACAGGACGCCCTCCGCGGCCAGCCTGTCCAGGTTCGGCGTCTTCACCCATCGGTTTCCATAGCAGCCCAGGGTATCATACCGCTGCTGATCCGTACAGATCCATAAAAAATTCATATATCCCTCCCCTTTCTGACGCCCGGATCCTCCGCCGCATCCTCCGCGTGCCAGAAGCCCTTTGGATGCACCTTCACCCGGTATCTGTAGTGCGGCGCGGGGATAACGTCCGTCTGCTTCATCATCTCAGCGGCCAGACCGGCAAGAAGCGCCGCCCTGATCTGCGCATAATCCGGCTCGTCCCACAGATTGCGAAGCTCCGACGGATCCTCGTCCGTATGGTACAGATACCCGTTTCCCATCATGTCCAGCTGGATGTGGTATCCATCCTTCCAGAGCGCGCGCACCTGTCCGCACTGGGTCCAGGTGTTCAGGCAGTCGAAATTCTTCCATCCGTTTGTGGCCCCTTCCGTCACCGGATCCAGATGATCCCGTTCTTCCCAGTACAGGCCCCCGTAGCCGCTTTCCGCAAAGGCGCGGTCATATTCGCAGAAGGCGCCGCCCCCTTCCGGAAACGCACGGTCTCCCAGAGGCGAACGGTCTTCCGGCAGCGGACGGTCTTCCAGAGGCGGACAGCCTTCCAGCAGCGGACGGATGCTCTTTCCCTGGCAGCCGAAGGGAACCGGAATCCCCAGAAAATCGCAAATGGTGGGCAGGATATCCACAATGCTCACATACCCGTCCTTTACGCGTCCGGCGCTGCGGATGCCGGGCCCGCGCCAGATCATGGGAATATGGCAGAGAACATCCGGCAGCTCCGTCCCCTTGCGGATCAGATCGTATTCCCCCGCAAAATCCCCATGGTCGGATAGATAAAGGAAAATGGTATTCTCCTCCAGGCCCCTCTGCCTGACGCCCTCCGTAAGGCGCTTCATCTGATCGTCGATCAGACGCAGCATGCCCAGATAGTTGGATCTCGCCCTGAGGATCCTTTCGTCAATCTCTTCTCCCAGCACCTTCTCCCAGCACTGTCTGAGCCATACGAACCGTTCTCCCTTTCCCTTCAGGTCTTCCTTCTTCCCCTTTACGGGCGGAAGCGCTTCCGGCGGGAACAGATCATAATAGGGCTCCGGCGCCTGATAGGGATTATGCGGCTCCGCGAAGGAGATCCAGGCAAAAAACGGCCCCTTTCCCTCCATCTGATCCATAAATTCCAGCGCGTCCGACACGCTTCTGTACGGATGCTGCACCGTCACGCCGCCGGGAGAGGGACGATGCGTCTCCAAATGGTCCGTGCTTCTCAGAAAATCCGCGAATTCCCTTTCCTCAGGCGTTGTGTTTTCCTCTCCTTCATAGCCCAGATGTCCGAACAGCTTCGCCCGGTCAAAATCCTCCGGCTTTCTGTGGCTGTGATTCTTTCCAAACAGAGCCGTGGTATAGCCCGCTTTCTTCAGCACGTCCAGAAGATCCTCCGTATACAGGGCGTCCTCCGCATTATGATTGGTCCTGACGCGGTGGCTCTGGCTGTACCTTCCGGTAAACATGCTCACTCTGGCCGGCATGCAGGTGGGATTCGGCGTATACGCCCTCGCGAAATCCACGCCCCCTTCCGCCCAGCGGTCCAGAAACGGCATGGTATCCAGCTCATATCCGCAGCCCCTTCTCAGGTCCGCTCTCTGCTGATCCGTCATAACAATAACGATATTCGGCCTGTTGCACATATCAGCTCTCCTTTGCGATTTTTCCTCTTTGCTTTCATTATATAATCTGCTTTCTGTTTTTCAATATTTGTCTTTTATATTGTGCATTTTATATGTCATACGAGATTCTCATACATTTTTTCTGTAATAATTGTTATCCTTCCGCTTCGCCGCAGAGCGATCCGCAAGGGGGTGATGCGGCAGAAAGCGAAATTTCCTGCGGTCCCGCCTTACCGGACAGGCCGCATAAAAAGGCGGGAAGCCTGCCGGAAGTTTTTCCCTTCCGGCAGGCTTCCCGCCCGTTTTTCCTGTTCTTTTTTTCAGACGCTTTCCTCTTCAAACGCCCGGTTCAGCTCCTCGCAGCCAGGGAGGACGAATCTGCCGTTATGGATGATGGGGATCTGCGTCCCGTCCTCCCGCACGGCGGTGATCTCGCCCAGCTCATCGTAGGGGATGGTGATATCCGTATGACAGTTCAGATAGGCCTTCCCCGGATCCTGCGTGCGCAGGATGGAAACCTCATTGTCCTTGGCGATCAGCCGCTTTCCGTCCGGATTGCAGGTCACGAGCTCCTCCTCATGGCTGTAGCAGGTATCGCCCACGGCGAAGTGAGGCCCCATCTTCTCCGCGATGAGGATGGGCAGCTTGTCCGCGATCCCGTATTTTGACGCGAACACCCAGGCCGTTGTATTGGTTCCGATGGCAAATTCTCCCATGGGAAGGGTATCGTGATGGAACAGCACGTTTTCCGCCATGAACTTCCGGTTCTCCTCCGGATCGTCAAAATTGGCGCAGGCATAATCCGAGATCCTGCCGTCCTGAAAATCGATCTCCAGATCCAGATACTTCAGGCCGTTCAGATAAACCTTCGTCACATGCAGCTTTCCGTCGGTCCCCTTCAGCACGGGCGAGGTAAACACCTCTCCCACGGGGATGTTCACATCCGCCACGCAGTTTTCAAAATTGGTCTCCCTTTCGGGATCCTGAAGCGGATGAAGAGCGACGCGCAGATCGGTCCGGTTCTCTCCCATTCCTTTGATCCGCACGTACCCGGCCTGATCCAGGGCGTCGATCAGCTTCTGCTGGATGCCCTGATAGAGCCGGTAATCCAGTGTGTTCAGCTTCATGACGCCGGCAAAGATCTCCTCAAAATTCTCTCCGATCTCCGGCACGGGAAAAGCGATGATGGTAAAGCTTCTTTCCTCGCCCTTCACATATTCGTTCATCAGCGCGCCGGCCTTTGTGCGGAAGGCGACCGCAAGCTTCTGCTGCTCCTCATTCAGCCGCAGGTTTTCCTCCTTCGCCTCCGGCTCAAAGGGCGTCTCCCCGAAGCCTTCGATCACGGCGGGGCCGCCGTGCACCGCCGCCAGCTCCTTCACCTTTTCCAGCGCGTTCCGGTAGTTTTCCAGCCTGTGGTTCACATACCTTTTGTCATAAAAAAGCGCCTGGTCATATTCGTGGTCGTATTCAAACTGCCGGTTGGCTATCCCGCCGTAATAGCCGTTCTTTCCCAGCTTCCGCCCTTCCAGAATGCTCTGCGGCGCGCGGTAGATCACGGCTTCCAGGCCGATCCTTCGGAAATTTTCCACCGCGAAGCGCACCATGCGCTCAAAGCCCAGAAAATACCGGATGTTGACGGATCTCTTTTTGGAGATATCCTTTCCCGTCACGGCAAAGCCGATCCGGTAGCCTTCCGTATAAGTGTCCGCCATCAGCCGGATCTGATCCTCCGGAAGGCGGTTCAGATAACGCGCCATACGCAGCTCATTTTCAGAAATATATTCTCCGAAGCGGTACAGGTACCGGAGATCCGAAAGGTCGCTGTCCATGATGATGCGCAGCGCGAAATCCTCCTTCCAGTCAAAGGACGCCCGCATGTTCTTTTCCAGCATGGTTTCCGAATAATCGCTGGCAAACCAGTAAAGCGTCTGTCTCACCTGTTCCGGATCCGGAAGGCCGCCTTCCTCCTGCCTGGCGCAGACAAACATCTGATAGATCTCCAGAAACAGCTCCAGCCGGATCGCCATGGACTGCACGTCCTGCTCGTACGCGGACGCGATCAGGCTGCGCTCCTCCGCCGCCAGAAAGGACAGCATCTGCCCGAACTCCTTCCCGAGCTCCGACACGGCGAACCGGGGATTGGCCCAGCTTTTCTCATAGAAGCCGGGAAGCACATCCTCATAAAGCTTCCGGTTCCTCTCCGCCAGCTCCTCCAGGGAGGCTCCATCCAGTCCGCCGCCCGCGACAAAGTCGGATTCCTCCAGAAACCGCTGAAGGATCCGGGCCGTTTCCGCAAAATACCGCGCGAATGCCTCCGGACTTCTTCCTTCCCCCTGCGGCTCCACCGCCAGCGCCGTTTCCGCTTCCTCCGGGATCTGCCGGATACGTTCCCGTCCCAGCGCAAGCCTTTCCTGAAGCTCCTGCTCCATCTCATTTTCCTTTTTCATAATCCGTATACTCCCGCATAAATGATAAAAGCGATGCCGGCAAGCGCCAGAGCGTTTAACGTCATCCCCAGATAGGAGAAAAAATAAAAACGATCCTGCACCATTCTCGACAGGATCCCCAGCACAAGCCCCGCCAGCGAAAAAAGCAGAGCGAACAGCACCGCCGCTCCGTATTTCACCAGCGCCTCTCCCTGATTCTGAAAGGTTCCGTAGACGGCAAGCACGATGGAAACGACGGACAGCGCTCCCAGCACGGAAGACATGACGCCCTTCTTCGTCTCGTGCTTGTCGGTAAAAATATATTTGCGGCCCATGGACCGACTCCTTTCCTTCCTCCAAAACGCAGGCCTGCTTCGTCCTCCGCCGCGAAGCCGTTCTGCCTCAGAATAAAATTTTGGATCTTCCCGCCAGCAGCTTCGCACCGCCGATGATCAGCAGCGTGCCGCTCACGATCCCCGTCACCAGGACCACCACGCCTACCGCAATGTTCAGCGCGCCCGAACCGCTTATCGTCTTATAAATCTTTTCTTCCATTCTTCCTCTTTCTCCTGCCGCCGGCAGGCGGCATTCCATTCGGGAGAAATATGTGCGTCAGCACATATTTCCAGGACGAAAGCCACAGGCTTTCGTCCGCCTCTTTTTCCTGCCGCCGAAGGGCGGCATTCCATTTTTTCCTGCCGCCGACGGGCGGCGTCTGATCCGTCCGACTCCGGTTTATGCCTTTTTCGCGACGCCGTACTGCGCATAGTAGGCGTCGATGGCCGCCTTCATGGCGTCGTTAATGATAATCTTCCCGTTGCGGGGCCTGTTATACAGGTATTCCACCACTTCCTCCATGCTCACGATGGCGGCGGTGGGGAAGCCGTACAGCTCCCGGATCTCCTCCAGGGCGCTCTTTTCTCCCTTGCCTCTCTCGCAGCGGTTCAGGGAAACGATCAGGCCTTTTATCTCCACATCCGCCTGCGCCCGGATGATGGGAAAGGTTTCCTCGATGGACTTTCCGGAGGTGGTCACGTCCTCGATGATCACCACCCGGTCACCGTCCTTCAGCCTGCTTCCCAGAAGGATTCCCGTGTCGCCGTGATCCTTGACCTCCTTGCGGTTGGAGCAGTAGCGGACATCCTTGCCGTACAGCTCGCTGATGGCCATGGTGGTGGCTACGGAAAGGGGAATTCCCTTATAGGCGGGCCCGAAGAGGACGTCGAAGTCCAGACCGTAATTGTCATGGATGGCCTTCGCGTAATATTCTCCCAGCTTTCTCAACTGAGTTCCGGTCACATAAGCGCCCGCGTTCATGAAGAAGGGAGATTTTCTTCCGCTCTTTAAGGTGAAGTCCCCGAACTTCAGAACGTCGGATGCGATCATAAAGTCGATAAATTCCTGCTTGTACTGTTCCATATTTTTTAGCCTCCTGCCTGTAAAAAATTATCCTTTTAGAAAGAATTGTTTTTCCCATTCCCTGCCAGGCTACGGTTCCCGGTAACTACGATCTTTTGAAGGCGTCTTGAGGACGTTTCCGAAACCGTGCCGGCATAAGAAAGCCGCCTGCCGCGGGCGATATTGCCTCTCACTACGGGCAAGAATCCGATTTCTCCGATTCTGACCGTAGAATTTCGCCTCTCTCTACGGGCCAAAATCCGATTTCCCTAATTTCTGCCGTAGGAAAACAGCATTCACTACGGGCCAAATTGACAGAATTATATTTTCTGCCGTACAAAACCGCCAAAATCTACGGTACAAAAACTGGAATGCCCTGTTTTGGCCGTAGTGAGCTCCCGATCTCTACGGGTCGGCATGCCATTTTTCTGATTTCTGCCGTAGAGCCTGCCGCAGAAGCAGAAGCCTGCCGCAGAAGCGGTACCTGTTCGCCGGCATGCCAGCGAAACAGAACCCCGGCTGAGGTTACGACTCTTACCGCACCATTTGCCGGGCTGCGCCCCTCAGGCTCACGCCCTTCTTCCCGCCATCGCCGCATTCACCGCGCCGCTGATGTCCTCAATCATATCCTTCACCGCCTGTCTGGAAGCGTCCGCATAGCACTGAGGGCCAAACTGCGCGTATTTTTCCTGCTGCCAGGCCGCAATGATTCCTCTGGAGGAATTGACGATGGCTCCCAGGCCGTCCGGATTGAAGAAGTCCACCAGATCCGCGCCCTTTGCGCCCTGCGCGCCGTAGCCGGGAACCAGGAAATAGGTTTTCGGCATCAGTTTTCTCATCACGGGCACCATCTCGGGATAGGTGGCTCCGAATACGGCACCCACGTAGCTGTAGGAATCGCCCATCACCTCTTCGCCCCATTCCACGACCTTTTCCCCCACCCATTCATACAGGGGCTTTCCGTCGATCAGGCGGTCCTGAAATTCACCGCTGCTGGGATTGGAGGTCTTCACCAGAACGAAAATTCCTTTCTTTTCTTCCTTACATACCTTCAGGAAAGGCTTCACGCCGTCGGAACCCAGATATGGATTCACCGTGGCAAAATCCTCGTTAAAGGCAGGGATCCGGTTTTCCCCCACCTGCACCCTGCCCAGATGGCCCACCGCATAGGCTTCCGAGGTGGATCCGATGTCCCCTCTCTTCACGTCGCCGATCACTGCCAGGCCCTTTTCCTTACAGTAATCTACGGTCTTCTGATAGGCGATCAGGCCTTCCACGCCGAACTGCTCGTACATGGCGATCTGGGGCTTCACAGCCGGGATCAGATCCGCCACCGCGTCCACGATCCCCTTATTGAACTGCCAGATGGCCTCCGCCGCCCCCTTCAGGGTCTCTCCGTATTCCGCAAAAGCCGCTTTCTGAATCTGCTCCGGGATATACTTTAACATCGGGTCCAGCCCCACGACGATGGGGGCGTTGGTCTTCTGAATCTTTTCCACAAGTGCATTGATCATAATCTGGATTCCTTTCTGTCGGTAATTTACGTCGGAGCCTGCGGCCGCAGCTCCGGAATTTTCGGTTATGGCTTCGCAGCTTCCGGCCGACGCCCTGCTGTTCTTCTCTCCGGCGGCCTGCTCTCCGGCTCTTTCCGGTGTCCTTCTCTCCGGCGCTTCTCGTTCCTCTTGTCTGTGCAGAATTGTAACATATTTGCAGGGGCAAAACAAGACGGAGCAAAGGACGAATCCTCTGCTCCGAATTGGTTGCTTCTTTTTCATAGGACGGGAAAATACTGCGGCTGCTTCGCCGGGTCTCCTGCCCCGTGAGCAGCAGCCTGGCTGCTGCAGCTCACCGCATGGCCCACAGCCGGTCATGATCCAGCTGGAAGGGATAGTTCTTCAGCTTCCGGGGATTTTCCAGAAGCTCGTTCACATCCCGCTCCCACAGCTCGTCGGGAATGGAGACCTCGCCCAGAAGCGCCCGTATGTATTCCGAGAAGCTCTGTTCGCTTCCGAACTCCAGCAGGGAAAGCACGCGCATGGCCTCCTCCCTGTCGCCGTAGCCGCGCAGGAAGCCGGGCAGGAAGATCCCCACCGCCTTCCCGTGGGGCAGGCCCATCTCGCAGGTGACGGGATAGCTCAGGCCGTGAGGCAGGCTGGTTCCGGTGTGAGAGATCGCCATGCCGCCCAGCGTGCAGGCGTTCATCAGAAGGCGGCGCTCCTCCTCTCCGATCTCATAGCGCAGGAGCCTGTCCTTCACCTTCGCCCAGATGCGCAGGCCCATTTCGCTGTAAAAACGGCTGTAATCGGTGGTATTTGTATTCAGGTGGCTCTCGATCAGATGCGCCAGGGTGTCCACCGCCGTATGGACGCAGTTGCTTCTGGACGCGGTCTGCAGGTAGGAAATGTCCACCAGCGCAAGCGCCGGAAATACATGATGGCTGATGCTCTGCTTGGTCCTTCTTTCCAGGTGGGGAAAGTCATGGCGCGCATCCGCCCCGGGCGCTGTGGTGAGCACGATTTCCGGAAGCACGGGTTTCGTCAGAATGGCATAGGGCGTCACCTCGGAACCGGTGCCCGCCGTTGTGGGCACCTCCGCCACCGGAACCGCCGGACGGACACTGTCCGCCGTATGCACGCCGCCCTCCGGCCTGGCCTTCTGATACAGAAAATCCGTATCCCGCCCCGGGTTGGCCAGAAGAAGGGCGACAGCCTTCGCCGCGTCCATGGGGGAGCCCCCGCCGATCCCGACGACGAAATCCGCTCCCGCGGACGCGCCCAGAGAAGCGGCCTTTTTTACCGTGTCCACGGAGGGATTTTCCTCCACCTCATCGAACACCGTATACGGGATCCCCTCTCTCATCAGCGCATTTTTCACATCATCCAGAGAGCCGTTGATCCGGGATGAGCGTTTTCCCGTAACGATCAGCGCCTTTGTCCCCAGAGCCGCCAGCTCCCGGCTGTGGTTTTCCACGCATCTTTTCTCCTGATATACTTTGACAGGCATATAAAGCTTCATTTCCTTTTTCCTCCTTGCTGAAGCGTCGTAAAACGTAGTTTTACTGCGCTGAGGCCTGCGCGCCGGGCCTCCAGTGCGGCGCAGAAGCCTGGCGTATCCGTTAACCGTGGCCTTCTTTTCTGCCACTGTGGGATCCTGCTCGCCAAATCCTGCAAAGGTCATGAACAGAGTGCCCCTTTCGGGAATGATCTCCATCATTATACTGAACCTTCCGGTTCATTTCAACAAAATTCCGGCCGGATCAGGCACGGCAAATGGCCGATCCTGTAAGGCTGTCGGCCGCCTTGTCTGCCCGTCGATCGGATCGGGGAGGTGAGGTTCTTTCCCCGATCCGATTTCGCGGTGCGCGCAGAAAGCCCGGCAGACCCTGTTCCCACGGCTGCCGGGCTTTCTTTTTTCTTCTATCGCTTCTACTGTGTTCTCAGCGGCTTCTCCGCTTACGCGTTCACCACGCTCGGCCCCACGCCGGCGGATTCCTGCGCGTACTTCCGGATATTGGAGGCGTTGGCGTAGCGGGTGAAGGACTCTCCGTCCGTTACCACCAGGGTAGGGGCCTGCATCACGCCGAACCGCTGCGCCAGCTCTACGTTTTCCTGCGCGTCCACGGGAATATAGTCCACATCCTTCAGATATTCCTTCGCCAGGCGGCAGTTGGGGCAGGTCTTCGTGGTAAACAGGTATCTCACCGAACCAGGCTGCTCCGTCTGTACGGCGGAAGCCTTTTTTTCATAATCCGCCATGGCGACCACACGGGGGCCCTTATGCTTCAGGACGGATTTGGAAATGTCGTACTCGGTCCGGTTCTGGAATTCCTGGGTCTTCCCGTCGTTCCAGTTCTGCACCGGCCTGTAGTAGCCGGTGATGCGGCTCCATACCTCCGTCACCCTGCCGCACTTCGGGCAGACCTTCTGCTCGCCGGCCAGATAGCCGTGCTCCGGACAGATGGAGTAGGTCGGGGACATGGTATAGTAGGGCAGCTTGTAGTTCTCCGCAATGGTGCGCACCAGATTGGCCGCCGCCTTCCAGTCGGGAAGCTTTTCTCCCAGGAAGGCGTGGAACACGGTTCCCGAGGTATACAGGGTCTGCAGCTCGTCCTGGATATCCAGCGCGTCAAAAATATCCACGGTATAGTCCACCGGCAGATGGGAGGAGTTGGTATAGTAAGGGGTATCCCCTTCCTTTCCCGCGGTTTTGATGCCGGGCCATCTCTTGCGGTCGTGCTTCGCCAGACGGTAGGTGGTACTTTCCGCCGGAGTGGCTTCCAGATTGTACAGATCGCCGTACTGCTCCTGATAAAGGACCAGGCGGTCTCTCATGTGGTTGAGCACGTCGATGGAAAACTTCTGCGTTTTCTCACTGGACATGTCGGCTCTCAGCCAGCTGGCGTTCAGTCCCACCTCGTTCATGCCGATCAGGCCGATGGTGGAAAAATGATTGTCGAAGCTTCCCAGATAGCGCTTCGTATAGGGATACAGTCCCTCCTCCAGCAGCCGGGTGATCACGTCCCTCTTGATCTTCAGGGAACGGGCGGCCACGTCCATCATATGATCGAGGCGCTTATAAAACTCCTCCTCATTGGCGGACAGATAGGCGATCCTGGGCATGTTGATGGTCACCACGCCCACGCTTCCGGTGCTCTCGCCGGAGCCGAAATAGCCGCCGGTCTTCTTTCTCAGCTCTCTTAAATCCAGGCGCAGGCGGCAGCACATGGAACGCACGTCGCTGGGCTTCATATCGGAGTTGATATAATTGCTGAAATAAGGGGTGCCGTACTTCGCGGTCATCTCAAAAAGCAGACGGTTGTTCTCCGTATCGGACCAGTCAAAATCCCGGGTGATGGAGTAGGTGGGGATCGGGTACTGGAAGCCCCGTCCGTTGGCGTCGCCCTCGATCATGATCTCGATGAACGCCTTGTTGACCATGTCCATTTCCCTCTTGCAGTCCTTATAGCAGAAATCCATCTCCTTACCGCCCACGATGGCCGGAAGCTCCGCCAGGTCGTCCGGCACGGTCCAGTCCAGCGTGATGTTGGAAAAAGGCGCCTGCGTGCCCCAGCGGCTGGGGGTATTCACCCCGTAGATAAAGGACTCGATGCACTTCTTCACCTCCGGATAGGTGAGGTTGTCCGCCTTCACGAAGGGAGCGAGGTAGGTGTCAAAGGAGGAAAACGCCTGCGCACCGGCCCATTCGTTCTGCATGATGCCGAGGAAGTTCACCATCTGGTTGCAGAGCACGGAAAGATGCTTCGCCGGAGCGGAGGTGATCTTTCCCGGGATGCCGCCAAGCCCCTCCTGAATGAGCTGCTTTAAGGACCAGCCGGCGCAGTAGCCGGTGAGCATGGACAGATCGTGGATGTGAATGTCCGCGTTCCGGTGCGCCTGGGCGATCTCCTCGTCATAAACCTCTGTAAGCCAGTAATTGGCCGTCACCGCGCCGGAATTGCTCAGGATCAGTCCGCCCACGGAATAGGTGACGGTGGAATTCTCCTTCACGCGCCAGTCCTCCACCTTCACATAACCGTTGACCACTTCCTTATAGTCCAGAATCGTGGACTTCATATTCCGCATCTTTTCCCTCTGCTTGCGGTACAGGATATAGGCCTTGGCCACCTCCGCGTAGCCGGCCTGCTCGAGGACCTTCTCCACACTGTCCTGAATATCCTCCACGTGAACGGACCCCTCCTCCACCTTATCCTGGAAGTCCGCCGTCACCCGCAGGGACAGCAGATCGATGATGTCGCTGCTGTACAGGGTGTCCGTCGCGTCAAACGCCTTGCGGACGGCATCCCCGATCTTGGTAAGCGTAAAATCCGCCTTGTCTCCGTTTCTCTTAATGACCTGGAACATGAGCTTTCCCCCTTGCAAATTTCAATGACAGAAAATATTCACCGTCCCTTTTCCGGGGCTGTCTGTGCCGCCTTCCGGAAACGGACGGTGAAATTATTGTAGCATCTTTTCTTTTCCAAGTCAACGCCGGATACAAGATATTGTATTTTTATCCCGCGCCGTTTAATAAATGTTGTGTTGTCCCAAAAGAAATGTTTTTCCGGGCCAAAGCCCGCGCGCCGCACGGCACGGGCTTTTTTACCTGGTCTGCAGGAACTCATACTCCCGCTGCGCCTTCGCGTCGTCCGGATAGGCGGTCAGATATTCTTCCATTTTCAGCCTTGCCTGGTCGAACTGCCCCAGGTATTCGTACGCGACGATTTCATTGAAGCGCAGGGTCTGCATGATCTGGCTGCCTTCCATGGCAATGCCCGCCTGGAACGCGGCGAGGGCCGCTTCGTAGTCGCCGATGTGCAGGTCGCACAGGCCGAGCTGGTTATAGATCTGCGCGTCCGGGGTCTGGTTCAGATAATTGCTGTAAACGCTGGCCGCGTAATTATAGTCTCCCAGCTGTTCGTAGGTCTGTCCCAGAAGGCTCACCACCTCGGAGGAGCCGTCCGTATCCATGGCGCTTTCCAGCGCGTTTCTGGCGGCGTCATAATTGCCCAGATAATAGTTCATCCGCCCTGTATTATAGTCGCTCAGCTTACTGTCCCCGTCGTCCAGCACAGTCTGCAGATAGCCCTGTCCCAGCTCCTGCTGCCCGTTCTCCGCGCAGCTGCAGAAAATATCGATCCGCAGATCATAATCCTGGAGGTCCAGAGACACCGCTCTGTCAAAATCCGCGGAGGCCCCTTCCGTATCTCCCTGCGCCAGTTCGATCACGCCCTTGAGGTACCAGGCCGTCTTCTCTTTGGGACGCAGCGCCAGGATCGCTTCATACACGCCTTTCGCGCCGTCCAGGTTTCCCTGCTTGTAGTATGCCGTGGCAAGATAATAGTTGATATCGTAATCCATCTGATCCGGCCGCTCGTCGCTGTAGGACAGAGCGCGCTGCAGGCTGCCCGCCGCTTCCTCATACCGGGACAGCCCCATGTAGGCAAGTCCCATCCCCCGGTAGGCCAGCTGCAGATCCTCTCCGTTCAGGATCGCAGCGTCGAAGGACGCCATCGCGTCTTCATATTCCAGCTGCTCCACCAGCGCCATGCCCTGATCCAGATTTTCCGTTTTTCCGGAGCTGCAGCCGGAAAGGACGGAAAGGGCAAGGGCCGAAAGGATGGCCGCTGTTTTTTTTCTGTTATATTTCATTTGTGATTCCTCATATTTTTTCGGGCATTTTCTTTATCCTACCGCAAAGCGCGCCGGCGGTCAACCGCGAGGAAGGCATTTCATCCCTTCCGGCCGAAGGTTCCTGTTTACTGGCCAGTGCGTTACTGTTCAGACAGGTCTGCGCATTTACTGCGCAGACCGTACAAAAACGTACAGGAAGGAAGCATCCGGCCCATCGCGAAGCGATTGGAATGGCCGGATGCCGTTACTGTTCTGCCGAAGGCTGAACA
>DXDD01000091.1 GCA_019115665.1 Candidatus Eisenbergiella pullistercoris | reverse complement strand
TACAAAATCAGTAAAAATGACAGGATCGGGAGCGTTCCGGAAGAGGAGAAAAGCTATGACAAGCTTTCGGTGATCCTCATTTGTCTTAATACGAAAAGAGGGCTGGGGGAGGAAGGAAGTCTGCACCATTTTCTGAACGTGCTGCTGTCACCGTTGCTGAAGCCTGAAGAAAAGGCAGAAATATTTTTCAGGGTTTATGGAATCAGAATAGAAAAGGAGATCAGAAAGGAGCTGGAAGGTATGTGTAATCTGGGCGAAGCGATTGAAGAGGAAGCAATGAAGAAGGGAAGAAGAGAAGGCAGGGCGGAAAATCTTGTTAAAAGTGTGGAAGCCGCAATGAAAAGTTTTCATGTGGACCTGAGGACAGCCTGCGAGGGGATCGGCTCGTCGGTGGAGGAATATACCCAGGCTGCAGCGCTGGTAAAAGATTGAAAAATAAGCCCGATGGCTTATTTTTCAATCGGCAGTTTTGCGCCGAAGCACAAAACTGCTGTGATCGCAGAGGAGAAATCACCTGCGTGATTTCTCCTCACGGCCTCAGCGTATCGCTTCGGCATGGAGGAAAAAGTGAAAAGCGAAATTTCAGAGCGGATTGTGCAGAATCTGCATGATAAAGGAAAAGAAAAGACGTGCGGGAATCCGGTTTTTGAGGTATACTGTTGATATTATATGGAAGGTTATGCGCGGTAAAGCGCCAAATACGCTTCCGTCATTTCAATGCCGTCCGATGAGGCGGCCGCACGAACCGTCGATTCGTGCTGAAAGGAGGAAAAACCAATGAAAATCGCATTGATCAATGAAAACAGCCAGGCTGCGAAGAACGGGCTTGTGGAAAGCGTTCTGAAAAAGGTTGTGGAGCCCATGGGACATGAGGTTATCAACTACGGCATGTACAGCGCGGAGGATGAAAATCAGCTCACCTACGTGCAGAACGGAATCCTGGCGGCCATTCTGCTGAATTCCGGAGCGGCCGACTATGTGGTAACGGGCTGCGGCACCGGAGAGGGCGCGATGCTTGCCTGCAATTCCTTCCCGGGCGTGCTGTGCGGACATATCGAGGATCCTTCCGACGCTTACATGTTCGCTCAGATCAACGACGGCAATGCCATCGCCCTGCCTTTTGCGAAGGGCTTCGGCTGGGGCGCTGAGCTGAACCTTCAGTACATCTTTGAAAAGCTGTTTGAGGGCGAGAGCGGACAGGGCTATCCCAAGGAGAGAGTGATTCCCGAACAGCGCAACAAGAAGATCCTGGATGAGGTGAAGAAGATCACCCACACGGACCTCGTTACGATTCTGAAGAGCCTGGACAGAGATCTGGTAAAGGGCGCGATTGCCGGAAAGCATTTCCAGGAGTATTTCTTCGCAGACTGTAAGGACGAGAAAATCGCGGCCTGTGTGAAGGAGCTGCTTGAGGCATAAGCGCCACAGGGACGGATCGATTTCAGAAAAAACAGAAAAGGAAACGGCAGGAGACGGAAGATTTTCGTTTCCTGCCGTTTCCTTTTCTGATGCTCCTGCCGGAGCCCTGAACGGGCAGCGGGAAAAACGGAACAGCTCCATCTTTCAGGAACTGTTCCGGCTGCATAAAACCATTAGGAAAGCCTTACGCCAGCGTCCGCTTCATCATTTCATAAGCGCCCTTTTCTTCAATGTACTGAAGATCCTCGCAGACGGCGGCTTCCAGACCGGGGATCTGTGTCAGATCCATGCCCCAGTAGTCGGCGCGGGAGAGGACGGCGTGGGTCAGAGCCTCGGCGCTGTCATCCTTGTGGGCATGGAAAAATTCCAGAACTTCTCTGTCGTCGCTGATGGTATATTCGTTTCCCTTCGGGCGGGTTCCGATGAGGCCTGCGTCGGTGAGCTTCGTCCCGTGATAGAAGGCGATATAGAAGGCCAGGGACGCGGTCAGGCAGGCGGGCAGGGTTCCGTTTTTCTCCACGTAGCCCTTCAGGGAAGGGAGCACTCTCGCTTTCCACTTGGAGGTGGAGTTTAAGGAGATGGAAAGGAGGGCATGGTCAATGAAGGGATTGCGGAAGCGTTCCGTTACGGAAGCCGCGAAATCCTTCAGCTCCGCCTCAGGCAGGGTGAGAGTGGGAATGATTTCCTCATAAATGGCTTTGTTCATGAAGCCGCGGATCACATCGTCCGCCATGCAGTCGCGCACGATATCCTGCCCGGCCAGGTATGCGCCCAGCACCATGGAGGTGTGCGCGCCGTTCAGGATGCGGACCTTGCGCTGCTTGTAGGGCTTGTGATCGTCCGTGACCAGAATGGGAAGGCCGGCCTTTTCAATGGGAAGCTCGTCCTTGATGGACTGAGGGCCTTCGATGACCCAGAAGCCGAAGACCTCGCCGGTGTCCGTCACGTTGTCGATATAGCCGTTTTCCTCGTTGAGAGCATCCGCTTCGGCTCTGGGAAAGCCGGTCACGATGCGGTCCACCAGCGTGGAGCAGAAGGTGTTTTCCTTCTCGATCCAAGTCAGGAAATCCGCGCCCAGATTCCACTGCTTAGCATACTTTTTCACGCATTTTTCCAGTTCTTTGCCGTTGTCGTCGATCAGCTCGCAGGCCAGGATAAGAAAGCCCTTTCCCGGCTCATTCCCAAAGGTCTGGAAGCGTCTGTAAAGAAACTGAGTGAGCTTGCCCGGATAGCTTGCCGCCGGACGGTCCGCAAACTGGCAGGAGGGATCGTAGGCGATGCCGGCCTCCGTGGTGTTGCAGGAGATGAAGCGAAGCTCGGGATTCTCCGCGCATTTTAACACCTCGTCAAAATCGGTATAGGAATTCAGGCAGCGGCTTACGCAGGAAATGATTCTCTTCCGGTTGACCTTCCGGCCGTTCTCGCTTCCGCGCAGGTACAGGGTGTAGAGGCCCTCCTGTTCATTGATGGCTTCCTTCAGGTCAAAAGCGCCGGGGATGGGGGCGATGGGCTGGACAAGGACGACCTTGCTGTTAAAGTCCGCGTCCTCGTTCATACGGTCGATGAAATAGTCCACAAAGGCGCGCATAAAATTTCCTTCGCCAAACTGAATGACCCGCTCCGGCGCATCTTTCAGAAGATAGCCGTCGTAGCCGTTTTCCTGCAGGGTCTGATAACATAATTTTTTCATTTCCTCTTCCTTTCCGCCGCCGCAGGCGGCATTTAGATCATGAGGAATTGGCCGTGAGGCCAATTCCCAGGGAAAAGCAAAGCTTTTCCCGCCTCTTCCTTTCCGCCGCCGCAGGCGGCACTCAGATCATGAGGAATTGGCCGTGAGGCCAATTCCCAGGGAAAAGCTTTGCTTTTCCCGCCTCTTCCTTTCTGCCGCCGTAGGCGGCATTTAAAAATCTCAGGGAAAAGCAGCGCTTTTCCCGCCTTTCTACAGGGTCACGCCCTGCTTGAAGATCGCCATATCGTGGAAACCTGCCGCTTCCGATTTGACCTGCTCCCCGCCTGCGACGCGGAGCACATAGTCGAACAGCTGCTCCGAAAGGTCGGAGAGGGAGGTTCCCTCCAGCAGCGCGCCGCAGTTGAAGTCGATCCAGTTTTTCTTCTTTTCATAAAGGGGCGTGTTGCTGGAAATCTTCACGGTGGGGACCGGGGAGGCGAAGGGCGTTCCCCGTCCGGTGGTGAACAGGACGATCTGCGCGCCGGAAGCCGCCAGGGCGGTGGAAGCCACCAGGTCGTTCCCGGGAGCGGAAAGCAGGTTCAGGCCGCGGTTCTTCACAGGCTCTCCGTAGGAAAGCACGCCCTTTACCGGGGCGGAGCCGGACTTCTGGGTGCAGCCGAGGGATTTGTCCTCCAGGGTGGAGATGCCTCCTTTTTTGTTGCCCGGCGAAGGATTCTCATAAATGCTCTGGCCGTGGGAGGTGAAATAGTTTTTGAAATCGTTGATCAGCTGCACGGTCTGCCCGAACAGCGCCTCATCCTCGCAGCGGTTCATGAGAAGGGTTTCCGCGCCGAACATTTCCGGAACCTCGGTGAGGATGGTGGTGCCGCCCTTGCTGATGAGCAGATCGGAAAAGCCGCCCACCGTGGGATTCGCCGTGATGCCGGACAGGCCGTCGGAGCCGCCGCATTTCATGCCGATCACAAGCTCGCTGCAGGAGATGGGCTCCCGCTTCGCTTTCCCGGCGTATTCCGCCAGGGAGCGGAGGAGACAGACGCCTTCCTCGATCTCATCCTCACAGTCCTGGGCGTTCAGGAAGCGGATGCGTTCAGGGTTATATTCGCCGATATAGTCCTTCAGGACTTCGATATTGCTGTTTTCACAGCCAAGGCCGAGAACCAGGACGCCGCCCGCGTTGGGATGATGGATCAGGTCGGCCAGGATCTTTCTGGTATTTTCCTGATCTTCGCCCATCTGGGAGCAGCCGTAGGGGTGGGAGAAGGACACGACAGCGTCGATGCTTCCCGCGGCCAGGTCCCGGGTGCGGCGGGCGATGGCTGCGGCCACATCGTTCACGCAGCCCACGGTTGGAAGGATCCAGAGCTCGTTGCGCACGCCCGCCTTTCCGTCCGAACGGCGGTAGCCCTGGAAAAAGGCTTCCTCTGTGGGAGCGACAGCCGGGTGCGTGGGGTGATAAGTATAGGTAAGAACGCCGTCCAGCGCTGTTTTCAGGTTATGGGTGTGGACATGGGCGCCCTGCGGGATGTCTTCTGCGGCGATGCCGATGGGCTCTCCGTATTTGATCACGGCAGTTCCTCTGGGGATATCCCGGAGAGCGAATTTGTGTCCGGCGGGGATGTCTTCGTTCAGAAGAAAGCCGCAGTCCTCTGTGCCGGCTGCGGCCCGGTCATAATCCGCCGCCGTGATCCGTGTATTGCCGGACAGCGGCTGGAGCGCTACGGCGACAGTATCCTTCGGGTGGATTCGGATACAGGTCTGTTTCATCTGGTTACCTCCTTGGTTTTGCTGAAAACAGGATTTTTTCTGTGTAAGTGCTTACAATTAAACTACACCAGTTTTCTGACGAAGTCAACTGTTTTATTGACTTTTTTCAGCTTTTAAACTATAATAGGTGAAAAAGCTGTGTAAGCATTTACAATAACGGAGGGAATTTGGTATGAAAGCATTTATGGACAGGGATTTCCTGCTGAGCACGGAAACGGCGAAAAAGCTTTTCCACACTTATGCGGAAGGGATGCCGATCCTGGATTATCACTGCCACATCAATCCGCAGGAGATCGCGGAGGACAGAAAGTTTGACAACATCACCCAGGTATGGCTGGGCGGAGACCACTACAAATGGCGTGCCATGCGTTCCAACGGGGTGGAGGAGTACTATATCACGGGAAACGCGCCCGACCGGGAGAAGTTCCAGAAATGGGCGGAGACCCTGGAGCTTGCCGTGGGCAATCCTCTGTTTCACTGGAGCCACCTGGAGCTGCAGCGCTTCTTCGGCTATCACGGCGTTCTGAATGGAGAGACTGCGGAAGAGGTGTGGAACCTGTGCAATGCGAAGCTTCATGAGGACGGCATGAGCGTGCGGAATCTGATCCGTCAGTCCGGCGTGACCCTGGTATGTACCACGGACGATCCCGCCGACGATCTGAGATGGCATCAGCAGCTTGCGGCGGACGACAGCTTTGAAGTACAGGTGCTTCCCGCCTGGAGACCGGACAAGGCCATGAACCTGGAAAAGCCGGATTATGTCGGTTATCTGAAAAAGCTGGGCGGAGCGGCCGGAATGGAGATCGGAAGCTTTGCCGCTCTGAAGGAAGCGCTGAAAAAGCGGATGGCCTTTTTTGCGGAAATGGGATGCCGCGCAAGCGACCATGCCCTGGAATATGTGATGTGTGTTTCCGCATCCGAGGAAGAGCTGGAAGGGATCTTTGCAAAACGTCTGGCGGGAGAGCGGATCACGAGAGAAGAGGAAATGAAGTTCAAGACGGCCTTCATGCTGTTCGTCGCCGGCGAGTATGCCCGCCTGGGCTGGGCGATGCAGCTGCATTACGGCTGTAAGCGGGACAATAATACTGCCATGTACAGCCTTCTGGGACCGGATACGGGCTTTGACTGCATCAACAATTATGCGCCCTCCGCACAGCTTGCGGATTTTCTGGATCTTCTGAACCGGGACGGCAGACTTCCGAAGACCATCATTTACAGCCTGAATCCCAACGACGACGAGGCGATCGGAAGCATTCTCGGCTGCTTCCAGAATTCGGACGCGGTAGCCAAGATCCAGCAGGGCTCCGCCTGGTGGTTCAACGACAACAAAACGGGCATGCTGAAGCAGATGACCTCTCTGGCCAACCTTGGCCTTCTGGGCAATTTCGTCGGCATGCTGACCGATTCCAGAAGCTTCCTTTCCTATCCAAGACATGAATATTTCCGCAGGATCCTCTGCGAGCTGATCGGCGGATGGGTGGAAAACGGGGAGTTCCCGGATGATGAGCGGATGCTGTCCCGCATCATAAAGGGAATTTCCTACAACAATGCGGTACGTTATTTCGGATTTGATCTGGAAGAAAAATAAGGGTCCTCTCAGCAGGGAGTGATAACGATTCCAAAGCAGGACAGGGCGGCGCGGCTCTGTCCTGCTTCGATTTCAGAGAAAAAATTTCCGGTTGACAAACGGAACGAAGACAGGTAAAGTGTTCCTGTAAAATACTACTAAGAGCAGGACGCTTCCAATACGACAGAAGGGGGGATCCCATGGACGATATGGTTATTGCGGAAAAGCTGCAGGCGTTCGGACTGACCAGGCAGGAGGCTGCCATCTACCTGTGCCTGTGCAGGAACGGGACGCTGACGGGCTATGAGGCGGCAAAGCTGACCGGGATTTCCCGTTCCAATGTATACAACGCGCTGGCGGGGCTTACGGAAAAGGGAGCCGCCTATCTCATGGAAGGCAGCGCCAGCCGGTATACGCCGGTTCCGGTGGGCGAGCTGTGCGACGATAAGCTCCGCGCGATGCGCGAGGCGAAGGTCTGGCTGGAGCAGAACGTTCCCAGGGCGATCCAGCCTGAGGACGGTTATATTACCATTCTGGGCGAACAGCAGATCCTGGACAGGATGCACCACATGCTGGAGAGCGCGGAAAAGAGAGTGTATCTTGCCGCATCGCGGGAACGGATCGAAGCCTTTGCGCCGGAGCTGACTGCCCTTCTGACGCGCAGGATCAAGGTGGTCCTGCTTTCCGACCGGATGACGGAAGGCCTGAAGGGAGCGGCTTTTTACCGGACGGAGGGGAAGGAGGACCAGGTGCGGCTGATCACGGATTCCCGGTATGTCCTGACGGGGGAGCTGACCGGAAGCAGACAGGATATCTGCCTGTATTCGGGCCAGCGGGTCTTCGTGGACACCCTGAAGGAGGCCATGCGCAATGAAATTAAGCTGATCGAGCTTGCCGGAAAGAAAAAGAAGACAAAAGGAGAAGTATAATGAGTGGAGAAAATCGGAAAAAGCCGTTTGTGACGAAAGAACAGATCGAGGAGATCGTAAAAACATATCCTACTCCCTTCCATATTTACGATGAAAAGGGCATCCGGGAAAATGCCGAAAGGCTGAAGCAGGCCTTTTCCTGGAACCCCGGATACAAGGAATTCTTTGCGGTGAAGGCCACGCCTAACCCCTTTCTGATCGATCTTCTGAGGGATTACGGCTGCGGCTGCGACTGTTCCTCCCTGACGGAGCTGATGCTGGCGCAGGCCATGGGCGTGAAGGGCGAGGATATCATGTTTTCCTCCAACGATACCCCTGCGGAGGAGTTCGCCTACGCGGCCAAAATCGGCGCCACCATCAATCTGGACGATATCACCCATATTGATTTTCTGGAAAGGATCCTGGGAAAGCTTCCGGAGACGTTAAGCTGCCGCTACAATCCCG
>DXDD01000090.1 GCA_019115665.1 Candidatus Eisenbergiella pullistercoris | reverse complement strand
CAACTTTGAGGAATATATTCCCAGGTTTAAAAAGATCATTCCTCACGACTATGAACGCATGATGGCAGCCATCGTCGCCATGGAGGAGAAAGGCCTGAGCCCGGAGGCGGCACAGATCGAAGCGTTTTATGCCAATACGGGAAGGTAGTCTGGATGAAAATGCGGCCCTGCGGCCGCTGGAAAAGAGGGAAATATGGGAAAACCCACTGGATTTATGGAGTATGAGAGAAAAACGAGCCTTTCGGAAGCGCCGAAGGAGCGGGTACGGCATTTCAGGGAATTTCATGAGCACCTCCCGCTGGAACAGCAGCAGCTTCAGGGAGCGCGCTGCATGGAGTGCGGCGTCCCGTTCTGCCAGTACGGCCAGATGATCGCGGGAATGGCCTCCGGCTGCCCGCTGCACAATCTGGTGCCGGAATGGAACGACCTGGTGTATACCGGCAGCTGGGAGCAGGCCTATGAACGCCTGAAAAAAACCAACAATTTTCCGGAGTTCACCTCCCGCGTCTGCCCCGCCCTCTGCGAGGCGGCCTGCACCTGCGGCCTGAACGGGGACCCGGTATCCACGAAGGAAAACGAATACGCCGTCATTGAAAACGCCTATGAAAAGGGATATGCCGCCCCCCGCCCGCCCCGTGTGCGGACCGGAAAGAAGGTGGCCATCGTCGGAAGCGGCCCCTCCGGCCTTGCCGCGGCGGACATGCTCAACAAGCGCGGCCACAGCGTGACCGTATACGAACGCCATGACCGCATCGGCGGCCTGCTCATGTACGGCATCCCCAACATGAAGCTGGAAAAAACCATCGTGGAACGAAAGATCCGCGTCATGGAGGAGGAAGGCGTCGCCTTTGTCACCAACGCGGACGTGGGAAAGGACATCAGGCCCGCGAAGCTCCTGAAGGAATACGACCGCGTGATTCTGGCCTGCGGCGCCTCCAACCCCAGAGACATTAACGCCCCCGGCCGCGACGCAAAAGGGATCCATTTCGCCGTCGATTTCCTCTCCGCCAACACAAAGAGCCTTCTGGACTCGGACTTCGCGGATGGAAAATACGTGGACACCAAAGGCAAAAACGTCGTCATTATCGGCGGAGGCGATACCGGAAACGACTGCGTCGGCACCGCCATCCGCCACGGCTGCAAATCCGTGACCCAGATTGAAATGATGCCCAAGGCCCCCGACACCCGCGCGGAAAACAACCCCTGGCCCGAATGGCCCCGCGTCTGCAAGACCGACTACGGCCAGGAGGAGGCCATCGCCCTCTTCGGTCACGATCCGAGAATTTATGAAACAACCGTAAAGGAATTCTTAAAAGATAAAAACGGAAACCTGAATGCGGTTAAGATCATTAAGCTGAAAAGCGAAAAGAATCCGGAAACCGGCCGCATGGAAAGGAAGGAGATCCCCGGAAGCGAACAGATCCTTCCGGCCGACATCGTCCTCATCGCCGCAGGCTTCCTCGGCAGCCAGAAGTACGTCGCCGACGCCTTCCAGGTGGAGCTGAATCCCCGCACCAACGTGAAAACCGAACCCGGAAAATACCAGACCACCGCAGACCGCGTCTTCGTCACCGGCGACATGCACCGCGGCCAGTCCCTCGTCGTCTGGGCCATCCGCGAAGGCCGCGAAGCCGCCCGAGAAGTGGATGAAAGTCTGGAAAGGTATACAAACATGAACCTCCAGTAGGCAGGGCAAAACAAACCGGAAGAGAGACGTGGAAAGCTTGCTTTCCAACGGCGCTCTTTCGGTTTTGTTTTATGGGGCGTACGCCCCATCAGCCCGGAAAGCCGAAGGCTTTTCGGGCGTGGCCCTGCCGTCCGGAAGAGAAAACGCAGCTCCCCCTTCCGGTCGAGGAAAGCCCAAAGGGCTTTTCGGGCGTGACCCTGCCGGACGGAAGAGACAGCTATTCCAGCATACGGTCGAAAACCGAAATTGACAAAACCATAACTATATATAATTAAGAAATGATATAATAAGAAACCTTATAAATGATAAATGCCGCGGCTGAACGGTCTATAACTGTCAGGAATACCGACAGTAAATACCGTTTTTTCAGCCTTATCCTATCATTATGGAAAGGATCCGCCATATCTATGGAATCTCTGCATTATCTGCTCATGAAAGCACATACCCGCATGCACCGCAGCATCATGTATGAGGCTGCAAAGCTCGGATTCTCGCCCGGCCAGCCTAAGGTGCTGGAATATCTGTTTCAGTATGGGGAAAGCGACCAGAAAACAATCGCTTCCTACTGTGAGATAGAGCCTGCAACGGTGGGCAGTATACTGACCCGGATGGAAGCAGCGGGGCTGATTCAGAGAGGACGCCATGAAGGAAACCGGCGCTCCCTTTATGTTACTCTGACGCCGGACGGGATACGGTTGGCAAAAAAAGTAGAAGGAATCTTTGAAGATGCTGAAAAAAGCGCCTTTCAGGATTTCTCAGAGAATCAAAAAGAAACGTTGAAAGTGCTTCTTGAGAAAGTATCGATTTCTCTTACGGAATGACCTGATGACAATACCAAAAAGACAGCTGCCGGCCAGACGAAGGCTGAGGAAGCATGGCGGAAAGGAGCAGAGATTGGAAACGAATAAGAAAGAACACAGCGGCAGCCCTCTGTGTCGGACAGGTGGCAAAGGTCGGGAACCGGTTCTTCCAAAAGCATTAAAAAAGGTTGCTTTTTCCGGTTCGATATGTTATTCTCTTTACACAACAGACATTTCTGTAGCGGTTTCTTCCGTTTCAGAAATGAAAGATCTGATTTGCGTCCGTACTGTCTCCGGAGCCGTATGGACCGCATGTCTTAACATTCTTTTTACTCTTTTTTTTTCCTGTATCCTGATAATTGAGATGGTCGGGGAAGCACATCCTGAAAGCGTTCTGACGGTACGGCTGCCCCGAAAGAAGGAGGGTGACGCAGTATTGTTTTATGATTATCCGGCCGTGGAAAGACCATGGCAGAATTATGTGGCAGAACAGCAGTATGGATTCGGAGAACTGACTGAAGAAAAAGGCGAGGCGGCGCAGGCATTCCTTACCCGTCTGCAGGAGGATCCGTCCCTTTATGGACGCTTCCTGAACCTTCCGGCCCGGCTGCAGAAGGAGCTCGTTGATTTTTATACCGGACAGAAGGGCGTGAAGATCACCTACGATCCGTTTTTCAAGTATGTGTTCAACCCGGAACTGCATCCGGAACGCCTGGAGCGCCTGCTGAGCGGACTTTTGAAGGAAAAGGTGAAGATCCGCCAGGTTCTTCCGACGGATTCCATCCGGCTTGACGAGAGCATGTCGCTGGTTGTAATGGACATCCTTGTGGAACTCGCCTCAGGAGCCCTCTGCAATGTGGAGATCCAGAAGGCGCCTTATGCATTTCCGGGACAGCGCGCGGCATGTTATTCTTCAGAACTCGTGGTGCGCCAGTACTCCAGGGAGAGACAGAAGGCAAAGGCGGAGGGCTGTACCTTCTCCTATCAAAGACTGTCAAAGGTATATACAGTGGTGATCCTGGAAAAAAGCAGCGGGGATTTCTGCAGGTATTCGGATCATTATATACATCGTGCTTCGCAGGTTTTTGATACGGGACTTTCTCTGAATCTTCTGCAGGAATATATTTTCATTTCGCTGGATATTTTTCACAGCATTGTTCATGAGGCAAAAGAGGAGCTGGAGGCATGGCTTATGTTTCTCAGCTCAGACGATCCCGCGGATATTGCCCGGATCATTTCCGCATTTCCGGAATTTGCGGAATATTACCGGGATATAGCGGAATTTAGAAAAAAACCGGAGGAGTTGGTCAATATGTTCAGTAAAGTCCTTGCGGAGCTTGACCGCGATGAATATGTAAACATGATGGAGCAGCTGAGGGAAGAAACGAGAAATTTTGCCGAGCAGGTCAGAGGGCTGCAGGCTCAATGCCTGAGTCTTACCAAGAAGGCCCGCAGTCTGTCGGACAGCAACCGCAGTCTGGAAGACTGCAATCGAAGCCTTGAGGACAGGAACCAGAGCCTGGAGGACAGGAACCAGAGCCTGGAGGACAGGAACCAGAGCCTTGAGGACAGGAATCAGAGCCTTGAGGACAGGAATCAGAGCCTTGAGGACAGGAACCGGAGCCTGGAGGAGGAGAACCGGAAACTCCGGGAGCTTCTGCAGAGCCGGTCCTGAGCGGCGTCCGCATGCAGCCGCCTGCCCAAACAGGGCGGGAAGGCTGCAACAAACCTCTTGTCATAAAGAAACGAATCTGCTATAATCGTAGCGGTTTCGGAAAAAGTGCGCTTTTTCCGGGTATACTGCCGTCTGCGCAGGCAGAGCGGCAGGGGTTTCTATTTTTCACACACCAAAAGGAGATGTCAAAATGAGAGGAAACATTGTAGTGGGACAGTCCGGCGGACCGACCGCTGTCATCAACTCTTCCGTTGCCGGCGTATATGCGGCTGCCAAGAAGCTTGGCGTAAAGAAAATTTATGGTATGGTACACGGAATCGAAGGATTCCTGCAGGACAATCTGGTCGATCTGGGCGAGTATCTGGACGATGAGACCGGGATTGAGCTGCTGAAGAGAACCCCTTCCGCATTCCTGGGCTCCTGCCGTTTCAAGATGCCCAAGATCGAAGGGCATGAGGATGTTTATGAGAAGGTTTTCGAGATCATGGAGAAGCATGATATCGAGTGCCTGTTCTATGCGGGCGGAAACGATTCCATGGATACGGTGAAGATGCTTTCCGATTATGCCGCGGCTCATAACAAGCCGCAGCGTTTCATGGGCGTTCCCAAGACCATCGACAACGACCTGCCTGTAACGGACCACTGCCCGGGCTACGGTTCCGCTGCGAAATATATTGCAACCAGCATGAAGGAGATCATCCGCGACAACGAGTCCTTCGGCGTGGAGAAGCCCACCGTGTGCATCGTGGAGATCATGGGACGTCATGCCGGCTGGCTGACGGCCGCCGCAGCTCTGAGCCGCGGAGACGACTGCACCGGACCGGATGCGATCTATCTGCCTGAAGTGACCTTTGACATGGACAAGTTCATGGAGAAGGTAAAATATCTTGCGGCTACCAAGTCTTCCGTTGTGATCGCAGTATCCGAGGGTGTTGCGCTGGCGGACGGCCGTTTCGTATGTGAGCTGGGCAACGCTTCCGATTTCGTGGATGCTTTCGGCCACAAGCAGCTTTCCGGCTGCGCGGCTACCCTGGCCAACAAGGTTGCGGCTGAGACCGGCCTGAAGACCCGTGCGGTTGAGTTCTCCACCCTGCAGCGCGCCGCTTCTCATCTCGCTTCCCTGACCGATATCAACGAAGCGTTCCAGGTAGGATATGACGCGGTGAAGGCTGCCGAGGAAGGCAAGACCGGCATGATGATCACGCTGAACCGCAACGGCGACGATCCTTATCAGTGCGGCACCAGCGCTTACGATATCCACGCGATCGCGAACGTGGAAAGACCCGTTCCCGCAGAGTGGATCACCGAGGACGGCTGCGATGTGAACGAGGGCTATATCAGGTATGCGAGACCGCTCATCATGGGCGAGCTGCAGCCTCTGTTCATCAATGGCGTTCCGCGTCATCTGGTAAGAAAATAAATTCTGCGCCGGCAGATGCTCCGGCTGAATCAGGCGGCGGGATATCCGGATCCTTTCGGATACCCGCCGCCTGTTTTATAAGGAAGAAAGGGAATGTCCGGATTTAGAGGATTTTTATCCCAAGGACACATTTTTTTCACAATTAAGGTTTAGTATCATTTATATCAAAAGGAAGTACACCAGCTCATACGACAATGGAACCCGGGTATGCCGCAAGGCGGGCGCCTTCCCAATCATAACAGGAGGAAAGGACCATGAACGATCAGAAAGAAGAAGCGAAGATTGCGAAATATGCGGAGAAGAAAAAATCCGGCCCCATTATCAAGATCATGGAGAAAGCGGACGCGGAGGTGCTGGTCGATGCGCTGAAGGCGCTTGGCACGATTGGCGACGAGGATTCTGCAAACAGGATCACCCATTATCTGGATCATTCGGATGCAAAGGTGAGGGTCGCAGCCTGCAGGGCCGCGCTGGTGATCGACACGGAATATATGCGGACAAGAGTCAGACATCAGCTTGCCGTGGAGCAGGATGCGGAAGCGAAGAAGGAGATACAGGAAGCCCTTAATTCAGTGAAGGAAGCAAGGGTGTAAGAAGGCTCAGTCTGAATAACGAAGATATGCCGCCGCAGGGTCGAAAAGGATCCGGCGGCGTCTTTTTTATTCAATAGGAAATTTCATTTCCTATTGAATAAAAAAGACGTTGATGCGCACTCGCGCGTAAGGTAGATGTTGCCTGACGGCAACCGCGCTCGGCGCGAGTGTGCGCCTTGGCGCACACTTTTTTACTGCTTTTTTACCGCACGAGTGTGCCTTGACAAAAGAAAGACAGGGGAGTATGCTGACCTTATGGGAAAACGTTTTCCACTGAGCTTTCCCACAGGGTCTGCCTGTTGAAAGAACAGGGATCATCAGGATACAGGAGGAAACCATGTCGTCCATAAAGGATGTTGCCCGCAGAGCCGGCGTAGCGGTCTCTACGGTGTCCAAGGCGCTCAACGGCTATCCCAATGTGAGCGAGGAAACCAGGGTGAGGGTGAATGCGGCGGTGCGGGAGCTGAATTTTACGCCAAATCTGCTCGCTTCCGCACTTTCTTCCAAGAAAACGGGGAGAGTGGCGCTTTTGCTCAATCTGAATACGGATACGCAGGCGGTGGATGAGATTGACATGCAGTATCTGTCCGGCGCCATCAGCAAAGCGGTGGAGAGAAGGCTGGATGTGGCGACGTTCTTTTTTTCCATGATCCGCAGCCGCAGCGCCTCGGAGATCGCGGATTATTTCCGCTCTCAGGGCATAGAAGGCGTCATTATCTACGGAATGGGAAAAGAAGACAGCGTCCTGCGGGAGCTGATCGAAAGGAAGGAGTTCAGGATCGTGGCGGTGGACGTGCCGGTGGTGAACGAAACCACTTCGTCCATTCAGATCGATCATGAACAGGCGCAGTATGAGGTGGCAAGAAAGACGGTGATGGAAAATAAAGGAAAAAGCATCCTTTATCTTTCCGGGAGGCCGGACGGGTATGTGACGCAGGAACGGCTTGCGGGCATCCGCAGGCTCGCGGCGGAGGAGGGGCTTCCTCTTCTGATAAAAAGCGGCGATTTCAGCGAAAAGAAGGCCAGAGAGCTTACCTTCCGATATGCGTCCGGATACGATGTGATCGTGTGCGCATCGGATCTGATGGCGATCGGCGCCATGCGGGCTCTGCAGGAGATGGATATTTTCCGGCCGGTATGCGGCTTTGACGGCATTACGCTGATGTGCTACGCCGGAATGCAGATGAATACGGTGAAACAGGATTTTCATCAGATTTCGGAAGCGGCGATGGAGGAGATGGGAAGACTGCTGGAAGGCGGGTCCGGAAGGCGGATCGTGCCGGACTATCAGATTGTCAGAATGAAGTATCAGGATGTGCTGAACTGAATTCGGAATGGGAGAATGCTATGACAGTAATGGATACGCTTCAGAGGGAAATCCTGGAAGTAAAAATGGAGCAGGAAATGATCAGCCTGGCTGACAAGGCCTTTGGGAAAAGCCTGGAGGAGTGCACGGACCGGGAGCTTTATCATGTGATCCTGAATCTGGTGAAGGGCATGATGGAGGCTACGATCCCCATTGATGGAAAAAAGAAGGTATATTATATTTCGGCGGAATTTCTGATCGGGAAGCTGCTTTCCAACAACCTGATCAATCTGGGTATTTACGACAAGGTGGATTCCATTCTGAAGGCGCACGGAAAAGATATGGCGCGGATCGAGGACGCGGAGCCGGAGCCGTCTCTGGGAAACGGTGGTCTCGGAAGGCTGGCCGCCTGCTTCATGGATTCCATTGCCACGCTGGGACTTCCCGGAGAGGGGATCGGGCTGAATTATCATTTCGGGCTGTTCCATCAGAAATTTGCGGATGGGCTTCAGACCGCCCAGAAGGATGTGTGGATCGAGCCGGAGTCGTGGCTTACGAAGACAAACATCAGCTTTGATGTGTTTTTCGGTGACCGCAGGGTGACGTCCAGACTGTACGACATCGATGTGATCGGCTATGACAGCGGCGTGAACAAGCTGCGCCTGTTTGATCTGGAATCGGTTGACGAGAGCCTGGTGAAGAAGGGGATCTCCTTTGATAAAACGGCGGTGGATAAGAACCTGACCCTGTTCCTTTACCCGGATGATTCCGATGAGGAGGGGAATCTTCTGCGCATCTATCAGCAGTACTTCATGGTGAGCAACGCCGCGCAGCTGATCCTGAAGGAAATGAAGGAGAAGCAGAATGATCTGCGCCGCCTGGATGAGTTTGCGGTCATCCAGATCAACGATACCCATCCGTCCCTGATCATTCCGGAGCTGATCCGGATCCTGGTAGAGGACAAGGCGTTCACCATGGACGAGGCGGTGAACGTGGTGAGCCGTACCTGCGCCTATACCAATCATACCATTCTGGCGGAGGCGCTGGAAAAGTGGCCCCTTTCCTATCTGGAGAAGGTGGTTCCCCAGCTGGTTCCCATCATTCAGGAGCTGGACAGAAGGGTGAAGGAAAAATACAGCGATCCGGCGGTGCATATCATTGATGAGGACGGACGCGTCCATATGGCGCACATGGACATCCACTACGGATTTTCCGTAAACGGCGTTGCGGCGATCCATACGCAGATCCTGAAGGAAACGGAACTGCATCCCTTTTATGAGATCTATCCGGAAAAATTCAACAATAAGACAAACGGCATCACCTTCCGCAGGTGGCTGCTGTCCTGCAACAGGCCTCTGGCTGAACTCGTTACGGAAACCATCGGAAGCGGTTTTCATAAGAATGCGGCGGAACTGGAAAAGCTTCTGGAATTTAAGGAGGATGAAGAATTCCTGGAGAAGCTCTGGCAGGTCAAGAAGGGAAACAAGGAAAAGCTCGCCGCTTACATTCTGGAAAAAGAAGGCGTATCCATTGATCCGGAATCCATTTTCGATATTCAGATCAAGCGTCTCCATGAATATAAGCGCCAGCAGATGAACGCTCTGTATATCATCCACAAATATCTGGAGATCCGGGGCGGGAAGAAGCCGTCCACGCCGATCACCTGCATTTTCGGGGCAAAGGCGGCTCCGGCCTACGTGATCGCTCAGGACATCATCCATCTGATCCTGGTGCTGCAGAAGATCGTCAACAGCGACCCTCTGGTAAGCCCGTACCTGAAGGTGGTGATGGTGGAAAACTATAACGTAAGCTATGCGGAGAAGCTGATCCCGGCCTGCGATATTTCCGAGCAGATTTCTCTGGCCTCCAAGGAGGCGTCCGGTACGGGAAACATGAAGTTCATGGCGAACGGAGCGGTCACGCTGGGAACGGCGGACGGCGCGAACGTGGAGATCCATGAGCTGGTGGGGGATGAAAACATTTATATTTTCGGAAAGGATTCTGAAACGGTCATCGCCCATTATGAAAAAGCGGATTACGTTTCCAGAGACTACTATGAAAAGAGTCCGGTGATCCGGGAAGCGGTGGATTTCATCGTCGGGAAGCAGGCGCTCGCAGCCGGTCATAAGGAGAATCTGGAACGGCTGTATCAGGAGCTTCTGAACAAGGACTGGTTCATGACGCTTCTGGATCTGGAGGAGTATATCGCGGTGAAGGACCGCATGCTGGAGGACTACAGGGATCGGGAAAAGTGGAAGAGAATGATGCTTGTGAACATCGCAAAGTCAGGGTACTTTTCTTCCGATCGGACGATCCGGGAATACAATGAGGATATCTGGAAGCTGAACTGAGGCTTCCGGGTAAGGAGCTTGGCGGAAAATGGGCTATAACGATTGGAGCGATCTGGGAAACGATATCCGCAGGATGGTGGATGAAGCGGTGAGCTCGGGAGATTTCCGGCGGCTGGATGAAAACATCCGCCGCACGGTGACGGACGGACTTGAGAATCTGGGAGACAGCCTGAAAAAAGGAATGGAAAGCCTTGCGGCCGAACGGCCGGAACCGCGCAGGCAGCCGGCGGCCCGGCGGGGACGGAGTCCGCTGTTTGCGAGGACCATCGGAGCGCAGGCCGGCGGCGTTGCTCTGATTGCCGCAGGCTGTACGGTGGCCGGAGGCTGCCTTATCGCGCTGCTCGTATTTTTAATCATGAGCCTTGCCGGGCTGGCGGGAGCGGTCCTTTCCGTCTCCGCCGGGATCCTGGGCGCGGTGCTTGTGCTCGCGGCAGGGGCGGCCCTTGCCGGAAAAAGCCTTCTGGGGAGGGCGAAACGGTTCGGCAGATACGTGGAGGCCCTTGAGGGGCGCACCTACTGCGATATTAAAGAGCTGGCAGAGCGGACCGGGAAGTCCCTCCGCTTTGTAAAAAGCGATCTGGAGAAGATGATCCGCGCCCGCTGGTTCCGGCAGGGGCATCTGGACAGACAGGAAACCTGCCTGATCGTCAGCGAGGAGACCTACAGACAGTATCTGGAAAGCGAGAAGCAGGCGGAGCTTCGCAGGAAAGAGGAGCAGGAGAGGGCAGGCCGGGAGCGCAGGGAGAACGAAGGCCTGTCGGAAGAGATCCGGAAGATGATGGAGACCGGGAGGGCTTATATTGAAAAGATCGAACGAAGCAACGACGCCATCCCCGGAGAAGAGATATCGGAAAAAATTTCCCACATGCAGACCATTGTGGAACGTATCTTTGAACGGCTGAAGGAAAATCCGGACTGCGCGGATGATCTGCGCCGTTTCATGGATTATTACCTTCCCACCACGGTGAAGCTGCTGGACGCCTATGAGGAGCTGGACCGGCAGCCGGTCCAGGGGGAAAATATCCGTACCGGAAAGCAGGAGATTGAGAAAACGCTGGACACGCTGAACCTGGCCTTTGAGAAGCTTCTGGACAGCCTGTTTGAGGACACAGCCTGGGATGTGGCGACGGACATCGCCGTGCTTCAGACCATGCTGGCTCAGGAGGGACTGACGGAGCAGAAGCTGAAGGCGGTTTCCCCGGAGAAAGAGAGGTAGTCTGATTATGAACGATACATTAAAAGACTTTGCCGCGGCGCCCACTCTGACGCTGGACCCGTTCCCTGCAAAAGAGGCGGCTGTGCCCGCGCCGGAGCCGAAGGAGGAGGCGCCGGAGTGGGACGAGAGCATCCTGAGCGAGGAAGAGAAAAGGATGGTGGACGAGTTTTCCAGGCAGATCGACCTGAAAAATTCCAGCCTGATCCTGCAGTACGGCGCGGGCGCACAGAAAAAGATGGCGGATTTTTCTGAAAAGGCGCTGGAAAGCGTACAGACTCAGGATCTGGGAGAGGTTGGGGAGCTGCTGGGAAACGTCGTGACGGAGCTGAGAAGCTTTGACGCCGAGGAGGAACGGGGGATCTTGGGCTTTTTCAGGCGGGGCGCAGGCAAGATCGCGGCGATGAAGGCAAAATATGCGAAAGCGGAGGCCAATGTCAACCGGATCTGCCAGGTGCTGGAGGGCCATCAGGTTCAGCTCATGAAGGACTCCGCCATGCTGGATAAGATGTATGAGCTGAACAGGACCTATTTCAAGGAGCTTTCCATGTACATTCTGGCGGGAAAGAAGAAGCTGGCCGAGGTGAGAAACGGAGAGCTGAAACGGATCGCCGCAAAGGCGCAGCAAAGCGGACTTCCGGAGGACGCGCAGGAGGCCAGGGATCTGGACGCCATGTGCGGCCGGTTTGAGAAGAAGCTTCACGATCTGGAGCTGACCCGAATGATCTCCATTCAGACGGCTCCGCAGATCCGGCTGGTTCAGAACAACGATACCCTCATGGTGGAAAAGATTCAGTCCACGCTGGTGAATACCATTCCGCTGTGGAAAAGCCAGATGGTGCTTGCCCTGGGCGTGGAGCATTCCGCGCAGGCCGCGGCGGCGCAGCGGCAGGTGACGGATATGACCAACGAGCTGCTGAAGAAAAACGCCGCCGTGCTGAAGACCGCCACAGTGGAAACCGCGAAGGAAGCGGAGCGGGGGATCGTGGATATGGAGACTCTGAAAGCGACCAACGAATCCCTCATCTCCACGCTGGACGAGGTGATGCGCATCCAGCAGGAGGGCAGACAGAAGCGTCAGGAGGCGGAGGCCGAGATGAGCCGCATGGAGAACGAGCTGAAGACGAAGCTTCTGCAGATCAGCGGCTGAGAAGCGGCCGGGCTGGCCGGGATGCGGCCCCGCCGGGAAGGCTTCAGGCCCTGCTGAGGACAGAATTGTGATAGGCGGGATCCATGGTCACATCCTGGCCGAACCAGTCCGGAGGAATGAAGTCTTCGGCGGCTTTCAGGTCAGGGAATTCCACCTCGGCGATAACGAGGGGGGCGAGCTCCCCCAGAAAGACATCCAGTTCTATGGTGTACGGCCCGCAGGGAAGCATGTAGCGGCGTTTGGTGATGATGCGTCCGTCCGCCTTGCGGATCAGATGGCGGTAGGCCTCTTCGGTCAGAGGAAGATTATACTCCTCTCTGGCCAGGAGGCCTTTTCCTTTATATGTGAGATAACAGGCGCTGTCGTCCCGGCGCACGCGGACGACGGGATCTGTGTTCAGATATCCCTGCTCGATCAGGCGGCAGGGATACTGCTCCAGATTTTCCGGAAGCTCTGATATGAGAAATTTTCGTTCGATTTCCATGGAAAAACACTCCTTTCGAGACGGCGGCGGGGACGCTGCCTTTTGTCCGTCTGCTGTTATTATAACCGGCCCGGGAGCGGCTGTCATTCATATTTTTTTCATAAATTTCTACGGTTTTATTCATTGGATGAAAAAGAGGATTCTGTTATAATAGGGACAGCGGCGAAGGCGGACGAAAGGACGCCTGCCGGAAATGAAACAGGAAAAGAGGGATGTCAGATGAGCAGGATCGGTGTATTTTTCGCGGACGGATATGAGGAGATCGAGGCCCTGACTGTGGTGGATCTCGCCAGAAGGGCGGGAATAGAGGTGCGTATGATTTCCGTAGAGGATAAGGAGGCGTCGGAGGGCTCCCACGGCATTACGGTCCGGATGGATGAGAAGCTTTCGGAGACGGATTTTTCCGGGCTGGATATGCTGGTGCTTCCGGGAGGAAAGAAAGGGACGCAGGGCCTGGAGGCCTGCGGCGCGCTGATGGAGCAGCTGGACGCCTTTTACGGGGCGGGAAAGCCTGTCGCGGCGATCTGCGCCGCGCCGAGTATTTTCGGACACAGAGGCTATCTGAAGGGAAGACGGGCCACCTCGTATCCTTCCTTTGAGGAGCATCTGGACGGCGCGCAGGTGACGCGCGCGGCGGCGGAGACGGACGGAAACGTGATCACGGGGCGCGGAATGGGCTGCTCCATTCCCTTCGCTCTGGCAGTGGTGGAGTACCTTGCGGGAAAGGCGGAGGCGGACCGCGTTGCGGAGTCGGTGGTATATCCCGGGTAAAAGGCAGAGGTAAGAGAATGAATCTTTTATTTTTTCTGACGCCCAAAAGCGAAGTGGCGTATGTGGAGGAGAGCGATTCCCTGCGTCAGGTTCTGGAGAAGATGGAGTATCACGGCTATACCGCGGTTCCGCTGTTATCTCCGGACGGCAGATACATAGGGACCATTACGGAAGGGGATGTGCTCTGGAAGCTGAAAAAGGAGAATTTTCCGGATATCCATGAGCTGGAAGAGATTTCCGTCATGCAGATCGCCCGTAAGAGGGATAATAAGGCGGTGCATGTCAATGTGGATATGGAAGGACTTCTGGAGCGGGTGATGCGCCAGAATTTCGTTCCTGTGGTGGATGACGAAAGGAGATTTATCGGCATCGTGACCAGAAAGGATGTGATCCTCTATCTGAGAAAGGAGCTTCAGAAGAGGCAGGAACAGGAAAGCGTAAAATAGAAAAGGCCCGGCTGCTTCAGACGGCCGGGCCTTTCTTTGAGCATCGTGGAATCGGATCGGGGAAGCTCCTTCCCCGATCCGATCGCGGGAGAGCGGTTATTTCATCTGCTCCTCCTGCTTCTTGATCATTCTGCGTACCATCTCACCGCCGATGGAACCGGCTTCCTTGGAAGTCAGATCGCCGTTGTAGCCTTCCTTCAGGTTCACGCCCAGCTCGGAAGCCACCTCAGTCTTGAAACGGTCCATCGCAGCCTTCGCTTCAGGTACCTCTACTCTATTGGATCTGTTGGAACTTGCCATTTTGCATTCACCTCCGTAAATTGTGGTTCTCTTTTTCTCCGGCGGCAATGCCGCCGGTTTGTCTGTAAGATAAGCGGGCGGCTCCAGCCGTGCGCCGTCCGCTTATCCCGTGGGGGTACGGGGCGCGTACCGGTTTCCGTCTGTTTCCGTCGCTTATCTTGGTGTTATTATCTGCGTTCCGGACGGTTTTATCCTAAGCCGGAGCTGGAAATTTCCGGTTTTATTTGTGAAGGGGAAGGAAACGTGATAGAATTTCTGTATTGAAAAAAATCAGGAAAAAGGAGCGGGCGGAGTGGAACGGCTTGTCAGTATTATCGTACCCGTTTATAACGCGGAAAAATATGTGAGACGCTGCGTGGACAGCATACTGGTGCAGGATTATCCCAATTTTGAGCTGATCCTGATGGACGACGGAAGCACGGACGGATCCGGAGAGATCTGCGATGCGTACGCCGGAAGGGATGAAAGGGTCAGGGTGATCCATAAGGAAAATACGGGCGTATCCGATACGCGCAATCAGGCGCTGGAGCTGGCGGAGGGAGAGTATATCCAGTTTCTGGACAGCGACGACTGGATCGTGCCGGAGGCCACGAGACTTCTGGTGCAGGCCATGGAAAAGAATGGCTGCGATATGGTGATCTCCGATTTTTACCGCGTGGCGGGGGAGCGGCTTGCCAGGAAGGGAGACATTGAGGAGGCCAGGGTGCTGAACCGGCAGGAATTCGCCGCGTGCATGATCGAAAATCCGGCTGATTTTTATTACGGCGTGCTCTGGAACAAGCTGTATAAAAGAAGGATCATCGAGGCGAATCAGATCCGTATGGACGTTTCCATCAGCTGGTGCGAGGATTTCCTTTTCAATCTGGAATATATCCGGCATGCCTCCTCGTTTTATGCCCTGCAGGTTCCCATCTATTATTATGTGAAGCGTAAGGGGAGCCTTGTGAGCCAGGGGATGAGCATCACCAACGCCATGCGGATGAAGATCAATATCTTTGATTATTATAATGAATTTTACAAGGATGTATACGATCACGAGGACTACGCGGATATCCGTCTGCAGGTCTACAGCTTTTTCTGGGCGGCGGCGAAGGACGGAGGAGTTCCGCCCGCGCCGCTGCCCGGCGGCAGGAAGCTGGGAGAGGAGCGGCTGCGCATCCGCAGGGAGCAGGTGGAGGGAGACGGTGTGATCATGGATCAGTACCGGAGCCGTCAGCTTCTGGATTATCAGATGGAGCTTGCGGCAAAAAAGAACCGGCTGACAGCGGATGAAGCGAAGGCTCTTTTCACCCTGTATCAGTGCGGGGAGGCGGAGAGCATGCGCCGCCTTTCGGAGCTGTCGGATCTGCCGCTGCCGCGTCTGTTCCTCGCCCTGCAGAAGCTGGAGCGTAAAAAGCTGGTAGAGATCTCTGACGAGAAGGGGACGAAAAAAGCGAACCGGAGCCGGACGGAGGATCGGAAGGAAGCTCGAAAGGAGGACCGGAAGGAGGATCGGAAGGAGAAAAACCGGATCCTGCTGCGCCCCGAGGCGAAGCAGGTGTGCGAGGAGTTCCGGCTGATGCAGGAGGAGCTAAAGGAGATCTGCTTCGCCGGATTTACGGAGGAAGAAAGAAGGGCGGGAGAGGAGCTTCTGCACCGGCTGAATGAAAACATGATCCGATTTATGGCAAAGGAAGCGTAAAGACGTTTTCGGCCAGATAAGCGGCTTCGCTTTCGTCATGGGTGACAAGGAGGACGGTCCGGCCGGGGACCCTGTGAAAGTGCAGGAGGACATAGTCCATGAGCAGCCTTCTGGTTTCCGTATCCAGCCCCTTGAAGGGCTCGTCCAGAAGGAGCAGATCCCAGGGGGCCAGAAGGGCGCGAAGAAGGGCCGTCCTCCGGCGCTGTCCGCCGGACATTTCCCGGGCCGGCTGACAGGCGCAGCCGGAAAGGCCGGTCTGATCCAGCGCCGCAAGGATTTCCCGGCGGGAAAGAGCGGAGCCGGTCACCAGGCGGATGTTGGAGACGGGGCTTAAATTGGGGCAGAGCCGGTCCTCCTGAAAAACGGCGGAAAGGCGCAGCCCCTCAAGGCCTTCGATCCGGCCGGAATCCGCCTGCTCCAGCCCCATGAGGATGCGGAGAAGCGTCGTCTTTCCGGCTCCGGAGGGCGCCATGACCGCCGTGATCCTTCCGGCGGGGATGGAGAAGGAAAGCTCCTTCAGGACCGGTTTTCCGTGATAGCTTTTATTCAGCCTGTCGATTTTTATAACGTCTGCCATCCTTTTCTTTCCATCCTTTTCTGCTTTTTCTGCGGCGGCCGTTCCCGCGGCTCAGCTCTGCTCCAGCCTGGCGACGGCCCGGTCGGCCGCGTAAAGGAAGCATTTTTCAAAGCCCACGCTCAGCGTTACGATCACCAGCGTCCAGGCAAAAAGATCGGCGGTCTGGAGATAGACCTTGGCTTCGTAGAGCCGCTCCCCGATGGAACCGTCCGGAATGCCGATGACCTCCGCCGCGATCCCCGCTTTCCAGCACAGGCCCAGAGAAAGGGAAAAGGCGGTGCGCAGGAAGGGGAGAAGCTGGGAGAGATAGATATAGCGGATCCGTCTTGCCAGAGGCACCTGAAAGACCCGCGCCATTTCCAGAAGCTGGGCGTCCATGGAGCGGATGCCCTCCATCATGTTGGTGTAGACGATGGGGAGGACCATCAGAAAGGAAATGACCACGGACAGATTCCGGGAGGGGATCCAGATCAGCACCAGGATGATGAAGGACGCGACGGGCACCGCCTTCAGGGCGGTCATGGCGGGAGCGAGAAATTCCTCCGCAGGCCGGAGCGCGCCCGCCAGACAGGCGAGAAGGACTCCCGCTGCGGAAGCGGCAAGGAAGCCGCCGATGATCCGGCAGAAGGAAAAGGCGGCAGCGCCCCAGAAGGCGGCCGCACGGGCAGCCTCTCCTTTTCCGGTGATCAGCTCCAGAAGCCGGACGAGCACGGAAACGGGGGAAACCAGAAGGATGTCCTGCCCGATATGGCGGCTGAGAAGCTCCCAGAGAAGCAGCCAGACGGCCACCGCCCAGAGACGGAGCCGCCTGTTTTTTTCTCCTTTTTTTCTGCTGTCAGTTCTCATGTCTGTATCTTCCTTTCCCGGGACGGCGGGATGAGCGGATATCGCTTACCGGCTGTAATAGAAATCCTCCGCCGGAAGAGCGCCCCCCACGGAAACAGGGTTCTGGTCAAAAAGCACGCTCAGATAACCGGAAAGCTTTTCCTGCATTTCGCTTCCTTCGATAAAGGCGATGTTGCAGCAGGGCAGCGCCTTTTCGGCCACCGCGGCGGGAACAATGTCATACTTTTCAATGAGGGAGGCCGCCTCCGGGATATTGGCGTTGACGTACTCCACGGATTCCTGATAGGAATCCAGGAAGGCGTTTACCGCCTCCGGATGCTCGGCGGCAAATGCGGTGCGCACCACGACAACGCCGGTGAGCAGGGCGCTGGGACTTTCCGCGTCCGCCTGGAGCGCGTCCCATTCCCCGGTCAGATCCAGAGCGACGCGCAGATTCTCATTCTGCGTCTGCGCCGTGGTGACAAAGGGCTGGGGCAGCATGGCGATGCCGTCCTCATCTGCGGCAAGCGCCGCAACGCATTCCGAATGCTCGGACTTCCATTCAATGGTCACGTCCGCTTCCGGATCGATGCCGTTTCCGGAAAGGATATAGTTCAGGGCGTATTCCGGCGTGGAGCCTTTGCCGCTGGCGTAAATGGTCCTTCCGGCAAGGTCGGAGACGGACTGGATGCTTTCGCCGTTCTCCACGATATAGAGGACGCCGAGGGTATTGATGGCAAGAACCTGAACCTGCCCTTCGGTGTTGTTATAGAGGACGGACGCCAGGTTGGCGGGGACGGCGGCGATATCCGCTTCGCCCTGCACCAGCTTCGGCGTAACCTCGTCCGCGGAAGCCGCGATGGTGAAGGTATACGCGTTTCCGCTTACGGCTCCGGCTTCGGAGCTGTCCATCAGCTGCACCATGCCCATGGCCGTGGGCCCCTTGAGCGCCATGACGCGGACGGGCGTTTCTTCGCCGGGGATGTCTGCGGCTTCCGTTTCCGCAGAGGCGGTCCCGGCTTCGGCGGTTTCTGCCGCGGGAGCCGTTTCCGCATCCGCTGCGGTTTCTTCCGCAGAGGCTTCTTTGGCTGCGGTTTCTTCCGCAGAGGTTTCCGCGGCGGCGCTTTCTGCCGCCGTTTCCGCAGAGGTTCCGCCGCCGGCCGCGCCGCAGCCGGCCAGCAGGGACGCCGCCAGTGCAAGGGCGGCGATCAGAGAAAATAATTTTTTCATAATAATCTCCATTCCGGAGCGTAAGGAAATCAATCGGGATGTCTGAGGGCCGTTTGCGACGCTCCGGCACAAACAGCCGCATAAAAAAAGGAAAAAACGCTCTCCGGAAACCTCCGAAGGGCGTCAGAATACAGCATCTGATCCTGTTCCCACTTTCTTTACTTCAGGAATCCTTCGGTCTCAGAAAAGGTTTTGTTACAGACTGTCCCTTATTATAGTATAAAAGGGGAAAAAAAGCTAGTATTTTTCGGATTCTTATGCTATAATCGCTTAATGACTGTAAAAATATGAAACTCTCCGGACGGAACATTCCCGGAGACCGGGATCCGGGAAGGCGTAAAACGCGTGCCGGAAGCGAAATACAAGGAGGATGCAGCACAATGAGTTTACAGGTGGAAAAACAGGAAAAGAATATGGCGGTTCTCACCATTGAAGTTCCCGCAGAGGATTTCGAGGCCGCGATTGAGAAGGCATATCAGAAGAATAAGGGGAAGATTCAGATTCCCGGCTTCCGTAAGGGCAAGGTACCGCGCAGGATGATCGAGCAGATGTACGGAAAGGGATTTTTCTACGAGGACGCGGCGAATTTCCTGATCCCGGACGCCTATGAGAAGGCGCTGGAGGAGTGTGAAGAGACCATCGTATCCTCTCCCAGGATCGATGTGAAGCAGATCGAGGCCGGAAAGCCCTTCATCTTCACGGCGGAAGTGGCGCTGAAGCCCGCTGTCACCCTGGGAGCCTACAAGGGCGTGGAAGTGCCCAGGGCTGATGTGACGGTTACCGACGAAGAGGTTGACGCAGATCTGAACCAGCAGAGAGAAAACAGCTCCAGAATGGTTACCGTGGACCGCGCCGTGGAGGACGGCGATATTGCCGTGATCGACTATGAGGGCTTTGCGGACGGAGAAGCGTTTGAAGGCGGAAAGGGAGAGAATTATTCTCTCACCATCGGCTCTCATTCCTTCATCGATACGTTTGAGGAGCAGCTCATCGGAAAGAAGGCCGGCGACGATGTGGAGGTGAACGTGACCTTCCCCGAGCAGTACCATTCCAAAGAGCTTGCCGGAAAGCCCGCCCTGTTTAAGGTGAGCATCAAGGAGGTCAAGGAGAAGCAGCTTCCCGAGCTGGACGACGAGTTCGCCTCCGAGGTTTCCGATTTTGAGACGCTGGCGGAATACAGAGAGGACATTAAGAAGAAACTGGGAGAGAAGAAGGAAGAGGATGCGAAGCGCGCGAAGGAGGACGCCGCCGTTGAGGCCGCGATCGCAGGCGCGCAGATGGATATTCCGGACGCCATGGTGGAAACGCAGCAGAGACAGATGGTGGACGACTTCGCCCAGAGACTGCAGATGCAGGGCATGAATCTGGATCTGTACTGCCAGTATACCGGACAGACCATGGATTCCATGCTGGAGTCCGTAAAGCCTCAGGCGCTCAAGAGGATCCAGTCCAGACTGGTGCTGGAGGCCGTAGCGGCGGCGGAGGGCATCGCAGCTTCCGAAGAGGACTTTGAGAAGGAGATCGCCAGAATGGCGGAGGCCTACAAGATGGAAGCGGATAAGGTGAAGGAGATCATGGGCGAGAACGGAAAGAAGCAGATCATGGAGGATCTTGCGGTGTCCAGAGCGGCTGATTTCCTGAGAGACAACGCCGTGGAAGTGGAAAAGGCAGAATAACAGGTTCAGGCTGCGAAGGCTGCCATGCGGCCTGGAAAGCATGAAACGGAGGCATAAATATTTATGAGCTTGGTACCTTATGTCATTGAACAGAACAGCAGGGGAGAGCGTTCCTACGATATTTTTTCGAGACTGCTGAAGGACAGGATCATTTTTCTGGGAGAGGAAGTAAATGATACGACCGCCAGCCTGGTGGTGGCGCAGCTGCTTTTCCTGGAGGCGGAGGATCCGGAGAAGGATATTCATTTTTATATCAACAGCCCGGGCGGCTCCGTGACCGCGGGCATGGCGATCTATGATACCATGCAGTATGTGAAGTGCGACGTGTCCACGATCTGCATCGGCATGGCGGCCAGCATGGGGGCCTTCCTCCTTGCGGGCGGCGCGAAGGGAAAGCGGCTTGCGCTTCCCAACGCGGAGATCATGATCCATCAGCCCTCCGGCGGCACCCAGGGACAGGCGACGGAGATCGAGATCACGGCGAAGCATATCCTGAAGACCAAGGAGAAGCTGGCCAGGATCCTTGCACAGAACTGCGGCCAGGATTTTGAAGTGGTTCTGGCGGATACGGAGAGAGACAACTGGAAAAGCGCGGAGGAGGCAAAGGCGTACGGCCTGATCGATTCCATCGTATCTTCCAGGAAGGATTCCGCAGAGAACAGATAAGGATGATTTTTGACAAAGGATGCCCGGATGCGGGCCATCCTTTGTCGTTGTGTATGAAACCGCAGGTTTCATGGAGTTTTTTAGAGGAAAGGCAGAAATGGCAGGTAGAATTTCGGACGACCAGATCAGATGCTCCTTCTGCAACAAGACGCAGGATCAGGTCAGAAAGCTGATCGCAGGGCCAAACGGCGTATTTATCTGCGATGAATGTGTGGAAATCTGTGCGGATATCATAGATGAGGAATATGAAGAGGAAGAACCGGCAGAGGAGACCCTGGATATCAATCTTCTCAAGCCCGTCCAGATCCGGAAATTTCTGGATGAATATGTGATCGGGCAGGAGGATGCGAAGAAGGTCCTGTCGGTCGCCGTTTACAATCATTATAAAAGGGTGACCGCGCCTAAGGAAGAGGACGACGGCGTGGAGCTGCAGAAGAGCAACATCATCATGATCGGTCCCACCGGCTCCGGCAAGACCTATCTGGCGCAGACGCTGGCGAAGATCATCAACGTTCCCTTCGCCATTGCGGACGCGACCACGCTGACGGAGGCGGGCTATGTGGGCGAGGATGTGGAAAACATCCTCCTGAAGCTGATCCAGGCGGCGGACTATGATGTGGAACGGGCGCAGTACGGGATCGTTTATATTGATGAGATCGATAAGATCACGAAAAAGAGCGAAAATGTTTCCATTACCCGGGATGTATCAGGCGAGGGAGTTCAGCAGGCGCTTCTGAAGATCATTGAGGGGACGGTTGCGAGCGTACCGCCGCAGGGAGGGAGAAAGCATCCTCATCAGGAGCTGATCCAGATCGATACCTCCAACATCCTGTTCATCTGCGGCGGCGCCTTTGACGGGCTGGAGCAGATCGTGGAGAGCCGGCTTGACAGGAAGACCATCGGTTTCAACGCGGAGATCGTGGAAAAGAGCACCAGGGAGATGGGCGAACTCCTGGCTCAGGTCACGCCCACGGATCTGGTGAAGTACGGGCTGATCCCGGAATTTGTGGGCCGCGTTCCGGTGATGGTATCGCTTCAGGGACTGGATAAGGAGGCCATGGTGCGTATCCTTACCGAGCCCAGGAACGCGCAGATCAAGCAGTATCAGAAGCTGTTTTCCTTTGACGATGTGAAGCTGGTCTTTGAGCCGGACGCGGTGGATGAGATCGCTGAGAAGGCCATGGAGAGAAAGACCGGAGCCAGAGGACTGCGCTCCATTCTGGAAGACGTGCTGATGGATGTGATGTACCGGATTCCTTCCGATGATACCATTGAACAGTGCATCATCACAAAGGAAGCGGTGGATAAAAAGAGCGCCCCTCTGGTCGTTCACAGAGATGCCGGAGGACGCAGGGAAGATATGAAGGTAGCAAAGTAACAGAGAAACGCCGCCCTTTTTCGGGCGGCGTTTTGCTCAGAATGCAGAAAACAGGATAGAGTATGGATTTTATGACAAAAGAGAAAGAGGGCATGCGCCCTGAAACAATGCAGGGCGTCAGCTCTGAAGCGGCAGAGGAAAAGAGGCTGAGAGTCCCGGCGGTTGCGCTGCGGGGCCTTACGGTCCTTCCCGGCATGGTCGTTCATTTCGATCTGAACCGGGGAAAGTCGATCCTGGCGGTGGAGAAGGCGATGATGAGCGACCAGAGGATCTTTCTGGTGGCGCAGAGGGATGTGGAGGAGGACGAGCCGGATTTCGAGGGCGTATATCATATGGGCTGTCTGGCCCAGATCCGACAGGTGACCAGACTTCCCGAGAATGTGACGAGGGTCCTTGTGGAAGGAACGGAAAGAGGAAGGCTGGAGCGCTTCGCGGAGGAGGGAGCTTTTCTTCTGGGCGAGGTGGAGCCTGTGGCCGGGCCGGCGCGGCTTTCGGATTCCAGGGAAGGAGCGGATTCTTCCGGAGTACAGATCGAGGAAGAGGCGATGAAGCGCAGCTTAAAGGAGCTGTTTCTGGAATTCGCCTCCTATTTCCCGAGAGTGGGCCAGTCGGTGAAGCGGCGCATTGAACGGGGGCTCAGTCTGGGACGGCTGATGGATGAAATGATCGAAAGCATGCCTGTGGATTACGAAAAGAAGCAGGCCGTGCTGGAGGCGGTGGATCTGGACAGCCGCTATCAGGTGCTGGCGGGCATCCTGTACGAGGAGATCGGGGTGGCGAAGGTCAGGACGGAGCTGGCGGAGCAGGTCAAGGCGCGGATGGATAAGAATCAGCGCGACTACATGCTGCGGGAGCAGATGAACTACATCCGGCAGGAGCTGGGAGAGGACACCATCGGCTCCGATGCGGAGCAGTTCCTTTCCGAGCTGGAGAAGCTGAAAGCCTCCAGGGAGGTGAAGGATAAGATCCGCAGGGAGATCGGCAGATTTAAGAGCCTGGGACAGGGAAGCGCGGAGGCTTCCGTGGAAAGAGGCTATCTTCAGACCCTGCTGGAGCTTCCCTGGGATAAGGCGTCGAAGGACAACACGGATCTGAAGCGTGCGGAGAATATTCTGGAGCGGGATCATTACGGACTGGAGCAGGTCAAGGAGAGGATTCTGGAATTTCTGGCGGTCAGGAGCCTGACGAAGCAGGGAGACAGTCCCATCATCTGTCTGGTAGGACCGCCCGGAACCGGCAAAACCTCCATCGCCCGCAGCGTTGCGGAGTCGCTGAACAAGAAATATGTGCGCATCTGCCTGGGAGGCGTGCGGGACGAGGCGGAGATCCGCGGCCACAGAAGGACCTACGTGGGCGCCATGCCGGGACGGATCGTGGCCGGTCTGAAGCAGGCGGGCGTGAAGAATCCGCTCATGCTGCTGGATGAGATCGACAAGGTGAGCAGCGATTATAAGGGAGATACCTCCTCCGCTCTTCTTGAGGTGCTGGACAGCGAACAGAACAGCCATTTCCGCGATCACTATGTGGAGATCCCCATCGACCTTTCCGAGGTGCTTTTCATCGCCACGGCCAACTCCGCCGGGGATATCCCCCGCCCTCTGCTGGACCGTATGGAGATCATCGAGGTGACCAGCTATACCGCCAATGAGAAGTTCCACATCGCAAAGGAACGCCTGCTGCCCAAGCAGCTGGAGAAAAACGGTCTGGACCACGGCGAGCTTTCCATCAGCGACAGCGCGCTGAAGGGGATCATCCTTTCCTATACGGCGGAAGCGGGCGTTCGCGGCCTGGAGCGCCGGATCGGAGAGATCTGCCGGAAGGCGGCCAGACAGATGCTGGAAGGGCAGGAGAAGGAACGGCTGAGGAGCCGGACGGACGGACAGAGGAAGGGAGCGAAGCCCGGGCGGGAAGGAAAACGGCCGGCCGCAGAGCGTTCGCATCTGCGCGTGACGGCGGGCAATCTGGAAAAATATCTGGGAAAGCCTGTGAACGCGCCGGATAAGGCCAATGAGAAGGATGATATCGGCATTGTGCGTGGCCTTGCGTGGACCAGCGTGGGCGGCGTGACCATGCAGGTGGAGGTGAACCGGATGCCGGGTAAAGGCGAGATCCGCCTTACCGGCCAGCTGGGGGATGTGATGAAGGAATCCGCCATGACGGGAATCAGCTATGTCCGTTCCGTTGCCGCCGGGTACGGGATCGCGCCGGAGGTTTTTACGGAAAACGATTTTCATTTCCATATCCCGGAGGGCGCGGTTCCCAAGGACGGCCCCTCCGCAGGAATCACCATGGCGACGGCGCTGCTTTCCGTTCTTACGGAGACGCCGGTGCGCGCGGATGTGGCGATGACCGGAGAGATCACCCTGCGGGGCCGGGTGCTTCCCATCGGCGGGCTGAAGGAGAAGCTCCTTGCGGCGAAGACGGCGGGGATCAAAACGGTGCTTGTGCCGCAGGAGAATCAGAAGGATGTGGAAGAAATATCCAGGGAGATCAGAAACGGGCTGGAGATCATCCCGGTAAAAACGATGGAAGAGGTGACCGCGCAGGCGTTCGTGCCCCGGAAAGCGGAAAACGCTTCCTGAACAGCCCGGAAAGAGAGAAAACCATGATAATCAGGAAGGTAAGTCTGGAAACCGTCTGCGGCATTACCAGCAGGCTGCCGGAGAACACCCTGCCGGAGATCGCCTTTGCCGGAAAGAGCAACGTGGGAAAGTCTTCCCTGATCAACGGGCTCATGAACCGGAAATCCCTTGCCAGAACCTCCGCCCAGCCGGGAAAGACGCAGACCATCAATTTTTACAACGTGAACGACGCCTTTTATCTGGTGGATCTGCCCGGCTACGGCTACGCCAGGGTGAGCGAGGAGGTCAAGGCGAAATGGGGAAAGATGGTGGAGCGCTATCTGAAGCAGTCCAGGCAGCTCAGGGCCGTTTTTCTCCTGATCGATATCCGGCATGAGCCCTCAGCCAACGACAGGCAGATGTACGACTGGATCCTCAGCCAGGGGTATCATCCCATCATCATCGCCACCAAGCTGGACAAGCTGAACAGAAGCCAGGTTCCCGCGGCCGTAAAGCGGGTGCGGGAGGGGCTGAAGGCGGAGAAGGGGACGGTGGTCCTTCCCTTTTCCGCGCTTACGAAGCAGGGACGGGAGGAGATCTACGAGGTCATTGAAAAACTGACTGCACAGGAATAAAAAGGAGGGAGGACAATGCGGCCGGGATTAAGAAAATATGTGAAAGCGGTGCTGAACCTTGTGACGGCGGTGGTGCTTCTGTGTCTTGCCGTGTTTTTGCTGCCGCGGCTTCTGCGCTTTTTCATGCCTTTTGCGGTGGGCTGGATCATCGCCATGATCGCCAATCCGCTGGTGCGCTTCTGTGAGCAGAAGATCCGGATCCGGAGAAAGGCCGGGTCGGCCATCGTGATCGTCGCGGTGCTTGCGGGCGTGATCCTGGTAGGATACCTCCTGATCTCCAGGCTGGTTACGGAGGCCGCGGGCTTCGTTTCCTCCCTCCCCACCCTCTGGAAGGATGTGGAGAAGGAAATGAATGAGCTGGCGGCGAGCCTGACGGATTTTTATGACCGTTTTCCGCCGGCCCTGAAGGAAAATCTGACGGAGATCGGGGACAATCTGGGAAGCTATATCAGCGGCATCATGAACGGCCTGAGCGAGCCCACCGTGAACGCAGTGGGGAATATCGCGAGGAATATCCCGTCCGTCATCGTCAGCACCATCATGTGCCTGCTGTCCTCCTATTTCTTTGTGGCGGAAAAGGAGAACATACACGCCTTTTTCCACAGGCATGTGCCGGAGTCCGTCCGGGCGAAATTCCGGATCATGTCCTCCGGACTGACCGGGGCCGTGGGCGGTTATTTCGTGGCCCAGTTCCGGATCGAGATCGTGATCTATTTTGTCCTGTTCATCGGCCTTCTGATTCTGCGGGTACAGTATTCCTTCCTGATCGCCTTTCTGATCGCCGTGCTGGATTTCCTGCCCGTGTTCGGCGCGGGGGCGGTGCTCTGGCCCTGGGCGCTGATGGAGGTGCTGGCGGGAAATTACCGCATGGCCCTGGGTCTGATGATCATCTGGGGAGTGGCCCAGCTGCTGCGACAGGTCATCCAGCCCAAGTTTGTGGGAGATTCCATTGGAGTTCCGGCGATCCCCACGCTGTTCCTTCTGTTCATCGGCTACCGCATCGGAAGCGTGCTTGGCATGATCCTGGCTGTGCCGGTGGGGATCGTGGTGCAGAAAATGTTCGAGGCGGGGCTGTTCGATACCACCATCGACAGCGTGCGGATTTTGCTGTACGGGTTTAACCATTTCCGGAAGCTGGAAAAGGAGGATCTTCCCCCAAAGGAACCTCCGGCAGAGGATCTTCCTTCGGAGGATCTTCCTTCGGAGGATCTGCCGCAGGCGGCGCGGCCCGGGGAGGAAGCGGCTTTCGCGGAGAAAAAAGCGGCAGGAGAGAACGGGGGAAAGGAAGGAGAAAAGAAATGAACCGGATCGCGGTCTTCAATCTGAGAGAATTTGACGAGGCGGAATGGTTTGACCGGTATGCGAAGGAGCTGGGGCTGGAGATCTCCGGCTGCCCGGACGCGCCGGATGTGACAAATATCGCGCGGGTGACGGAGGGCTGCGAATGCGCGGACATCATCACCTCGCAGATCACCAGGGAGCTGATGGAGGAGTTTGCCCGCTGCGGCATCCGGTATCTGACCACCCGCACCATCGGCTATGATCATATCGACATGGCGGCGGCGAAGGAGTTCGGCATCCGGGTGGGGAACGCTCCCTACGGGCCGAACGGTGTGGCGGATTATGCCGTGATGCTGATCCTGATGAGCATCCGGAACATGAAGCGGATCCTGGAGCGGACAAACATCCAGGACTATACCCTGCAGGGGATCCGGGGCAGGGAGCTTGCGGATCTGACCGTGGGCGTGATCGGGACGGGACGCATCGGTCGCACGGTGATCCGCCATCTGTCCGGCTTCGGCTGCCGGCTCCTGGCCTGCGATCCCTTTGAGAACGAAGAAACGAAGCGGTATGCTTCCTATGTGACGCAGGAGGAGCTTTGGAAGGAAGCGGATGTGATCACCCTGCACGCGCCTCTGACGGAGGACAATTTTCATCTGATCGGCCGGGACAGCCTGGCGAAGATGAAGGACGGCGTGGTGATCGTCAATACCGCAAGGGGCGCGCTGATCGACTCCGACGCCCTGATCGAAGCGGTGGAAAGCGGGAAAGTGGGAGCGGCTGCCCTGGACGTGGTGGAAAACGAGTTCGGCCTGTATTATTACGACCATAAGTCGGATGTGCTTTCCAACCGCCAGCTTGCCGTTCTGCGCGGTTTTCCCAACGTGACCGTGTCTCATCACATGGCATTTTATACGGATAATTATACGAAAACGGTGATCCGGGATTCTCTGGAGAGCTGCAGACGCTTTCTGGAGGGAAAGCCCAATCCCTGGGAGGTGGGCTGAAGGCCGGGCCGCAGAGGAAGGCGGACAGAACCGCCGGGAAGGAAAGAACCGCCGGGAAGAAAGGGTGAGGGACAGTGCGCAATTTTAAGATCATCCTTCAGTATGAGGGAACCAGATATCAGGGCTGGCAGAGGCAGGAGAGCACGCAGAATACCATCCAGGGAAAGCTGGAGCGTCTGCTTTCACGGATCGCCGGAGAGCCGGTGGAGATCCAGGCTTCGGGACGGACGGACGCGGGAGTACACGCTTACGGGCAGACGGCGAATTTTCATATGGATACGCAGCTTTCTGCGGAAGCGCTGATGGAGCAGATCAACGCCTATCTTCCGGAGGATATCGGCGTGATCTCCATCGAGGAGGTTCCGGAACGGTTCCACAGCAGGCTGAACGCGAAGGGAAAGACCTACCGCTACCGGGTGTTGAACAGCGCGGTTCCGCATGTTTTTGACAGAAGATATGTGTACGCCTTTCCGGAGAAACTGGATGTGGAGGCGATGCGGCGGGCAGCCTGCCTGCTGTGCGGCACCCACGACTACCGCGCCTTCACCTCCGCGAAAAGAAGCCGGAAATCCACGGTGCGCACCGTGGACGCCATAGAGATCGAACGGATCGGGGACGAGCTGCGGTTTACCTTTTCCGGAAACGGTTTTCTGTTCCACATGGTCCGCATCCTGATGGGAACGCTTCTGGAGGTGGGAACCGGAAAACGGGAGGCGGAGGAAATGACGCTTCTTCTGGAAAACGGGAAGAGGGAGGACGCGGGGCCGCTGGTCCCCGCCTGCGGGCTTGCTTTGATGGAAGTGAGATACTGACGCAGGAAGAAGGCGGGCCGATATACCAAAATGCCGCTCCGGCGGCCGGAAAGGGAAGAAGGAAGATGCATACAAAAGAGACGGGCGGCAGGGCCGGCCTGAGAAAAAGACTGATCGGGGATAAAAATTTTTATAAAATGGTGCTGACGGTGACGATCCCGATCATGATTCAGAACGGGATCACCAATTTCGTCAGCCTTCTGGACAACATCATGGTGGGACAGGTGGGAACGGAGCAGATGTCCGGCGTCGCGGTGGCGAATCAGCTCCTGTTCGTTTTCAACATCTGTATCTTCGGCGCTATTTCCGGCGCGGGCATTTTCGGGGCGCAGTTTTTCGGAAACGGAAATTATGAAGGGGTCAGGAACGCCTTCCGCTTCAAGCTGATGATCTGCGCGGCGCTGGTGCTCCTCGCCATAGGGATCTTCCTTGCCGGCGGGGAGGGGCTGATCTCCCTGTATCTGAACGAGGAGGGAAGCGCTCAGGACGCGGCGCGCACGCTGGGCTACGGAAAGGCTTACCTGATGTGCATGCTGGCGGGCCTTGTCCCCTATGCGCTGGCCCAGGTCTACGCCTCCACGCTCCGGGAGGCCGGAGAAACGGTCCTTCCCATGAAGGCGGGGGTTGCGGCGGTGCTCGTGAATCTTGCGCTGAACTACGTCCTGATCTACGGAAAATTCGGCGCGCCTGCCCTGGGCGTTGTGGGTGCGGCCATCGCGACGGTGATCTCCCGCTATGTGGAATGTCTGATCGTGGCGCTCTCCTCCCACGGAAAAAGAGGAAAGGCCTCTTATCTGGACGGCGTATACCGTACCCTGCGCATTCCCTCCCGGCTGGCGGGGCAGATCGTGCTGAGAGGAACGCCGCTCATGATCAACGAAGCCCTCTGGGCGGCGGGAATGGCGGTCCTGATGCAGTGCTATTCCCTGCGCGGGCTTTCCGTGATCGCGGGCCTGAACATTTCCTCCACCCTTTCCAACCTGTTCAACGTGGTCTATCTCGCCCTGGGAAACGCGGTGGCGATCATCGTGGGACAGCTTCTTGGGGCCGGAAAGATGGAGGAAGCGCGGGATACGGATACGAAGCTTCTGGCTTTTTCCGTGGGAAGCTGCCTGATCATCGGCGCGCTCATGGTGCCGGTCGCAGCCCTGTTCCCCCGCATGTACAATACCACGCCGGAGGTACGCTCCCTGGCGGAGCGATTTATCCTGATCGCCGCAGCCTTGATGCCGGTGCAGGGCTTCACCAACGCCTGCTATTTTACCATGCGTTCCGGCGGAAAAACCTTCGTCACCTTCCTGTTTGACAGCGTTTTTCTGTGGGTGGTGAGCATTCCCCTGGCGTTTGTGTTAAGCCGCTTTACGGCGCTCCCCATCGTGCCGCTCTATTTTATCTGTCAGGCGGTGGATATCGTGAAGTGTGTGATCGGCTTCGTGATGGTAAGACGCGGCGTGTGGATCCATAATTTTGTCACGGCGGAAAAGTGAGTCTGCCGCGGGAGGGCTCCGCGGCAGGAGAGGGACTTCTGCGCGGGAACGGCGGCTGCCGCAGAACAGAGAGGAAGAAGAATATGAGAATTATTTTTATCCGGCATGGAGACCCTGATTATGAACATGACAGCCTGACGGAGAAGGGCTGGCGGGAGGCGGCGCTTCTTGCGGAGCGCGTATCCGCTTGGCGGGTAACGGATTTCTATGTGTCCCCGCTTGGAAGGGCGAGGGACACCGCGTCCCTGAGCCTTCAGAAAACCGGAAGGACGGCGCGGACCCTTCCCTGGCTCCGGGAATTTCACGCTCCCATCAACGACCCCGCAAGGGCCGAAGGGGTGATTCCCTGGGACTTCTATCCGGCCTTCTGGACGAAGGAGGAAGGGATGTATGACAGAGAGGGCTTTGCGGATACGCCTGTGATGCGAAGCGGCCCGGTGAAGGAGGAGTTCCTTCGCGTCAGCGCGGGCCTGGACGGGCTTCTTTCCGGATACGGCTACGTGCGGGAGGGCGGCGTGTATCGGACGGATCGGTCGCAGACGGTCCGGAGGGACGCGGTGATCGTCCTTTTCTGCCATATGGGCGTGACCCTGTATCTGTGCGGACATCTGCTGGGGATCTCGCCCGTGGTGCTCACGGCGGGCTTTTTCCTCCCTCCCGCGTCGGTGACGGTGCTGGCTTCGGAGGAACGGGAGGAAGGCTGCGCGTACTTCCGCTGCCAGACGGCGGGGGATACCTCCCATCTGAGGCTGGGCGGAGAGCCGGTTTCTCACATGGGATATTTTACGGAGCCGTTTCAGGGGTAGCTGCGGAGAGCGCAGGCGGGTTACGTTACTGTTCAGCCTTCGGCAGAACAGTAACGGCATCCGGCCATTCCAATCGCTTCGCGATGGGCCGGATGCTTCCTGCCTGTACGTTTTCGTACGGTCTGCGCAGTAAATGCGCAGATCTGTCTGAACAGTAACCGGGTTACCGATATTCTGTATCAAAGGCGAAACCGCCTATTGCAATCGCCTTTCCGATTGTGTAAAATAT
>DXDD01000089.1 GCA_019115665.1 Candidatus Eisenbergiella pullistercoris | reverse complement strand
GCTGCAGCTGGGGTTACAGAAGACGGAACTTACAGAGGAGGAATTCTACCTGGCCGAAGCACTGACAGCAAAATACACAAAACCTTCTGTTTATGACTGCATCGCACTTGCAATAGCCAAGGTCAGAGGATTGACACTGCTGACTGGTGATGGTCCGCTTAGAAAGGCGGCAGCAACAGAAGGCGTGAACGTTATGGGAACGATAGGAATTCTTGATCAGTTACATAATGGAAAATACATAGAAGATGAAGAATATGCAGAATGCATCCAGAGATTGATTGATAAGAATGGCGGAAAGGTACGTTTGCCGAAATATGAACTGGAGATAAGGCTGCAGAGGGTCAGAAAAAACGATTGAACCTGACATGGCGGCCAGCGGGTTAAACAGCATCAGAAATCCCATCACCAGTCCCAGAATGTTGATAACCAGCGTAAAGTAATAATACGCGTCTCCTACCGTCATGCGGATCAGGGAAAGATGGGACAGCCTTGAGATGCAGTGCGCGATGAACCAGATCGGGAACAGAATCGCGATCGCCCACCGGCCCGCGCTGATGTTGCACAAAATCAGGATGCCTGTGATCAGTTCTGTCCATTTCACTTTATCCGTTCTCATATTCGGTCAGCTCCTTTTCTTTTACGGTTCCACTATTGACATCTCTGCGATCCGGCAGTATTATATCCTACAATTATTAGAATTCTAACTTTTTTATAGAAAGGTACGCCTCTATGGAAGAAACAAAACTGATGGAGAAATACGACAGGCTGAACCGGAAAATGCGGCGGTGTTTTGCCGGCTATTTTGCCGATACGCCGCTTACCAGCATTCAGGGTCTGACCCTGCATTATATTATCGTGGAGTCGCAGTACCGTGATGTTTTTCCCAAAGACCTGGAGGACTTTCTTGAGATCAAGGGCTCTTCCGTGAACAGTCTCATCAACAATCTGGAAAAAAACGGGTATCTGCGCCGTGAAAATATTTCCAATGACGGCAGATACAAGAAGCTGGTCCTGACAGATAAGGCCTGCGCGATCAGGGAAGACATCGTTTCACGGGTGACGGCTTACATGAAAAATATGTTTGCCGGCATACCGGAAGAAGATCTGGCGGTTTTCGAGCGCGTCATCACAAAAATGACAGGAAACACGGGGCAGTGATCCGGCGGCGTCAGAGGCTGCCCTGTTTTACGCCCGAATAGTTAGAATTCTATTGAAGCAAATGGCTCAGCCTGCTCCTGCGTCTCTTTTTTTACGCAATTAGTTAGAAATCTAATCATAAAGCAAGGAGGATTCGTGATGGCAGAAGAAAAATCGCATTCGACCGTTTCTCTTCTGCCCGTCGCTACGTTCCAGAATGGAGGTTTATTATGCATCATGAAGCAAATCACAAAAACCCGCTCGGCACCGAAAAGGTCGGCGCCCTACTGCGGAAATATGCAATACCGAGCATCATTTCCCTGATTATCAATTCCCTGTACAACATCGTTGACCAGATTTTTATCGGGCATGGCGTCGGTTATCTGGGAAACGGCGCTACAAACATCGTCGCTCCCATCGCCACGATCGCGATTGCCCTGTCCGCCCTTTTTGGCGACGGTCTTGCGGCGATCTACAGCCTGAGTCTGGGGCGGATGTTCTCCATGATGATCGGCGCGATCCTGAACACGATCCTCGACCCCATCTTCATCATGGGCTTTCACTGGAGCATCGAGGGCGCTGCCATCGCCACGATTTTCAGCCAGTTTGTCGGGCTTTGCTGCAATATCGCCTACCTGTTCCGGTTTAAAAATATCAGACTGGAAAAGGCCTGCTTTGTCCCGAGATCGTCCATATCCTTCAAGATCATGGGGCTGGGCCTTGCCAGCTGCTTTAATAACCTGGCCGCCACTCTGATCGCCGCGATCTCCAACAATCTGCTGGCGTCCTACGGCGCCAGATCGCCCTACGGGCCGGACATCCCGGTCACAACCTTCGGCCTCTGCCTGAAGGTCAGCATGATCATCTTCTCCGTCGCCATCGGAATTGCCAGCGGCAGCCAGCCGATCATCGGGTACAACTATGGAGCGAATCTGAACCGGCGTGTCCGGGACACTTATTTGTGTGCCTGCAAATACGCTACGCTTGTCGCCATCGTTGCCTTCATCGCTTTTGAAGCCTTCCCGCTGTTTTTCCTTCGGTTGTTTGGCACCGAGTCCCCTCTGTATGAGGAATTCGGCGTAAAATGCTTCCGCATCTATCTGCTGCTGACGTTCCTGAACGGCGTACAGGCCTGCGCGGGCGTATTTTTCCAGGCAATCGGCAAGCCGATCAAAGCCGCCGTCACATCCCTTTCCAAGCAGTTCCTGTTCATCCTGCCTGCCATGCTGATCCTGACACGGCTGATCGGTGTGGAGGGCGTTCTGTGGTCGGGTCCTGTGGCGGACGCGCTGGCGTTCCTTTTGGCCGGAGGATTTTCTATTGCTGAATTGCGCAAATTAAAGGAGAGGGAGGCGGCAAAATAAAAGCTGCGTGACCGTGGGCATGGATATCATATCAGCGTACCGCAGAGTTTTCCACGGGTGCCTTCCGTCCATATACGGTTGAAAAACGGAAAAATAGATTTGCAACCGTACAAAAATCCATTTTTTACGGATCCAATACCCGAAAACACTATTCTGAACCGTACTTTTTGAGACGAGATACGGTTCAAAATTCAGGAAATCAGTTTCCGGCCGTACCAAACTGCCAGAAAATACGGTTCCGGATGCAAAAATCCTGTTCTTAACCGTATTGGCGATAAAAAATCGCAAAAAAGTACGGTTAAGGATCGGAAAATCCTTCTTTTAACCGTCACTTTAGATTTTTTGTACGGTTATATCATGTAAATCTTCCTTTTAAACCGTATCAGAGCATCCTGCCGGGTGACAGCCTGGGGGATCGTGTGAAAAATAAGCCCGATGGCTTATTTTTCGCACGGCTATTTGTGCCGGAGCGTCACAAATGGTCCTGATGGCAGAGTTTTCCCCCAAAAAACCATTTACAGCCTTCCCGCGAACCCTTATAATGAAAACAGCCGGGGGAGACACCCATTCAAAAAAACGAAGCTGCGCGTCCGCAGGAGCGGACACAGAACAAAAACGCCATCAGACAGGAGGGGAGGACACCCATGGAAAAAAACATTGCTGTCATCGATGCAGAGGGAAATGTTTATGAAGCGACCTGGCCGAAACGCGCCAGGGGACTTGTCAAAAGCGGCAGGGCGCGCTTCGTAAATCAGAATACGATCTGCCTTGCGCGCCCGCCCGTATATGCGGAGGGTAAATGCATGAACGCTTTCATTGATCCTGAAGGAAAAACCGGCGAAGCAGCAGCCGTGCCGGAGCAGGGACCAAACGGCGGGCAGGAAATTCCGGACACGGCATACGTGGTCCGCAAAATCGATGAGATTCTTGCCGGAAACGCCGAGCTTAGAGCTGCCATCGCCCAGATGGAGCATCTGGAGGATACGCCGGCCGAGGCGCTCAGCCACATGATGGAGGCCCGTGAGACGACCAATCAGCGGCTGATCGACCTTCTCACAAACATTCTGGAAACCGTAAAGCCGGATCCCGCTCTCGTCCGTCTGGAAGCGGTAACAAAGCTGCTTTCCGACGCCGGGCTGGAGGAAAACCACAAATTTGACCTTCTGAACCAGACGATTCAGCGCCTGTTCTGAAGACTGAGGGGCCGCCGCCGCGGATATTCCGCGCGGCGGTTCTTTTCTCCGGCTTTCTCCGGCAGCGCATCCCGCACCGTTTTTTTGCCGTCCGGTCTCTTTTGGTGGACAGCGTTCGGAAAAAATGAGATAATATGATAGATTTTGCTGTTTTCTGTCCGCAAATCATTTAACATCAGGGAGAAGCCTATGAAAAGCAATGTTTATACCATTAAAAGAGGTTTTGTAAAGGAACAGATTTTTACAGAGGTGGAAAAATCCGCGCGGTATTTTGACCTGGACAGGAAAGCCCGGCTTCAGCTCCGGCTTCTGACCGAAGAGCTCACCGGCATGATGAACGAGATCGCGGGAAAATACCGTGCGGAGTTCTGGGTGGAGGCGGATCCGGTGGAATATGAGGTCCAGTACTGGGAAAAGGTGCATAACGTCGATTTCCGTCTGCATCTGCGGCTGGAAGAGACGGATCTGAACGAGGAGAGCAGAAAGCAGCTCCTGTCCGTCGCTACCACCGGAAAGAACGAGCCGCCCCGGGGCATCATGGGAAAGATCCAGGCTTTTCTGGAGCAGTGCTCTCAGGCGCACGAGGATCTTGGCGTATACTGCAGCCAGCAGGGAAGGCTCATACCGTACATGGGAGACATGTATGATTCCTGCAGCATCCAGGACGATTCCGTGGTATGGACCCTGAACGATTATGCCGGCAGGCTTTCCTCCGGCAAAAAGGGCGAGGAATGGGACGAGCTGGAAAAATCCATC
>DXDD01000088.1 GCA_019115665.1 Candidatus Eisenbergiella pullistercoris | reverse complement strand
GATCTGCATCACCCATCTGCCGCAGATCGCGGCCATGGCGGATCATCATTTCGTGATTGAAAAAAGATCCGAAGACGGTTCCACGGCAACCTTTATTTCCGAACTCCGGGAAGAGGCGGTGGACCGGGAGCTGGCGCGCATGCTGGGCGGCGAAGGCCTGACCGAAAGCGCCCTTGCCAATGCCAGAGAATTGAAAGAAATGGCAGAGAATACAAAACAATACTAAATTAACCGGAACCGGTTCTTCACATACTAGAAAGGACATGCATGCAGATGTATGTCCTTTTCAAGTTTTCGGGAAAGGATGTGAGGAATTGGAAAGGAGACGGAAATACAGATTGATCCTGTGCCTGATTCTTATCTGTGCCCTGGTGGCGCTTTTCATATGCTGGATGCTTTATCTTTGGGGACGTGTCCCCGGCATGATCCATATCCGGGCGGGCGTGCAGCAGCAGCTGGATCTGAACGTGCCCGTGTCCGGGACACTGTATCGGAGCGATGCGGATACGCAGGAGCAGACCGGAGAGACGGCAGTTCCCGTATCCGGAAGGGCCGTTGTCCAGGAGGAGCCGCAAAGAAGCCTGTCCGTGGATCTGAACGGCCCGCTCACCCTTTACGCCCAGGAACCGGACAGCTATACCATGGAGCTGAAGCTGTTCGGCCTGATCCCCTTCAAAACCGTACAGGTGGAGGTGATCGAGGACAGGACCCTGATCCCCGCAGGGATCCCCATCGGTATCTATGTGAAAACACAGGGAGTGCTGGTGATCGCTACAGGAGAATTTGAAGGACCGGACGGACACGTGAACGCGCCGGCGGCCAGACTGCTGAAGGAGGGGGATTATATCCTGAGCTCGGACGGAGAGGCGGTGACGGGAAAAGCGGAATTCATGCGGCGCATCGCGGAAAGCGGCGGGAAGAAGATGCTTCTGACCATACTCCGGGATGGACAGCAGTTTGACATCAGCATCACGCCGGAGCCGAACCGCGATGGAGAATACAAGCTTGGAATCTGGATCCGGGACAATGCCCAGGGGGTAGGCACCCTTACCTGGCTGGATGAGGACAACAGCTTCGGCGCGCTGGGACACGGCATCAACGATATGGACACGGCTGAGCTCATGAACCTGGAAAGCGGCAGCCTCTACAATACGCAGATCGTCGCCATCCGGAAGGGAGAGAACGGCGCGCCCGGAGAACTGACGGGCGTGATCGATTATGACGAGGATAACCGGATCGGGACCATCGAGGCCAATACGGAGAAGGGAATCTTCGGAACCCTGGATGAGCAGTCGGCTTCCGGCGTCATTTCCTCCGCCATGCCCATCGGCCTGAAGCAGGAGGTCAAAGAGGGAGAAGCGGAAATCCTCTGCAGCCTGGGAGGCGAGCCGGAGCTGTATTCCATCGAGATCACGGCCATCCACCTGGATCACGACAACGTAAACCGCGGCCTGGAGATCACCGTCACGGATGAACGCCTCCTCGCCCTCACCGGCGGCATCGTCCAGGGCATGAGCGGCGCTCCCATCCTCCAGGACGGAAAACTCATCGGCGCCGTAACCCACGTCCTCGTCAACGCCCCCAACCGCGGCTACGGGATCTTTATTGAAAACATGCTCGAGCAATGAGTCCGGGCAGGCCGTCCGAAGCAGGTCCCGTTGTAAGCTTGCTTACAAAAGGGAACCTGATTCGGACGGCCTATCCGGCGAAAGCCGGACAGCGAGAAGGAGCGAAGCGGATTCGAGCTGGCCCGGACGTGGTGGAGGGCCCGGACGGGGGGGAGGGCGAGACCAGTGCGGAGGGCCGGACGGTGCGGAGACCCGGACAGGGTGGAGGGCCCGGGCGGTGTGGAGGGCCCGAACGTGGCGGAGGGCGAGACCAGGCCCCTGTAAGTATCCCCTGTGAGCAGAATGTCCCGACAGGACGCCCCAATATGGTTTAAAACGAGAAATCTACACTGTATAACCGTACAAAAAGTCGGAAATGACGGTTAAAAAAAGGATTTTCCGATCCATAACCGTACTTTTTGGTATGCTGCCTGTCATCGGTACGGTTCAATGCCTGATTTTCTCATCTGTAACCGTACTTTCGGGCTATCCGATACGGTTAAAAACAGACTTTTCGCTCTTTTTACCGTATTACGCCATGAAAAGTACGGTTTAAAACAGCATTTTCCGGAATTGGATCCGTAAAAAATGGATTTTTGTACGGATACAATTCCTTTTTTTCGTTTTTCAACCGTATGTGGGTGGAAGCGGGCCGTGGGAACCCCTGCGGAAGGGGACATGGAAGCCCCTGCGGCATGCTTTTCTGAAAAAATCGCGGAACATCCGCCGAATCCCCTGCCCTGTGAGAAATTATGGTTACTACTCAGCCGGGTCTGCGCAGGAAATGCGCAGACCGTACGAAAACGCATCGGGCGGAAGTATCCGGCCCATCGCGAAGCGACTGGAATGACCGGATGCCGTTACCATTCTGCCGAAGGCTGAATGATGACAAATAGCGTCTTTGGGCAGCCGATCGGACCTGACAGAAAAGAACCGGAAAGGAAACCTTCGCCGGGCCCGGACGAAGCCTGTCGATTATCGCCGTTTTTCTCCGGATTTCGTGAATAATCGACGCAGCCGGCGTCGAAAACATATCGAATCTTTACGATTTAACGCGTTTTGTGCGACGAAAGAAGGTTGCCAGATTTTGTCATTCCGATATAATGAGTGCAGGAACAGACAGAAAGAAAAGGTTTTTGGACGAAAAGCCGGAATGGAGGAAGATTATGGAGCAGTTACGCATGAGCGCAGGCAGGGACAGTGAAAGAGTGGTGCAGATCCTTACTGACCTGATGAAAACGGATAAAGAATTTCAGATCATGATCACGGTTCCTGCCGTAGGGACTGCGGCGGCCCAGCTGAAGGCACAGGAGGAAAAGCCGTCGGAGGGCCGCCCGCAGACGGCTGCAGCCCAGAAGGTTCAGCCGCAGACGCAGCCCCATAATCTGGAAAAGGACGTGACGGATATGATCCATGAGATCGGTGTTCCGGCTCATATAAAAGGATATCAGTATCTGAGGGAAGCGATCATGATGTCCGTTCAGGATATTGAGATGCTCAATTCCATCACGAAGATCCTGTATCCGACGATCGCAAAGAAATTCCAGACCACGCCCAGCCGGGTGGAGCGGGCGATCCGGCACGCCATCGAGGTGGCCTGGAGCCGCGGCAGGATGGAGACTCTGGACGCTCTTTTCGGCTATACCATCAATACCGGCAAGGGAAAGCCGACCAATTCCGAGTTTATCGCGCTGATTGCCGACAAGATCCGCCTGCAGTATAAGGGATGAGACCTTCCGACTCCGCGCTCCGGCATCTTCCGGGAAGAAGGATCAGGAAAACAGCCGCCGCGGCGGGAGCCGCAGGCAGGATTCCTGCAGCGGCATGCCGGGCAGGTGCGGCGGGCGGCATTTTTGCCGCAGGCTGTGCGCATCGCGCGATCGGACAGGGGAGAATACTTTTCCTGTCCGATCATGGGAAAATCCCCCAATCAATATTCTATCGAAAAATGTTGAAAAAGTTCTGAAATAATAAATGCGGTTTCAGGATGCCAGAAAAAGTCCTTTATTTCAATGCGGTGATGATGTATAATGAATCTAAAGCCGAAATTCAGAGAAGGATATCTTATTGATTACGGGAGGATTTACAATGAAAAAAATTCTGTTTGTGGCTTCGGAAGGCGTACCGTTTATAAAAACAGGCGGTCTGGCGGATGTGGTGGGGGCGCTGCCCAAGTGCCTCGACCGGGAATACTATGACGTACGGGTGATCCTGCCCAAGTATGTCTGCATGTCCCAGGAGATGAAGGACCGGCTGACCTACAGAACCCACTTTTACATGGATTTCCACTGGCAGAACCAGTACGTGGGGATCATGGAAGCGGAAGTGGACGGCATCAAGTTCTACTTTATTGACAACGAATACTATTTCAGCGGCTTCAAGCCCTACTGCGACAACGCGCTGTTTGAGATCGAGAAGTTTGCGTTTTTCTCCAAGGCGGCTCTGTCCATCCTGCCCGTGATCGATTTTCGGCCTGACCTGATCCACTGTCATGACTGGCAGACGGGACTGGTGCCGGTCTATCTGCATGAGAGATTCCAGGGAAGCGATTTTTACCGCGGGATCAAGACCGTCATGACGATCCACAACCTGAAGTTCCAGGGAAAGTGGAGCATCAAGGAGGTGCAGGATATCACGGGGCTTCCCATGTCCTTCTTCACGCCGGATAAGCTGGAGGCCTATAAGGATGCCAATCTGCTGAAGGGCGGGCTGGTGTATGCGGACGCGATCACCACGGTAAGCGATACCTATGCGGAGGAGATCAAGACTCCTTTCTACGGCGAGGGCCTGGACGGCCTGATGCGCGCCAGAAGCGGAGACCTGAGAGGTATTGTGAACGGCATCGATTATGACGAATACAATCCGGAAACGGATCCTTTCATCACCAAGACCTTCAACGCGGTGAATTTCCGGAAGGAAAAGGTGAAAAACAAACGTTCCCTGCAGGCGGACTTCGGCCTGAACCAGGACGACAGAGCCATGGTCATCGGCGTGGTTTCCCGCCTGACCGATCAGAAGGGCTTCGATCTGGTGGCCTATGTGATGGACGAGCTCTGCCAGGATAACGTCCAGCTCATCGTGCTGGGAACCGGCGAGGAACGGTATGAGAATATGTTCCGCCATTTCGCCTGGAAGTATCAGGGAAAGGTTTCCGCCCAGATCTATTATTCCGAAGCGGTGGCACACAGGATCTACGCTTCCAGCGACGCGTTCCTGATGCCTTCTCTGTTCGAGCCCTGCGGCCTGAGCCAGCTGATCGCTCTGCGCTACGGCACCGTGCCGATCGTGCGCGAGACCGGCGGGCTGAAGGACACCGTATGGCCGTACAATGAGTACGAAAGCACCGGCACGGGCTTCAGCTTCACCAATTACAACGCCCACGAGATGCTTGGAACCATCCGTTACGCGGAGAAGATCTATTATGACAAGAAGCGCGAATGGAACAAGATCATCGACAGAGGCATGGCGGTTGATTTCTCCTGGAATGTTTCCGCCAAGAAGTATCAGGAGATGTATGACTGGCTGATCGGCTGACGGACGGGAGGACGGTGCTGCCGCCTGGAATGAGTCAGCTTCGGCATAAAGACAGGATGAGGATCCGGCATCAGAAATGGTGCCGGATTTTTTACCCGACAGGCCTGACAGGCGGCCGGGGGCGAGGCAGCCGGCATGATCAGCCATCTGCCGGATATCCGACGAAAAACAGAAATGAAAGAAAAGCGGACATGAATGAAAGAAAGGAGAAGAAGAGAAGATGAGGAAATTTGGGACGATCCTGACCGGCATCCTGGCTGCCGCCTGCATTCTGGCAGGCTGCGGCGCGGCACAGAAGACTCCGGCGGAGACGGAAAGCATGGTTTCCATGCAGGAGACGGAAGCGGAAAACGCTGATACGCAGGAAGAGACTGCGGCTGCAGAAAGCATCGGGACGGAAGCGGAAACCACGGCTGCGGAAACCGCTGAACCGGAAGGGGAAACCGCAGACGCGGAAACCGCCGCCTCCGCGGAAAGCGAGGCGGCCGGATGTCTGACGGCCGGAGCATATTCTTACCATCTGGAAACGAAAACGCAGTCCTGGGACGATGCGTCCGGACAGGAGGCCTGCAGCGTTTCGCTGGAATATCCGGTCTTTGAAGGAGGCACGGATGCGGAGAACGCCATGAACGCCTTTTATCAGGAATGGGCTGCGGATAAGCTGGACGCCTGGGAGACAGGGGAAGATCCGCTCGTAACGGACGCTCTGGAGATTCGGGAATCGGGCGCGGACATCGAAGGCATGCCTCCGTTCTCGGATGAATATTCGGTGACCGGCGTAACCGCGGTGCAGGGTGTGATTTCTGTTCTGCAGGAAAATTATTGTTATACGGGCGGCGTGCACGGAATGCCGGGAAGAGAAAACCATATTTTCCGTGAGACGGACGGAAAGGAAACGACGCTTCCCGATATCCTTCCCCTTTCAGAGGAAGAGGTGAACGAGCTGGTACGGGAGCAGTTTCTGACCCGGATCGAGGAGCATCCGGAGGACGGCTATTTTCCGGAGGCGGCGGATGCGGTAAAGGAGGAGATGGATTTCATCAGCCAGAGCTATCTGACGCAGGAGGGTGTGGTCTTTTACGCCCGGCCCTATGAGCTCGGCCCCTATGCGGCGGGCTATATTGAGGTGACGCTGACCTGGGAGCAGCTGGGGCTGTGACCGCCTGTGACGGGCCGCGCTGCGAAAAATAAAAAAAAGAAAAACCTTCCTGTATCGCCCTGCGCCTTTCGGAGCACAATAAAAGCGTAAACCGGAGAAAACAGAAGCGGCGGCGAAGAAACGGCAGCTGCCGGAGCGCCGCGATTCGGAAAAGAGGTGCGGAAATGGCGAATATTTCAGAGCTTGACCTGCAGAACCTGCGTCATCTGATCGGAGGCTGCGATACGACCCACTGTAAAATGAAGGAGTACGCCTCCTGGGCGGAGGATGAAAAGATCAAACAGTTTTTCGAGCAGGGCGCGAAGTCCGCGATGGAAAACAAAAAGCAGCTCATGAAATTTTTACAGTAAGGCCAGATGGCGGAAAGGAAGGGAGAAGATGCTGCAGGAAAAAACGATGGTGGCGGATGCGCTCGCCGGGATCAACGGAGAGCTGACCAGATACGGGGAGATGATCGCCCAGACAGAAAATAAGGAGCTGAAAACGACGCTGAAGCAGATGCGGAATGCGGCGGAGCAGTGTCAGGAGCAGCTTTATCAGATCGCGCGGGAAAAGTCCTATTATGTGCCGGCGCAGAAGGCGACGCAGGAGGAGATCTCCCATGTGAGAGGACTGTTCACATCCGCAGTGCTGTAAGAAAGAAAGCCCGAAGGACCACAGAGCGGCCCTTCGGGCTTTCTTTTGCGTGCCCGGAGGGCGCAGAGCTCACGCTCTCCGAAAAGAGGTCCCTCCGGGCTTCCTGAGGCGGAGTGTCACCGCTTTTGCCCCGCCTCATCCAGATAGGCGTTCAGAAAGTCGGCTGCCAGACTTCCCTGCCGGATGTTTTTCCTTGCGTCCTCGGGGGAAAACCACTGGAAGGAATCGATCTCCCGGTTGGGGTGCAGCTCGCTGTCGTCCCTTACAAACGCGGTGAAGTTGCACATCAGGGTATTGGACGGCTCGAAAAAACGCGTCCGGTTGAAACGGATGCGCCGCGCCGTCATTCCGGTTTCCTCCCGGATCTCCCGGACGACGGCATGCTCCGCCGCCTCGCCCCTGTTTACATAGCCGGCCACCAGGATGAAGGAGGGCTTTCCATACTGCCGGATCAGCAGGATCTGTCCTGTCTGTTCATTGATCACGATCATGCTGACGGCCACATTGTACATGGGGAAGCGGAACTGGCGGCATTTTGGACAGTAGGGGACGATGCCCTCTCCTTCCAGCTCTCTTTCGATCAGCGCCTCTCCGCATTCCGGACAGAATTTCTGAATCAGTGCCATTTTTCTCATTTCCTTTCTGCAGACATTATATCAGCCGCGTTAGGCGGAAGGGAAGAGGAGAACGAAAGGCCTTTTCTTTTTGTGAGTTCTGCCATAAAAAGGCATCTCATAAATCGACTTTTCTCTCCCTTTTTGCTTGACACTTTCGGCGAACGGAAGTAGGATAAGAAAGGGTGCACAACCGGCCCGTTTTTTGTGGAAAACGGCCGAAGGCCGCTTTGCTGCGCGAGACCGGCTGTCCGATATTTTTTACTACAAGGAAAGCGGGGAGAAACAAATGGAAATCATACTTTTTCTGATTCTGTTTCCATTCCTGGCCGCGCTCGTGATGTCCTGCATGAAACAGCACGGACTGCTCAGAAGGACGGTGCAGTTCACCTTCTGCGGCATTATCGTGGCTTCGGTCATCGTGTTTGCGGTCACCAATCTGATCGGAGGGAAAACGGTGGCCTATCTGCCGCACACGCATGTTTTCGACATGTTCATGCTCGCGGCGGAATGGGGGCTGGTCGCGCTGGTATTTTATTTCAGCTTCAAATACCGGAAGTATTACTGCGCGCTTCTGTCCATCCTGCAGACCGGGCTGATGACCTGGCTGGAGCTGAGCGGACGCCCGGAAGCGATCGAGGCCAATCATATCCTGGCGGACAAGCTGACGGTAGCCATGGCGCTGATCGTGGGGATCGTGGGCTGCCTGATCTGTGTCTATGCCATCGGATACATGAAAGATTACAACAGGCACCATCTGGATTATAAGGACAGGAGATCCTTTTTCTTTGCCATGCTTTTCCTGTTCCTGGGAGCCATGATGGGGCTGATCTTCTCCAGCAATCTGATCTGGATCTATTTTTTCTGGGAGATCACAAGCATCTGTTCCTTCCTTCTCATCGGCTATAATCAGACGGAGGAGGCCATGGACAATTCCTTCCGCGCCCTGTGGATGAACCTGCTGGGCGGCCTGGGCTTTGCCGTGGCGATCGTCTATTCCGTGACGCAGCTTAACATCATTAACATTCAGGATCTGGTGGACTTCGCCGTGAGCGGAGACGAGCGGGCTGCCCTTGCTGTGATCCCGGTGGTCTTTCTGGCGTTCGCCGGCCTGACCAAGAGCGCGCAGCTGCCCTTCTCCGGCTGGCTTCTGGGGGCCATGGTCGCGCCCACGCCTACCAGCGCGCTGCTGCATTCGGCGACCATGGTGAAGGCGGGCGTGTACCTGCTGATCCGTCTGGCTCCCGCCCTGCAGGGCAATACGGCGGGGCTGATGGTAACCACCGTCGGAGGCTTTACCTTCCTGATGACCTCCGTGCTTGCCATTTCCCAGGACGACGGGAAAAAGGTGCTGGCCTATTCCACCATTTCCAACCTGGGACTGATCACCGCCTGCGCGGGCGTTGGCATGCATGAGGCCGTATGGGCGGGCATCCTTCTGATGATGTTCCATGCGGTTTCCAAATCCCTGATGTTCCTTTCCGTGGGCGCGGTGGAGAACTGTACCGGAAGCAGAAATGTGGAGGACATGCACGGGCTGATCGTGAAGCTGCCCGGCCTTGCCTATGTGATGATCATCGGTATTGCGGGCATGTTCCTTGCGCCCTTCGGCATGCTGATCTCCAAATGGGCGGCCCTGAAGGCCTACGTGGATTCCGGAAGCATCCTTCTGGTGATCTTCCTGGTATTCGGAAGCGCCACCACCCTGTTTTACTGGACCAAGTGGCTGGGGACGCTGGTTGCGGTGCATCATCATTCCGAGCGGATCAAAAATGTGACGAAAAAGAGCGAATGGACGGCTCTTCTGACCCTGAGCATCCTGATGGTCCTTCTGTGCCTGACCTTCCCGGTGGTTTCCTCCGGGCTGATCGAGCCCTTCCTGATGGATATGTATAACACCCATGTGCCGAACCTGATCGGAACCGGCAACCTGTACATCATGATCATGATGCTGTGCCTGATCCTGGTGCTTCCCGTGGCCGTACGGCTCCTGACCTTCGGAAAGAAAAACAAGCTCGTCATGTCCTACATGAGCGGAGCGAACGCTGGGGACGACCGGCATTTCACGGATTCCTTCGGAGAGGAGAAGGCGATGTATCTGGCCAACTGGTATCTGCCGGATTATTTCAGTGAAAACAGAGTGCTCGTGCCGTCCATGATCTTTGCGGCGGGAGCGCTGATCATTCTTCTGATCCTGACGATAGGAGGTGCCGTGGTATGAAAACTTCTCTTATCCTGGCGATTGTCTATCTGCTTGGAGCGCCCTTCCTTGGAGCGCTTCTGGAGGGGCTGGACCGGAAGGTGGCGGCCCGGATGCAGGGCAGGAAGGGGCCTTCCCTTCTCCAGCCTCTGTATGATATCCACAAGCTGTTCTGCAAGCAGTCCGTGGTGGTAAACAGCGTGCAGGACTTTCTGGTCTGCGGCTTTCTGGTGTTTGTGGCCTTTACCGGCGCTCTGTTTTTCTGGGGCGGAGACATCCTGCTGGTATTCTTCGCGCTGACGCTGGCGGGGATCTTTTTCATCATGTCCGCCTGCTCGGCAAACGCGCCTTACAGCTCCATGGGCGCGCAGAGAGAGCTGATGCAGATGATGGCCTACGAGCCCATGGTGCTTCTGACCGCCATCGGCTTCTATATCGCCACCGGAAGCTTTTCCGTCCGTCAGATCGCGCAGGCGCCGGTTTCCGCCGTCTGCTATCTGCCCGGCTTTTTCGTGGGATTTCTGTTTATCCTCACGATCAAGTTCCGGAAGTCGCCCTTTGACATCAGCACCTCCCACCACGCCCATCAGGAAATGGTGCGCGGCGTTACCACGGAGCTTTCCGGAAATATCCTGGCGCTGGTGACGCTGTCCCACTGGTATGAGAACGTGTTCCTCCTGGGCGTTGTGGGGCTGTTCATCATCAATTCCAGCTGGATGAGCATTCCCGCCGCCGTTCTGGTCTGTCTCGCCGCTTTCCTGTTTGAGACCCTGGTGGACAATGTGTTCCCCAGAGTGAAATGGCAGGAAATGCTGAAATGGACCTGGATCGTGACGCTTGCCGCGGGCGGGATCAATCTGATGATCGTGATGCTGATACAGTAGGAGGGATAAGCAGATGAAAGTATCGAATTCACCGTGGCTTTTGCACTATGACGGTTCCAGCTGCAACGGCTGCGACATAGAGGTTCTGGCCTGTCTGACTCCCGTGTACGACGTGGAGCGGTTCGGGGTCATCAATACGGGAAATCCCAAGCACGCGGATATTTTCCTGATCACGGGAGGCATCAACGAGCAGAACAAGCCCGTGGTGCAGCAGCTCTACTCCCAGATGCCGTCGCCCAAGGTGGTGGTTGCGGTGGGGATCTGCGCCTGCAGCGGCGGGATCTTCAAGGAATGCTACAATATCATCGGAGGCGTGGATACCATCATTCCGGTGGATATCTATGTGCCGGGCTGCGCGGCCAGGCCGGAAGCCATCATCGACGGGGTGGTAAAGGCGGTGGCGCTCCTGGATGAAAAGAAAAAGAAGATGGCGGAGGAGAAAAAACAGGAAAAGGCCGCCGGTAAGGAGGGCGCTTAAATGATAGACGGAGAGATCATGCAGGTGGATCCGGACAGCCTGGTCACGGAGGTGCTGCAGCTGAAGCACCGGGATTACAGGCTCATTCAGATCTGCGCCGCGAACGCGGGCGAAGGGATCGATATCACCTATTCCTTCGGAAAGGGATACAAGATGGCAGGCCTGCGGCTTTCCATCCTGCCGGACGATGAGATCGTGAGCATCAGCGATATCTATGCTCCGGCATGGCTGTACGAGAATGAGATGCACGACCTGTTCGGCGTGAAGGTGAAGATGATGTCCACGGACTACCATGGAACCCTGTACCGGCTGAAAAACAAGACGCCCTACAGAAAAGAAACTGCCGCTTCGCAGCCGGAAAAGGCCGGCGCACAGAGGCCGGGAAATGCTGCCGCACAGCAGCCGGAAAAACAGGAGGAAAAGTAATGTCCACAAAAAGTATTGTCCCGTTCGGGCCGCAGCATCCCGTGCTGCCGGAGCCGATCCATCTGGATCTGGTCCTGGAGGATGAGAAGGTGGTGGAAGCGGTTCCCTCCATCGGCTTCGTCCACAGAGGCCTGGAAAAGCTGGTTGAAAAAAAGGAATTTACCGAATATGTATATGTGGCGGAGCGGATCTGCGGCATCTGCAGCTTCATGCACGGCATGGGCTACTGCGAGGCCGTGGAGCACATCATGAACATTGAGATCCCGCCCCGCGCCAGATATCTGCGCACCATCTGGTGTGAGATGAGCCGGATCCACAGCCATCTGCTCTGGCTTGGCCTTCTGGCGGACGCCTTCGGCTTTGAGAGCCTGTTCATGCAGTCCTGGCGGCTTCGGGAGAAGGTACTGGATATGTTTGAGGCGTCCACCGGCGGCAGAGTGATCTTTTCCGTAAATAAGATCGGCGGCCAGAGGAAGGATATGGATGCCGCCATGCTGCGTCAGTTTGTGGCGAACTTCCAGGATATGGAGGCGGAGCTGAGAGAGCTCTGCGGAGTCTTCCTTTCGGACGCGGCCGTAAATACCAGGCTGCGCGGGGTGGGGCTTCTTACGAAGCAGCAGGCGCACGATCTGGGCGCTGTGGGGCCCTTCATGCGGGCCAGCGGCATTGCTCTCGATAACCGGAAGCTGGGCTACGCGGCCTATTCGGATCTGAATTTTGAACCGGTGACCAGCGACGTGGGAGACTGCTACGCCAGATGCGACGTGCGCATCCGGGAGATCTTCCAGTCCATCGACCTGATCCGCCAGGCGGCTTCCAAAATCCCCGGCGGCGAGGTGGCGGTTCCCTTCAAGGGCTTCCCGGAGGGCGAGTATTTCATGCGGGAGGAGCAGCCGAGAGGCGAGGCCGTCTACTATGTGAAGGCCAACGGAACGAAGTTCATCGACCGTTTCCGTGTGCGCACGCCCACCTTTGCCAACCTTCCGGCGCTGATCCAGACGCTGAAGGGGTGCCAGCTGGCTGATGTGCCGATCATGATCCTGACCATCGATCCCTGCATCAGCTGTACGGAAAGGTAAGCGAAAGGGGAAAGAGCGCGTCCTCAGGAGCGCGTCCCCGAAGAAGGAATCGCTGCCTGCGGCGGCGGAGAGAAGGAGGCGGATTTCGCCATGAAAAATATGAGGACCATGAAATTTACACGGACGGCGTTAAAAAATCTGTTCAGCCCGCCCGTTACCAGACCCTATCCGGAACAGCCCCGGGAATACCCGGAGCGGACCAGGGGCCATGTGGAGATCGATATCGATACCTGTATTCTCTGCGGACTCTGCTCCAGAAAATGCCCTACCGGAGCGATCACCGTAAACCGGGCGGAAAAGACCTGGAGGATCGAGCGCTTCGACTGTATCCAGTGCGGCTGCTGCGTGGAGACCTGTCCGAAAAAATGTCTGACCATGAAAAATGCCTATACCCGGCCTGGAGCGGAGAAAACGTCGGATACCTTCCTGAAGACCAATATGCCGGCTCCCGCGGCGAAGCCCGCGGCAGGGGCTGCCGGGAAGTCCGCGGCGGTTCAGACGGCGAAGCCGGCTGCGGGAGCGGTGGGAAAGCCTGCAGCGGAACCTGCCGGGAAGCCTGCAGCGGATTCAGCGGGAAAGCCTGCGGCGGAGCCTGCCGGCAAGCCTGCAGCGGAACCTGCCGGGAAGCCGGAAGCATGAGGGCGCAGATCACCGTACTCGGCGTGGTGCAGGGCGTGGGTTTCCGCCCCTTTGTGGCGGAAACGGCCCGGGCGCTTTCCCTGCGCGGGAGCGTGTGCAACAGCGGGGGCGTGGTGAGAATTGAAGTATATGGAAACGTGGAGGCGGTGGAGGAAATGCTCCATCGCCTCCGTTCGTGTGCGCCGTCCGCGGCGCGGGTGGACCGGGTGATCGTGGAAAGGACGGAAGAAGAGAACCCCCTGCCCTCCGCAGAAGAGAACTCCCTGCCTTCCGGCGGTGCTGCCGGGGAAATGTCTTCCGGCGGGAGGCCGTTCGTCTGCTGCGGCAGCGGGAGGCCGTCCGACTGCTTCGGCAGCGGGAGGCGCTTCCCGGAGACCGGCGCGGAGCCGGAGGACTTCCGGATCGTGGAGAGCGAGACGGAAAACGGAGCGGATCTTCCGCTGATCCCGCCGGATCTTCCCATCTGCGAGGCGTGCCTTTCGGAGATGAGGGACCGAAGGAACCGCCGTTTCCGCTATCCCTTCATCAGCTGCACGGCCTGCGGCCCGCGCTACAGCATCCTGGAGGCCATCCCCTATGACAGGGAGCACATTTCCATGCGGGATTATCGGATGTGCCCGGAGTGCGGCCGGGAATACCGGACGCCCGGCGGCAGAAGACAGCACGCTCAGACCATCTCCTGCCGGGAATGCGGCCCGCAGCTGATCCTGAGCGGGTGGGAGGATTTCAGGAAGCAGGCCGCTACCGGAACTGATCTGGCCGGGGCGGCTGAATCGGGAAACGCTTTGCCGGAAGGAGCTTCCCCGGAAGACGTCGTTCCGGCCGGAGAGTCCGCCCGCGCAGACGCCGCTTTTGCAGACGCCGCTCTTACGGAGGCGGTTCGGATTCTGAAGGAAGGCGGGATCCTGGCGGTGAAGGGGATCGGCGGCTATCAGCTCGCCTGCCGCCCGGATCGGGAGGAAACGGTCCGGCGTCTCCGGCTGCTGAAGGGAAGGGAGAAAAAGCCCTTTGCCGTGATGTTCCCGTCGCTGGACGGCCCCTGCGGCGTCCGCGCCTTCTGCGAGGTCTCCCGGCAGGAGGAGGAGCTTCTGACCGCTCCGGCCCGCCCTATCGTGCTCCTGGAAAGAAAAAAGGCGGCGGAAGAAAGCTTCTGCCCGTCGCTGAGCTCGGAAAGCAGATATCTGGGAGCATTCCTGCCGTACACGGGACTTCATCAGCTTCTGACGGAAGAGGCGGGGCCGCTGGTGATGACCAGCGCCAACCGGACGGACGATCCCATCATCACGAAAGAGGAGGAGCTGGAGCAGCTGTGGACGCGGTCTTTGGAGCTTCTGTCCGCGGCGGCGTGGAATACGAGGCGGATCGTGACGCCGTTAGACGATTCTCTGATGAGGGTCACGGCAGGCCATGTGCAGATGCTCAGAAGGAGCCGGGGCTTCGTGCCTTCGCCGGTCTTTTTTGCCGCAGGAGGGGAAAACGCGGTTCTGTCAGCCCGGCCGGAAGTTTTGCCGCAGCAGGGCCTTCCGCAGCAGGATCTTCCGCCGCGGGTTCTTTTGCAGCGGGCTCTTTTGCCGCAGGCGGGGGAAAAGGACAGGACGGCCCTTCTGGCCTTCGGGGGAGATCTGAAGGCGGCGTTCTGTCTTGCGGCCGGAGACAGGGCCTATCTGAGCCAGTATTTTGGCGACATGGAAAACCTTCGCGTGCACCAGACCTTCCGGAGGGAGCTTTCCCGGATGGAGGGGCTGTTCGGCATCCGGCCAGAAACGCTGGTCTGCGATCTGCACCCCGGCTACCTGACGACGCAGCTTGCGCAGAAGCTGGCGGAGGAGACGGGCCGCCCTCTGCTGCGGGTGCAGCATCATCATGCCCATGCGGCTTCCGTGATGGCGGAGCACGGGCTGGAGCGCTGCATCGCCGTGGTCTTTGACGGGACCGGATACGGGACGGACGGCCATATCTGGGGCGGAGAGTTCCTGGTCTGCGAGGGCGCTTCCTTCCGGCGGATGGGACATCTGGAGGAAATTCCGCTGGTGGGAGGAGACGCTTCTTCGCGGGACGCGGCCCTGACGGCGGCCTGCCATCTGGCAGCGCTTCCGGGAAAAGAAGGGCTGCAGTCCGGCCCTCAGCCGGCTTCATGCGGCGCGGGACCGGACAGTGCGGCTTCAGAGGAGGAGACCGCAGAGACCGCAGCGGCGGAAGGCTGGCTGCCGGAAGAGGTCGCGTCCCGCCTGGATTTTGCGGGCAGGGCGCTGGCGGCAGGCATTCAGGTGCAGCGAAGCTCCAGCATGGGAAGGCTCTTTGACGCGGTGAGCGCCCTGCTGGGGATCCGCGCCGAAAACAGCTACGAAGGAGAATGCGCCGTCGCCCTGGAAAACGCGGCCTGGCGGGAAAGAAAAAGGCGGGAAGAGGAGCCGGAGCATGAGGCAGGTAAACGGGAACTCCCCTTTCCGATACGGGAAGAAGGGAAGATGCTGATCGCGGACCGGAGGACGCTCCTTCTGGCGATCCTGCGCGGGCTGAAGGAGGGGAAGGGGACGAAGGACGCCGGAAAAAAGACGCAGCTGGCGGAGGAGCTCGCCCTTGCCTTTCATGAGGCGGCGGCGGACATGGTCCTTGCCATGTGCAGGAGACTGCGGGAAAAGACCGGGATCGGCCAGATCGCTTTAAGCGGCGGCGTGTTTGCCAACGTCCTGCTTCAGGAACGCTGCAGAAGCCTGCTGGAACAGGACGGCTTTTTGGTTTATGTCAATGAACAGGTGCCCGGAAACGACGGCGGCATCTGCCTGGGACAGGCCTGGATCGCCATGCGGGAATGAGCGAGGCGGCGCAGGCCGGAGCGGAGTTCCCGGAATAAGACGCTGTTGAGAGAAAGGAGAAAGCAAAATGAGCCTGACAGTAGCGCAGCTGATGGAACTGCCCTGCCTGCGCCGGGCGAAGGTGCTCGCCGGAAGGAACGGGCTGAACCGGATCGTGTCCACCATTTCGGTTCTGGAATATGCCGTGCCGACCGCCATGCAGAAGAAGCTTTACGACAGTATTGAATTCTGGGGAAGCGAGCTGGTGATCACCGGCTTCTGCAGCGTGGCGGACGACGTGGAAGCGCAGTGCGCAAATATCCGGCGTCTTGCGGAAGCCGGGGAGGTGGGAATGATCCTCTACTATGTGGGACTGATCATGCCCCGGGTGGATCCCCGGCTGATCCGTCTGGCGGATGAGCTGGATTTTGTCCTGATCTGTATGCCGGAAAACGAGCCAAGCCTGCGCTACAGCGAAGTGATCCGGGAAGTCATGGACGCAATCATAAGGGATGAGCTCGATAATCCTTCCTTCGCAACAGACCTGCTGGAGCAGATGACGAAGCTTCCCAAAGGGCAGCAGACGGCGCGGACGATCCTTCGCATCACCAGCGACCGGCTGAGAGCGTCCGCTGTGATCACAGACGCCGCCTATCATATTTTGAGCGCCGCGGCCTGGCCGCGTACCGAAGCGTCTGCCTGCGAGGAGCTGGTGGGGATCGCTGCCCGGCATACCGGGCCGGAGAACTGCTGGGAGGTCAGGGAGAGAGATCACCTGTGGATCTATCGGGCGGAGCTTTCCCCCGGCAGCATGAAGCTGCTGATCTTTTCGGAAAGAGGAAAGATCGATCCGCTGCTCTGGAAGCAGACGGCAGAGGGCGTGCGGCTGAGCATGGGCGTCTGGGGAAAACAGCATGACCAGACGGATCTGTCCGAGCTGGTACGCGCCATTCTGATGGATGAGCCCATCAAAATGCGCAGGCTGGGGGACCTGTACCATATCGATGTGGAAGCCCTGAGCGACATGTGGATCCTGAAAAGCCAGACAACGCAGAAGCTTTCCCGGTGGGTAAAACAGATCCGGGAATTATCCGGGCATTATGCGGACATCAGCCTGTGCGAGCCGTATGAGAATGATATTCTGATCTTTCCGGTCGGAAAGAGGACTCTGCGGGAAATGGATGCCTGGGCCGAAGCGCTGGCGCGTTTCTGCCGGGAAAACGGAGCGGAGGCAAAGATCACCCGCTGCCCCATGCTGCGGCAGACCGCCGATGCAAAATCTGCCTATGAGCTCAATCACGCCTGTCTGGAGGATGCCATACGGGTGTTTCCCCGCCGGCCTTTTTTCATGCTTTCCGAAATAGAGTTCGTAAAGGAATGCCGGAGGATCGCCGAAGAGGGAAAGGACGCGGTGAGGAGCCGCACCGCGCTGCTGGAGCCGCTCCTGGAAGGAAAGGACGGACCGGACATCGTCAGGACACTGTCCGTTTTTCTGCTGGATACGAACAGAAGCGTCACGCAGACGGCGGAGCAGCTTTTTGTCCATAAGAACACCGTAAAATTCCGCCTGCAGAAGGCGGGGGACCTGCTCGGTTTTCATGTAGGAGATGCCGCTCAGGCAAACGGCCTGATCTGCGCGCTTTCTCTGCTGAGAATGCTGCGCTCTGACCGGGCGGACTGAAACAGGGAAGCGTTTTTGCAGATCCATTGTTGTCCAAAAGGACAATGAATGGCGGAAAAGTTTATCTGTATCCATAATGACCTCCTTTTTTTGCCGGATTATAATAAATATCAGGATTTTTGAGATTCAATACCTGCAGAAAGGGGAGAAATGGTATGAAAAAATCCACTGGTTTTGAGATCAGGGAGGAAGAAAGACAGAGCTGGGGATCCATTGCCATGGTCTGGATCGGTTCCGTGATCTGCGTTCCCGCCCTTATGGTTGGGGGGATGCTGGGAAACGGCCTTTCCATGGGCGGGCTGGTGCTCGCGATCCTGACCGGCTATGCGCTGGTCTGTGTGTTCATGTGCTTCATGGGAATGCTGGGCTGCGACACCGGGCTTCCAACCGCGGTGATGGCGTCCTCCGCTCTGGGTGAAAAGGGGGCAAAATATATCATCAGCGCGGTCCTGGCCATTTCCTGTATCGGCTGGTTCGGCATTCAGGCGGCGGTATGCGGAGAATCTTTTTCCTCCATGCTTGCGGATATGACGGGCGTTATGATCCCGGTGTGGCTGTCCTCCATCGTCTGGGGGGTGATCATGCTTCTGACGGCCTGTTTTCGGTTCGCCGGGCTGAAATGGCTGAATAAGATCGCCGTACCGCTTTTAGGCATCGTGCTGGCCTATACGCTGATCGATACGCTCGCAGGCGGCGGAATGCAGGTGCTTTCCGGCTATGAACCTGCTTCTCCCATGTCCTTTGTCAGCGCAGTGAGCGCCACGGTGGGATCCTTTGTGGTGGCCGCCGCCATTTCCGGAGACTACTGCCGTTTCGCAAAAAGCAGAGCTGATGTGGTAAAGTCCTCCATTGTAGGAGTCGTTCCCGCCGGTCTTGGCATTCTTCTGATCGGAGCGGTTCTGGCGATCTGCGCCGGCACCTATGATATCAGCGTGGTGCTTTCGTCCTCCGGCCTTCCGCTTGTGGGGCTGATCGCTCTGATCCTGGCGACCTGGACCACCAACGTATCCAATGCCTATTCGGGCGGACTTTCTCTGTCCGTTCTGCTTGGACAGGATGAAAAGAAAAGCCAGATAACCACGGCGATTGCGGGAATTGTCGGTACGGTTCTCGCGGCGGCGGGGATCCTTAATTCCATTCAGGGCTTTCTGTCCCTGCTGTCGGCCATTGTGCCCGCCCTGATCGGAACCATGATCGCGGACTACTGGATCCTGGGCAAAGGAAAGATGGAAGGCTTCCGGATGAGGGAAGGCTTCTATGCGCCGGGGATCGTCTCCTTCCTGGCGGGAGCCCTGGTCGCCTGCGTAACGGGCGGGACTTTTGCCTCGATCCCGGTTCTTTCTTTTCTTAATATCCCGTTCTTCATCGGCCCGGTCAACGGCATTGTGACCGCCATTCTGGTGTATATTGTCCCTGCGGGGATCAGGAGCAGGAAAAACTGAAACATATAACGAAAGGGGTGCAGTGATTTGCGCAGAATCGATCTGAAGGAAGTGGAGGATATCGCCCTTGGCGCTTCTCTGCTGGGAGCCGGCGGGGGAGGAGATCCCTACTATGGAAAGCTGATGGCCATCGGCGCCATTAAAGAATGCGGACCCGTGGAGCTGATCGGGCCGGAGGAGGTTCCCGATGATGCGGTCATCATGCCCATCGCCATGATGGGCGCGCCAACCGTGCTGTGTGAAAAGGGGACGGGCGGAAATGAATACAGGGTGATCTACGACATGGTCTCCCAGTATCTTGGGAAAAAGGTGTATGCCGTTATGCCCATGGAGGCAGGAGGAGTCAATTCCATGCTTCCCATTGCGGCGGCCGCGCGCCTTGGACTTCCCATGGTGGACTGCGACGGTATGGGCAGAGCCTTCCCGGAGCTTCAGATGGTGACCTTTACCATCGGCGGGGTGAACGCCACTCCCATGGCTCTGACAGACGAGAAGGGCAACAGCGTGATCTTCAATACCATTACCAACAAATGGACGGAGGAGCTGGCACGGGCGGTTACCATGAGCTGCGGAGGTTCGGTGACAGTGGCGTTGTACATCATGGACGGCAGGACCATGAAAGCTTACGGGGTGAAAAATATCGTCTCGCGCAGCGAGATGCTGGGAAGGGCGATCCGCAATGTGAAAAATCAGCCGGACCTCACGCCGCAGGAAGCATTCCTGAAGGCAAGCGAAGGGTACGGCCTGTTTCGGGGAAAGATCGTGGACGTGCTTCGGGAAACCAACGGCGCGTTCAATCTGGGCCGCATCCTGTTGGAAGGGATCGGCGATTTCCGGGGAAAAAAGGCGGAGGTCACCTTCCAGAATGAGAATCTTTCCGTGACGGTGGACGGGCGGATCTGCGCTACCGTTCCGGATCTGATCTGTCTGGTGGACACGGAGACCTTTACTCCTGTGACCACTGAAGCGCTGAAATACGGAAAGCGGGTCATGGTGACAGGGCTGAAATGCTATGACATGTGGCGCACGCAGGCCGGCCTGGAGCTGGTCGGCCCCCGGTATTTCGGCCTGGATACCGATTATATCCCGCTGGAAGAGCGTGTGAAGGGAGGCGGAAGCGATGTATAAGCTTGGTATAGATGTGGGCGGTACGAATACGGACGCTGTCATCATCGACGAAAGGCTGCAGGTGGTGGCGGAGGTGAAGCATCCCACGACCGAAGACGTTTATGACGGGATCCTCTGCGCTCTCCGCGAAGTGATCGACAGGGCGGGGATCGACAGGAAGAGCATATCCCAGGCGATGCTTGGAACTACCCAGTGCACCAACGCCATTGTGGAGAGAAAAAATCTGGCGAAGGTCGGCCTGGTGCGCATCGGCGCTCCTGCGACCACCGGCATCCCTCCCATGGTAGACTGGCCGGAGGATATTCAGGCTGTGGTTGAGGATCATACGGTGATCCGCGGCGGCTATGAATTCAACGGGAGGGAGATCACGCAGCTGGACCGGGCGGCCGCGGAAGCGTTTTTCCGGAGGGTGAAGGGAAAGGTGCAGTCCATTGCCGTCTCCTGTGTTTTTTCTACGATCCGAAACGACCAGGAGCTGGAGATCGCCCGGCTGTGCAGGGAGATCATGGGGGAGGAGACCCCCGTCTCCATCTCCAGTGAGATCGGCTCCATGGGGCTGATCGAAAGGGAAAATGCCGCGATCCTGAACGCGGCTCTGTACAAAGTGGCGGAACGGTTTACAGAAGGCTTTGCCAGGTCTCTGAAGCAGGAGGGGATCACCAATGCGGAGATCTATCTTTCTCAGAACGACGGCACGCTGATGACCATGGAGCACGCCCGCCGCTATCCGATCCTTACGATCGCATGCGGCCCTACGAACTCCATCCGGGGCGCTTCCTACCTGAGCAGGCTGAAGAATTCCATCGTCGTTGATGTGGGCGGGACCACCACGGACTTTGGCGTCATCCAGAACGCGTTCCCGCGGGAGTCCAGCGCGGCGGCAGTCATCGGCGGCGTGCGGACCAACTTCCGCATGCCGGATATCATTTCCATCGGGCTCGGGGGCGGCTCCATCGTTCGCAGACAGCCTGACGGACGCGTGACGGTAGGCCCCGACAGTGTGGGCTACCGCATCACCTCGGAGGCTCTGGTATTCGGCGGACAGACAGTGACTGCAACGGACATTGCGGTGAAGCTCGGTATGGCGCGGATCGGCGATCCAAAGCTGGCGGAAGGGATCGACGACGGCTTCGCGGCCCAGGCCATGGAGGTGATCCGGGGGATGGCGGAGGACTGCATCGATTCCCTGAAGCTTTCCGGAGGCGACGTGGATGTGGTGCTTGTGGGGGGCGGTTCCATCATTCTCCCGAAGGATCTGGCCGGAACGTCTCAGGTCTGCAACCCGGAGCATTTCGGCTGCGCCAATGCCATCGGCTCCGCCATTTCCAAGGTATCCGGAAATTACGAACAGTTGATCGACTACGATCAGATCCCCAGAGACCAGGCGCTTTCCCAGGCAAAGGAGGAGGCGGCAAGACTGGCAGTGGAGGCGGGAGCCATCCCGGATACGGTGGAGATCATCGAGGTGGAGGATGTGCCTCTTGCCTACTGCGTGGGAAGCACCAGCCGCGTCCGTGTCAAGGCAGCGGGGGATCTGGCATAAAAGGAGGCATAATCAGGAAACCTTTAAATCGTCCTCCCCACCCGGCATGAAGTATGATATAATTTTTTCACAGCGGCGACAGCCCAGGCAAATGGTCTGCTGTGAAAGAGGCCGGGAATGTACAGACAATGTGAGCGGCTTCCCTTCGGTCTGTTTTGCGCCCTGCGCCCGTTCGTCTTTTGCGACGATGGGCTGAGGGCGCTTTTTGATCTTCGGAAAGGACGCCGTGGAGGATGCATTTGAAATATGCCAGCTCCGGCTCCGGGGGATATCTGAGCATAAGTGAGGCGGCAGAAGCATGAGAGAACTGACCACGAAAAGCGGGATCATGGTTAAGTGCGGTAAAACAGAGATTGCGTTTTTTCAAAGCGCGCGGTCAGCGGCACCTTTTTCGGTGCTGGAGATTCCAAAGGAATTCCGGGACAAGGCGGTCGCGTTTTATGATCTGATCCTTGAAAACGGTCATCCTGCGGCTCTGCTGGGCTGCAGGAGTCATTATGACATTGCGGTGCAGCTTGATGAGATGACCGGCGCCATGACGGGGTGGCATTGGTTCATATGAGTATTCACAATATGACCGGTTTCGGAAAACAGAGAGGAGGAATCTGGTCGGTATGAAGCCGCCCTGAGACCGCCTGTAGGGAAACGTCCTTCTTGATGGTTCAAATTGCAGAAAAGGCTGACGGGACCATCATGCCCCGGGAATAGAAAGGAACTTTATGATCGAGATCAGAGGCAAATACAACGAGGCCAGGATTTTCACTGATGTGGCGGACAGTGCCTCCATCGCGCAGGTTCAGCAGCTGTGCGATCAGGAATTTGCGGCGGGCAGCCGTATCCGGCTCATGCCCGACATCCATGCCGGAGCGGGCTGTACCATTGGCACCACCATGACCATAACGGATAAAGTGGTGCCCAATCTGGTAGGGGTGGACATTGGCTGCGGCATGGAGACCATCCGTATCCGGGAGAAGCGGCTGGAGCTTCAGAAGCTGGACAGGCTGATCCGCGAGAAAATTCCATCCGGATTTTCCATTCGGGAGAAGGCTCACCGCTATTTCAGCCAGATCAACCTGAACGAACTGTGCTGTGCCCGCTATGCAGATCTGCTCCGGGCGGAGAAAAGCATCGGCACCCTGGGAGGCGGCAATCACTTTATCGAGGCGGACAGGGACGACGAGGGGAACCTTTATATCGTGGTCCACTCCGGCAGCCGTCATCTGGGGGTGGAGGTGGCCGGCTACTATCAGGAAGCAGGATACAGGATGCTCAACCGCGCCGACGACGCCTCCGCCGAGGCGCTGATTGCCCGGATGAAAGCGGAGGGGCGCAGGAAGGAGATCCAGAAAGAACTGAAGAAGCTGAAAAATCAGAAGCGGACCAGTATCCCCAAAGCTCTGGCCTATGTGTCCGGGGAGCTGTTTGAGCAGTATATTCACGATATGAAAATCGTTCAGCACTTCGCCATGCTCAACCGACAGGCCATGATGGACGAGATCGTGGGAGGCATGAAGCTCCATGTGGAGGAGCAGTTTGCCACCATTCACAACTATATCGACACCGATGCCATGATCCTGCGGAAGGGTGCCGTGTCCGCCCGGGCAGGAGAGCGGCTGCTGATCCCCATCAATATGCGGGACGGAAGCCTGCTCTGTGTGGGCAGGGGCAACGAGGACTGGAACTGCTCGGCCCCTCACGGAGCCGGACGGCTCATGAGCCGGGCGGACGCCAGGCAGTCCTTTACCGTGTCCGAGTTCAAAAAGCAGATGGCGGGGATCTACACCACTTCGGTGAGCAGGGCCACTCTGGATGAGTGCCCCATGGCCTATAAGGGAATGCAGGATATTCTGGACAACATCGGCCCCACGGCGGAGGTTGTGAAGATCATTCGGCCCATCTATAATTTCAAGGCCGGGGACGGGGACTGACGCACACAGGCAAAAGAAAAAGGAGAAAACCGGATGAACGATGAAAACGAACTGACGCAGGCCGGCTTTGACGCCATCGCGGAGGCGATGCACCGGCTTTACCCGGCCCGGGAGGGCCTCTTCTACGGCACCATCATCCCCTACGCCTTGGGCGGGGACGACCCCCTGGACGGCGTGGAGGTGTGGAAAAGCGAACACGGCGTTCCTCACTGGCACTATGTGACTTACGGCTTTACCGAGCTTTATGAAAAAGAGAGCGACGACCCTGAGATAAGCGGCTATGGATTCGAGCTGACCTTCCGCCTCAAACGGGGAGAGGAGGAGCAGCCTCCCGTCTGGCCCGTCAGCCTGCTCCAGAACCTGGCCCGGTATGTCTTTTCCAGCGGCAACGCCTTCGGCTCCGGCCATCATATGGACGCCAACGGCCCCATCGCCCTGGAGACGGACACCAGACTGACTGCCCTGGGCTTCCGGGTTGACCCGGAATTGGGAGAAGCGGACACGCCCAACGGTCATTTTGTCTTTTTGCAGGCGGTGGGACTGACGGCGGATGAAATGGCCGCCATGATGTGCTGGAACGGAGAAAAATTTCTGGCGGAGCTGGAACGGCGGATCCCGCTGTGCGTCACTGACCTGTCCCGCCCCTCCATGATGGAGGATGCCGCCCTCCGCGCGGCATGGCAGGAGGGGATGGATCGGGACGGCTCTTCCACCGCCTTCTTTTATATGGATGAGCTGGGCGCACGGCTGGAAAACGGCCGCGTCACCCTCCGCCTGGGCGCAGGCCACGACCGGACTCTGACCCGGATGCTCCGGGCCAGGGTGGGAAAGGGCCGGGAGCTGTTTCTTCAGAGCCGCGATACCGCCGTCCTGTTCCGGCCGGGAAAGGAAGCCGGCGTCTGTGAGGAGGACGGCGTGACCGTTCTGACCCTGCCGGAGAATGCCCTGGAGGAGCTGTGCGGCGCGCTGGGACCCCATGCGGGAGTCTATCCGCTGTCCTCCTTCCCCATGACCGTGGAGCTGGAGCCCACTGCCATCACCGACCGGGACGGGAATGTGATCCGGGTGATCGAATAAGAGGCGGATGATGCGGCGGACGGACAGAGGAACCGGGATATCCGGCGGAAGCGCCGGGTTACGATTCAGCCAGGTCTGCGCATTTACCGCGCAGGCCGGACGAAAACACACAGGGTGGGTTACTTTTCACGGGACAGGGGACCAGACGAAAGGTTTCATGAATTTTTGAAAGAAAACATTACGCAGGGCCTTATACGGACCATTTCGCCGGGGCTTCCATGAAAACCTTCTGCCCATATACGGTTGAAAAATGAAGAAATAGCTTTGGATCCGTACAAAAATTCATTTTTTACGGATCGAATTCCGGAAAATACTGTTCTGAACCGTATTTTTCATGGCGTGATACGGTTAAAAGCTTGAAAAATCTGTTTATAACCGTACCCAATAGCCCAAAAGTACGGTTACAGATGAGAAAATCAGGTATGGAACCGTACTGATGACAAAATAGTGGTAAAAAGTACGGTTAAAGAACGGAAAATCCCCTTTTTAACCGTTGCTTCAGACTTTTTGTACGGTTATACAATGTAGATTCTTATATTTAAACCGTATCAGAGCATCCTGCCGGATATGAAGCAGGGTTTTTTCGATATGGGAGAAGGAATTAACAGCAGTATTTTCCCGCCCCATGAAAAGTAACTGGGGCGGAAGCATCCGGCAGGAAAAACCGCGAAAGGATGGAAATCCGGAAGGAAGGGTGTATAATAGGAAGGGCGGTCTGTGTTCCCGCAGAGCTGTGTGGAGAAGTGAGAATGCGGGAAAGCTGCCTGTTCCTGCAGACAGCGGGTTGGGCAGACATGTCCGCATGTTCCTCCGGCGACCATGGGCCGGGAAAATAAGACGGTAACTATGTCATTTTCAGATAACAGGGAGAAAATTTATGTGCGTCGCATTGCCCGGAAGGGTTTTGACAGTAAAAGAGAGTAAGGCTGTGGTGGATTTTCAGGGAAACCAGGTCACTGCGGAGGCCGGGCTTGTAAAGGTGAAGCCCGGCGACCGGGTGCTGGTGCATGCGGGCTGCATCCTGCAGGTGCTTTCGGAAGAAGAAGGAGACCGGATGCAGGAGCTGTTTGACGAGCTGGAGGAGGTCATGGCGGATGAAAATCCTTGAGTATCTGCAAAGCTATGACGGCCCGCCCCTGCGGTTTATGGAGGTGTGCGGCACCCATACGGCGGAGATTCACAGAAACGGGATCCCGGCCCTGCTTCCGCCGTCCATTGAGCTGGTCTCCGGCCCCGGCTGTCCGGTCTGCGTGACGGTGAGCGCCTACATTGACCGGCTGATCGAACTGGGCATGAATCCGGAGAACCGCATCGTAACCTTCGGCGATATGCTCCGCGTCCCCGGAAGCAGCATGAGCCTGAGCGAGGCGCGCGCGAAGGGATGCAGCGTGCGGATGGTCTATTCCCCTATGGACGCGCTGAGGCTTGCAAAAGCGGACCCGGATCATGGATACATTTTTGCGGCGGTTGGCTTTGAGACCACAACGCCTGTTTATGCCCTTCTGGTGCAGGAAGCGCTGGAGCAGGGCGTTAAGAATCTGCGCCTTCTCACCTCTTTGAAGGTGATGCCCCCTGCAATCGACTGGATCTGCGCCCATAA